>NZ_JADBQK010000024.1:0-169239 GCF_014895885.1 Enterobacter cloacae complex sp. P17RS
AGGATCGCGCCGTCCATCTGTGCAGCACCGGTGATCATGTTTTTAACATAGTCGGCGTGGCCTGGGCAGTCTACGTGTGCGTAGTGGCGAGTCGGGGTGTCGTACTCAACGTGAGAGGTGTTGATGGTGATACCACGAGCTTTTTCTTCTGGCGCGTTATCGATCTGGTCGAATGCACGAGCAGAACCACCGTAGGTTTTAGCCAGAACGGTAGTGATTGCAGCGGTCAGGGTAGTTTTACCATGGTCAACGTGGCCGATAGTACCAACGTTGACGTGCGGTTTTGTACGTTCAAATTTTTCTTTAGACACGGCTATATTCCTTACTATAGTGCTCTCCCCTCTGGAGAGAGCACGGGACTTAGGTTTTAATCCTGTGGATTACTTACCACGGGCTTCAATAACGGCCTGAGCAACGTTGTTAGGCGCATCATCATACTTCAGGAATTCCATGGTGTATGATGCACGACCTTTGGTCAGAGAACGCAGCTGAGTTGCATATCCGAACATTTCAGACAGCGGAACTTCAGCGTGGATCTTAACGCCAGTTACTTCGGATTCCTGACCACGCAGCATACCGCGACGACGGCTCAAGTCACCGATAACGTCACCGGTGTTCTCTTCAGGAGTTTCTACTTCAACCTTCATGATTGGCTCAAGCAGAACTGGTTTTGCTTTCTTAAAGCCTTCTTTAAAGGCAATAGACGCAGCCAGTTTAAACGCCAGTTCAGAGGAGTCAACGTCGTGGTAAGAACCGAAGTGCAGACGGATACCCATGTCAACAACCGGATAGCCAGCCAGAGGGCCCGCTTTCAGCTGTTCCTGGATGCCTTTATCAACGGCTGGGATGTATTCGCCAGGAATTACACCACCTTTGATGTCGTTGATGAACTCGTAACCTTTCGGGTTAGAGCCCGGCTCCAGTGGGTACATGTCGATCACAACGTGACCGTACTGACCGCGACCACCAGACTGCTTAGCGTGTTTACCTTCAACATCGGTAACTTTCGCGCGAATCGCTTCGCGGTAAGCAACCTGAGGTTTACCCACGTTCGCTTCAACGTTGAATTCACGCTTCATACGGTCAACGATGATGTCCAGGTGCAGTTCACCCATACCAGCGATGATGGTCTGGTTAGATTCTTCATCAGTCCATACGCGGAATGATGGGTCTTCTTTCGCCAGACGGCCCAGAGCCAGACCCATTTTTTCCTGGTCAGCTTTGGTTTTTGGTTCAACCGCGATGGAGATTACCGGCTCAGGGAATTCCATACGCTCCAGAATGATCGGGTGATCCGGGTCACACAGGGTGTCACCAGTGGTCACGTCTTTCAGACCGATAGCTGCAGCGATGTCGCCCGCACGAACTTCTTTGATCTCTTCACGTTTGTTAGCGTGCATCTGTACGATACGGCCAAAACGTTCACGCGCCGCTTTCACGGAGTTCAGGATGGTGTCACCAGAGTTAACCACACCAGAGTAAACGCGGAAGAAGGTCAGGTTACCCACGAATGGGTCGGTAGCAATTTTGAACGCCAGTGCAGAGAACGGCTCGTCATCACTTGCGTGACGCTCAGCCGGAGTATCTTTACCGTCGTCCAGGATGCCGTTGATCGCAGGAACGTCAACCGGGGATGGCAGGTAGTCAACTACCGCATCCAGCATCGCCTGAACACCTTTGTTCTTGAACGCAGAACCACAGGTTACCAGGATGATTTCGTTGTTCAGAACGCGCTGACGCAGAGCTTTTTTGATCTCTTCTTCAGACAGTTCTTCACCACCCAGGTATTTCTCCATCAGCTCTTCAGAAGCTTCAGCAGCGGATTCGATCAGGTTCTGGTGCCATTCGTCAGCCAGGTCCTGCATCTCAGCCGGGATATCTTCGTATTCGAAGGTAACGCCCTGGTCTGCATCGTTCCAGTTGATGGCTTTCATTTTCACCAGGTCGATAACGCCGGTGAAGCCTTCTTCAGCACCAATTGCCAGCTGCAGCGGAACAGGGTTCGCGCCCAGACGGGTTTTGATCTGGCCAACAACTTTCAGGAAGTTAGCACCCATACGGTCCATTTTGTTAACGAACGCGATGCGTGGAACTTTATATTTGTTCGCCTGACGCCATACGGTTTCAGACTGTGGCTGAACACCACCAACTGCGCAATAAACCATTACCGCGCCGTCAAGAACACGCATGGAACGTTCTACTTCGATGGTGAAGTCAACGTGGCCCGGGGTGTCGATGATGTTTACGCGATGCGGTTCGTACTGCTTAGCCATACCTGACCAGAATGCAGTAGTCGCTGCGGAGGTGATGGTAATACCACGCTCCTGCTCCTGTTCCATCCAGTCCATGGTGGCTGCGCCGTCATGAACTTCACCGATTTTATGGTTTACACCGGTGTAGAACAGAATACGTTCGGTAGTAGTGGTCTTACCGGCGTCGATGTGCGCACTGATACCGATGTTACGGTAGCGTGCGATGGGTGTTGTACGAGCCATTTGATTCCTCGTTTGTTTCTTTAGGCGTTCAGTTAAGTTACCCAGAGCGGGCAGCTTCTCTGAAGCGCCCGCCTGGTGACTAATACTCCGAAGGGATTACCAACGGTAGTGTGCGAACGCCTTGTTGGCTTCTGCCATACGGTGAACGTCTTCACGTTTCTTAACTGCAGTACCTTTGTTTTCTGCAGCATCAGAAAGTTCGTTCGCCAGACGCAGAGCCATGGATTTATCACCGCGTTTACGAGCAGCTTCAACGATCCAACGCATTGCCAGGGCATTACGACGAACCGGACGAACTTCAACTGGAACCTGATAAGTAGAACCACCAACGCGGCGGGACTTAACTTCTACAGTTGGGCGAACGTTGTCGAGAGCGACTTCGAAAGCTTCCAGTTCATTTTTACCAGAACGCTGAGCCAGGGTCTCCAGCGCGCTGTATACGATTGCTTCTGCAGTAGATTTTTTACCATCTACCATCAGGATATTTACAAATTTTGCCAGCAGTTCTGATCCGAACTTCGGATCTGGAAGAATTTTACGCTGACCAATGACGCGACGACGTGGCATGGGAATACTCCGTTGTTAATTCAGGATTGTCCAAAACTCTACGAGTTTAGTTTGACATTAAGATAAATCAGTTTGGCCTTACTTAACGGAGAACCATTAAGCCTTAGGACGCTTCACGCCGTACTTGGAGCGAGCCTGCTTACGGTCTTTAACACCTGAGCAGTCCAGCGCACCACGAACGGTGTGGTAACGAACACCCGGAAGGTCTTTAACACGACCGCCACGGATCAGGATCACGGAGTGCTCCTGCAGGTTGTGACCTTCACCACCGATGTAGGAAGTCACTTCGAAACCGTTAGTCAAACGCACACGGCATACTTTACGCAGTGCGGAGTTTGGTTTTTTAGGAGTGGTGGTATATACACGAGTACATACGCCACGTTTCTGCGGGCAGGCTTCCAGCGCAGGCACGTTGCTTTTTGCAACTTTGCGTGCACGTGGTTTGCGTACCAGCTGGTTAACTGTTGCCATTAAATAGCTCCTGGTTTTAGCTTTTGCTTCGTAAACACGTAATAAAACGACCTCATACAATATGAGGACGCGAAATTTTAGGGCTACGTCGAAAAGGTGTCAAGAAATATACAGCGATCTCAAATCACCAGTTCATTTGACTGGCGTGCGTCACAGTAAGATTGACGAAATCAGTATAGCCAACCACGTCAATTTTGGCTGAAATTTGACCAGAAAGACCCCGCGCATCCAGATCGTCCTTCAGCGCAGAGACCGTTATGGGGGCATTCGTGAGAATTTCAACGAAACGTCCACCTTCAAGTGCAGCGAGCACGCCATCCTGAATCAGCAGCAGATCGTCACCTTCGCGCAGCATGCTCAACAGCGTGTCGATATCACATTGCCATGGTGAATGGCTGAGAATATGGAGCATGGAAGCCTCAGAAAGTCAGAATGGTGTCGTAGTGGGATAGTTGTTCACGCAGTGCTGCGGCAGGTAAGGTCGTCACATCCAGCACAAAAGGCGTCTTATCGCTTAAACCGCGCGCCGTTAAAGAGTCGGCACAGACATAGCAGGTTTCGATATCGTAAAGCGGCAGCACTTTGAAGGTGGCGATGTAGTCGCGCGCCAGAATGGCCTGCGGCTGTTGGCCCGCCAGAAGCTGAAGCACGCCGTCCCCCAGAAAGAAGACACCGATATCTTTTGTTAACGCCGATGTCGCAAGCAGCGCATCCAGGCCTTCGCGGCCAGAGGTGCTGCCGTGCGGCGCAGAAGTAAAAACAAATGCCACACGCTTCATCAGAATTGTACCACTCTGTCGCAGGTTAACGCCGCCTGAGCCAATGCGCCCAGACCACTCAACGAAAAACCAGGCTGCAGGTTAGCGCCTGATAATCCCAGGCGCTCGGCTTCGGCTGCATCCGTCACGCCGCGACGCAGCGCCGCCGCCACGCAGATATGCAGCTCAACGCCCTGCTTTTCATTTAACGCCTGCCAGGCGCGGACCAGATCAAACTCGTCGCTCGCCGGCGACGTAAACTGGTTCGCGTTATACACCCCTTCCCGATAGAAGAAGACGCTCGCCAGTTCGTGTCCGGCCGCCAGCAGCGCATGCGCAAACTGCAGCGCGCTGCTGGCCTGTTGAGTCCCATACGCCGGGCCCGTCACCATTAATGCAAAACGCATTACTTATCCTGCCCCACGAAATCGCCGCTTTTGAACTGACGGATGTAGAGGTAAACCGTATGCTTGGAGATGTTCAGACGATCGGCCACCTGGTTGATGGCATCTTTAATGTCGAAAATCCCTTTCTCGTAGAGATTGAGTACGATCTGGCGATTCTTGGCGTTGTTCGATACGTTGCGGTCAGCATTGACCTCTTCAATGGTGAACTCAAGCGTCTGCGTGACGAGATCTTCAACGGAGGAGGCAAAGTTAACAGAAGAGCCAACGTCTGGCGTTTCTGGCGGAATAAAGGTGCTCATGATCTGCGAGAATGGCACATCAAGGTTCATGTTGATGCACAGCAGCCCAATCACACGATGCTCGCGATTTCGAATCGCGATGGTTTCTGATTTCATCAGCACGCCGCTTTTGGCGCGGGTGAAATAACATTTTGAGACGCTGCTGTCCGCGCCGGTCATGTCATGCAACATACGCAATGCAAGGTCGGTAATTGGCGAACCAATTTTACGGCCGGTATGCTCACCATTAGCAATGCGGATGGCGGAACACTTCAGATCTTGCAGGGAGTGCAATACGATTTCGCAGTGGGAACCAATGAGCATCGCTAACCCGTCCACTACCGCTTCATAGGATTTCAGAATATCGAAGTCGGTCTGGTCAAAAGGACGTTGATCCAGCAAATCAAGTTCACTGGTTTCGTTGGTTAAAAGCGACCTGGACATGAAAAAAACACTCCTTTTCAGGAGCCTGTCGTTAGGTTTTCAGGGCAGGCTCATTATCTACACGGACAACTAAATTAATACAGCGTGCCTAACGCTTTCCAGTGTTAATTATATCTGCCCCACAATAAAAAACCGCCGCCTTAAAAGGCGGCGGTTTGCATCACATTACTTCTTAGCGTCTGTCGCAGCTTTCTGATCTGCCTGCGCTTCCGGTTTCGCATCCGCTTTCGGCGCTGGTTTGATGTCCAGCAGCTCTACGTCGAAGACCAGCGTAGAGTTAGCCGGGATACCCGGAACGCCAGTTTTGCCATAGGCCAGATCCGGTGGGATAACCAGCTTGATTTTGCCGCCTTTTTTGATGTTTTTCAGGCCTTCAGTCCAGCCTGGGATCACACCGTCAAGACGGAAGGAAAGAGGTTCACCACGGGTGTAAGAGTTGTCGAACTCTTTACCGTCGATCAGCGTACCTTTGTAGTTCACCACAACGGTGTCGCTGTCTTTAGGCGCATCACCGGTACCTTCTTTCTCAACTTTGTACACCAGACCAGTAGAAGAGGTTTTCACACCCTTCTCTTTAGCAAAGGTGTCGCGGTAGGCTTTGCCTTTCGCTTCGTTGTCTTTAGCGTCCGCTTCCATCTTGGTCTGAGCGGCACCCTTCACGCGCGCTTCGAACGCCTGCAGAGTCTGTTCGATTTCCTGGTCAGACAGTTTGCTCTTATCAGCAAAGGCGTCCTGAACACCCGCGATCAGCTGGGCTTTGTCCAGTTTGATGCCCAGTTTCTCTTGTTCTTTCAGAGAGTTTTCCATGTAGCGGCCCAGAGATGCGCCCAGTGCGTAGGCGGATTTCTGGTCGTCATTTTTGAACGCCGCTTTGCTGTCTGCAGTGGCAGCAGGCTTCGCAGCAGTATCAGCAGCGAATGACAGCGGCGCGTTCAGTGCAACAGCCATCGTCGTCGCCAGCAGCGTTACTTTAAACAGTGATTTCATCCATATCTCCAGGGCCTGGGGACTCTCACCCCAGCGTTAAACGTAAATGAGTGACGTACTATAAAACGTTGCGGAAGAAATCTACAGACAGACACTTCCAATTCTCGCCACTTTTCAGACTATTTTTGTTTAAATAAGTTTCTTGCCAACGGGATAGAGACTGCACTTAAGGATAAACTCAGTTAAACTGCGCCGCCGCTGGGCCAATATGGCGTATCAGATATAAACGAGGTGAATGATGAAGGACACAATGATAGAAGCGAGAATGGCTGAGCTGGAAAGCCGCCTGGCTTTTCAGGACATCACCATCGAAGAGCTTAACCAGACCGTGACCGCGCACGAACTCGAAATGGCGAAACTACGGGATCATATGCGCCTGCTGACGGAAAAGCTGAAGGCGACGCAGCCGTCAAATATTGCCTCTCAGTCGGAAGAGACGCCACCACCTCATTATTGAGGCGTAAAAAAAGCGGGATTATCCCGCTTTTTTATTTTCCGCATGACGGAATTAGTGGCAACCGCAGCCGCCGTTGCCGCAACCACCTTTACCGTGGCCGTGGTCATGACCATGGTCGTGGCCGTGACCACCGCAGCAGCCGTCGTGGCCGTGATCGTGATCATGGTCGTGACCATGCGCACCGTGAACGTGGCCATGAGCCAGTTCTTCTTCGGTCGCTTCACGGATCGCAACAACTTCTACGTTGAACTTCAGGTTCTGACCAGCCAACATGTGGTTGCCGTCAACCACGACGTGATCGTCTTCAACTTCAGTGATTTCAACAGGAACCGGCCCCTGGTCAGTTTCAGCCAGGAAGCGCATGCCAACCTGCAGCTCGTCAACGCCCATGAACACGTCTTTAGGAACGCGCTGAACCAGGTTGTCGTCATACTGACCGTAAGCGTCGTTCGCGCCTACAGCAACGTCGAATTTATCGCCAACTTCATGACCTTCCAGCGCAGTTTCCAGGCCGGAAATCAGGGAACCGTGACCATGCAGGTAGTCCAGCGGCGCACTCACCGGAGACTCATCAACCAACACACCGTCTTCTGTACGTACCTGATAGGCCAGGCTGACCACCAGGTCTTTTGCTACTTTCATGATATCTCCTGAGCGTGGGAAAATTGCTGGCGCAGATTGTAGCGGAAATCTGCACCCGTGTACCCTTAAGCTTAAAAAAACTCAGAGCATATCGCTAGTCTGGATGAAAAATGCCGATCACTTGCTCTTCTTTGCGAACGTGATCGCGTGCTTCTTTGTCAGCCTCACGCATCTGGTGACCGCACTTAACGCACTCAACTATATCAATATTATTTTCGCGCCACATGGCCAGCGTATCTTGAGCCTGGCAAGACGGGCACTTTGCACCCGCGATAAAGCGTTTACGTACAGCCATCTTTCGTTACCTTTTATTCAAATTCATCCCAGCCGTCGAGCTGGCGTCGTTCCTGTTGCATCTCTCGCTGAAAGATCTCCTCCAGCTCGCGCCGCGCTTCCCGCACGCGGGAGATCTGCGCCGTATCGCTATGTACAGGCATTAATTCGCGCAGCATGCGCATATCCAGCCGGCGGAAGTGCATCTGGGCGCGCTGCGCCTGGTGAGGATGCATCCCCAGGGAGATTAACGCCTTGCGCCCCAGTTCCAGCGCACTGGAGAACGTCTCACGGGAGAAGTGTTTCACACCTGCCTGCAACAATTCGTGAGCTTCAACACGCCCCCGGGCACGCGCCAGAATATTGAGGTGCGGGAAGTGCTGCTGACATAGCTCCACCAGCTTCATTGTATCTTCCGGATCGTTGCAGGTGATGACGATAGACTCCGCGGCTTCCGCCCCGGCCGAGCGCAGAAGCTCAAGCTGAGTGGCATCGCCGTAATAGACCTTGTAGCCATATTTGCGCATCAGGTTGACCGCGCTGATATCGCGCTCCAGCACCGTAATGCGCATTTTGTTCGCCATCAACAGGCGGCCAATCACCTGCCCGAAGCGGCCGAAGCCCACGACGATCACCTGCGGCTTATCGTCTTCTACCCACGGCGCTTCATCTTCATCGTCTGCCGGATTCAGGCGGCGCGACAGGAGTTTATCCACCATCTTCATCAGCAGAGGCGTGGTCATCATCGACAGCGTTACCGTCACCAGCAGCAGCGCCATCTGGTCATCTTTAAACAGCTTCTGGGAGGAGGCGGTGGAGAACAGCACAAACGCAAACTCGCCACCCTGGCTCAACACGCTGGCAAACTGCATGCGTTCCGAACTGCGCAACCCGTAGATACGCGCCATGACGTACAGCACCAGCATTTTCACCGCCACCAGGATCGCAACACTCACCGCAACCCAGAGCAAATGGGTATAAAGCACGCCAAGATTGAGCGCCATTCCCACCGAAATAAAGAACAGGCCTAACAGCAGCCCTTTGAAGGGATCGATGGCAATTTCCAGTTCGTGCCGATATTCACTCTCCGCCAGCAGCACGCCGGCAATAAAGGTGCCCAGCGCCATCGACAGCCCCAGCGCATCCATAAACAGCGCCGAGCCAAGCACCAGCAGCAGCGTCGCGGCGGTAAACACCTCGCGCACGCCCGAGGCGGCAATAAAGCGGAACACCGGACGTAACAGGAAACGTCCGCCAATCAGCATGCCCGCGAAGGCCAGCACCTTCATGGAAATTTTTGCCCAGTCGAAGTGATCGTCGCCCGAGCCCGCCAGCAGCGGCACCAGTGCCAGCGCCGGGATCACCGCTAAATCCTGGAACAACAGCACCGAAAAGCCCAGCTGTCCGGCTTCATTGCGGTTCATCCCCTTGTCGCGCATCAGCTGCAGCGCCATCGCCGTCGACGACATTGCGAGACCAATCCCGCCAATCACCGCCGCCTGCCAGGAAAAGTTGGTCAGCATTAACAGGCCAGCCAGAATCGCGGCGCTAAACAGCACCTGCGCGGCGCCCACGCCAAAGATAGAGCGTCGAAGCTGCCACAGCTTCGAGGGGTTCAGTTCGAGGCCGATGATGAACATCAGGAACACCACGCCGAGCTCCGAGAAGTGGAGAATTTCATCCACGTCGCTGATGAAACCCAGTCCCCATGGGCCAATGGCGATCCCCGCAAGCAAATACCCCAGCACCGCCCCGATGCCGATACGGGCGGCAAGCGGCACCGCGACGACGGCGGCAAATAAAAACAGCACCCCGGCGAGGAGTAAATTCGATCCTTCCATTAACGACCTCCTGCCGGAATCGGTGATGCCAGCCATTCACCGTAGGCTCTGGCGTGACTTGCCAGCGCCTTCGGGTCCTGACGCCGTGCCCAGTAAACAATAATCGGGCTCATCCAGTGCATGCGGCACATGGCCGCCGTCAGCTCGAACGGCCTCAGGATGTCGCTCATTGGATAGCGGTTCAGCCCGTCGTGACGGTAAGCGCTTTCGGGTTCACCGGTGGTGATCACACTGCGCCAGTACTTTCCCGCCAGCTGGTTGCCCCCCACCCCACTGGAGAAGCCCCGGCTCAGCACGCGGTCCAGCCACTCTTTCAGCAGTGCCGGACAGCTGTAGGTATAGAGCGGATGCTGAAATACAATCACGTCATGCTGACGCAGCAGTTCCTGCTCGTAAGGAATATCGATAAAGAAATCAGGATAGTGCGCGTAGAGATCGTGCACCGTGACGTTACTGAGCTGTGTGGCCGGCTTAAGCAGCACCCGGTTCGCCACCGAGTCCTGAGATTCCGGATGGGCATACAGCAGCAGCACTTTAGCTGTCTGAGACATCACTCCCCTCCCGGTTCTGTTTTTGTGTATTGTTGTCGTTTTGGGCTACCATGGCGGCCCGGTGGGGAAAATGGCCCACACCTTACATTATCATAATGACAAATTAACATAGTCGGAACATACGGCGCTTCTATGATTGTTTTCTCCTCGTTACAAATTCGTCGCGGCGTGCGCGTCCTGCTGGATAACGCCACTGCTACCATCAACCCGGGCCAGAAAGTGGGTCTGGTCGGCAAAAACGGCTGCGGTAAATCCACCCTGCTGGCGCTGCTGAAAAACGAGATTAGCGCGGAAGGCGGTAACTTTACCTTCCCGGGGAACTGGCAGCTCGCGTGGGTAAACCAGGAGACGCCAGCCCTGAGCGAACCGGCACTCGACTATGTTATCGACGGCGATCGCGAGTACCGTAAGCTCGAAGCGGAACTCAACGCGGCCAACGAGCGCAACGACGGTCACGCCATCGCTACCGTTCACGGCAAGCTGGACGCCATCGACGCGTGGACCATTCGCTCCCGCGCCTCCAGCCTGCTGCACGGCCTGGGCTTCAGCAATGAACAGCTTGAACGCCCGGTAAGCGACTTCTCCGGCGGCTGGCGCATGCGCCTCAACCTGGCGCAGGCGCTGATCTGCCGCTCAGACCTGCTCCTGCTCGATGAACCGACCAACCACCTCGATCTCGATGCGGTTATTTGGCTGGAGAAGTGGCTCAAGAGCTATCAGGGCACTCTGATTCTCATCTCCCATGACCGCGACTTCCTCGACCCGGTGGTGGATAAAATCATTCATATCGAACAGCAAACCATGTTCGAGTACACCGGCAACTACAGCTCCTTTGAGCGCCAGCGCGCGACGCGCCTTGCCCAGCAGCAGTCGATGTATGAAAGCCAACAGCAGCGCGTGGCGCACCTGCAGAGCTTCGTGGATCGCTTCAAAGCTAAAGCGTCAAAAGCCAAGCAGGCCCAGAGCCGCATCAAGATGCTGGAACGCATGGAGATGATCGCCCCGGCACACGTGGATAACCCGTTCCACTTCAGCTTCCGCGCGCCGGAAAGCCTGCCGAACCCGCTTCTGAAGATGGAAAAGGTCAGCGCTGGCTATGGGGATCGCATCATCCTCGACTCTATCAAGCTTAACCTGGTGCCGGGTTCGCGCATTGGCCTGCTGGGGCGCAACGGCGCCGGTAAATCAACGTTAATTAAGCTGCTCGCGGGCGAGCTTAACCCAACCAGCGGTGAAATCGGCCTGGCGAAGGGCATTAAGCTTGGCTATTTCGCCCAGCATCAGCTGGAATTTTTACGCGCGGATGAATCCCCGATTCAGCATCTGGCGCGTCTTGCGCCGCAGGAGATGGAGCAGAAGCTGCGCGACTACCTCGGCGGCTTCGGCTTCCAGGGCGATAAGGTGACCGAAAACACCGAGCGTTTCTCGGGCGGCGAAAAAGCGCGTCTGGTGCTGGCGCTGATCGTCTGGCAGAGACCCAACCTGCTGCTGCTCGATGAACCGACCAACCACCTGGATCTCGACATGCGTCAGGCGCTGACCGAAGCGCTGATTGAGTTCGAAGGCGCACTGGTTGTCGTGTCGCACGATCGCCACCTGATCCGCTCCACCACCGACGATCTCTACCTGGTACACGGCGGCAAAGTCGAACCGTTCGACGGCGATCTTGAAGACTACCAGCAGTGGCTGACGGACGTACAAAAGCAGGAAAACCAGCCGGAAGAGTCAGCGAAAGACAACGTCAACAGCGCACAGTCGCGTAAAGACCAGAAGCGCCGCGAAGCGGAACTGCGCACCCAGACCCAGCCGCTGCGTAAAGAGATTGCCCGTCTTGAAAAAGAGATGGAAAAGCTCAACGCCATCCTTGCCGCCGTCGAAGAGAAGCTGGGCGACAGCGACCTGTACGATCAGAGCCGTAAAGCGGAGCTAACGGATTGTCTGCAAACGCAGGCGAAAGCTAAATCCAGCCTCGAAGAGTGCGAAATGGCATGGCTGGATGCCCAGGAACAGCTGGAAGCGATGCTGCAGGCAGACTGAATTTTTACCCCGTTGTGCGAACGGAATCTATCTCTGGTTCGGAAATCCAGGCTAAACGGGGTACAATTCGGAAAGTATAGTGAATTTCTGACAAGAATCAGCATCGTCCTTATGACCCAAATCATTCCATCAGACTTCGACATTACAGCCGAAGACAGCACCGAGTTCGTGCCCATGCGCGGCGTGGCCAACTGCCATTTGCAGACCATGCTGCCGCGGCTGATCCGCCGCAAGGTCCAGTTCACTCCGCACTGGCAACGGCTCGATCTGCCGGACGGTGATTTTCTGGATCTCGCCTGGAGCGAAGCGCCGGAACAGGCTCTTCATAAGCCGCGTCTGGTGGTTTTTCACGGTTTAGAAGGCAGCCTGCACAGTCCGTATGCGCATGGGTTAATTGAGGCCGCCAAAGCGCGCGGCTGGCTCGGCGTGGTGATGCATTTTCGCGGCTGTAGCGGCGAGCCGAATCGTCAGAAACGCATTTATCACTCGGGTGAAACCGAAGATGGCACGTGGTTTCTGCACTGGCTGCGGGAAAATTATGGCGCCGCGCCAACGGCCGCCGTGGGCTACTCGCTGGGCGGTAATATGCTCGCCTGTCTGCTGGCCAAAGAGGGCGACAGCGTACCGCTGAATGCAGCAGTGATTGTCTCCGCACCGTTTATGCTGGAGCAGTGCAGCTACCACATGGAAAAAGGCTTTTCTCGCGTCTATCAGCGCTATCTGCTCAACCTGCTGAAAGCCAACGCGGCGCGAAAGCTGAAGGCCTATCCGGATACCCTGCCGGTAAGCCTGCGCCAGCTGAAAAAGGTTCGCTGCATCCGCGAATTCGACGATCTGATCACCGCCAAAATTCACGGCTTCGCCGATGCTATCGACTATTACCGACAGTGCAGCGCCATGCCGCTGCTCAGCAAAATCACGCAGCCGACGCTGATTATTCACGCCAAAGATGACCCGTTCATGGATCATCACTCAATTCCCGCGCAGGAATTCCTGCCTGACAACGTTCACTACCAGCTGACCGAACATGGTGGCCACGTGGGGTTCATCGGCGGCACGCTGCGCAGGCCGAAAATGTGGCTGGAAGCGCGCATTCCTGACTGGCTGACTCCTTATCTGGATGGTGCAAAATGATCATTCCCTGGCAGGATCTGGCTCCCGAAACGCTCGATAATCTGATTGAAAGCTTTGTATTACGCGAAGGCACCGATTATGGTGAACATGAGCGTTCGCTTGAGCAAAAGGTCAACGATGTAAAACGCCAGCTGAAAAGCGGCGACGTGGTGCTGGTGTGGTCAGAACTGCATGAGACGGTCAATATCATGCCCCGCAACGCGTTTCACGGCTGATCTTCCAACCTTTTCCGTCAGGGAGTTGCTATGTCTGCCAGACATCCCATTATTGCCGTTACGGGGTCGAGTGGTGCGGGAACCACCACCACCAGCCTCGCTTTTCGCAAGATTTTCGCCCAGCTGAATCTCCGTTCGGCGGAGGTCGAAGGCGACAGCTTTCACCGCTATACGCGGCCTGAGATGGACATGGCGATCCGCAAGGCGCGCGATCTGGGTAAACACATCAGCTACTTTGGCCCGGAAGCCAATGATTTCGGCCTGCTGGAGCAAACCTTCCGCGAATACGGTCAGAGCGGTACCGGGCAGTCCCGTAAGTATCTGCACACCTACGACGAAGCCGTACCCTGGAACCAGGTGCCGGGCACCTTTACCCCCTGGCAACCGCTGCCGGAACCCACCGACGTGCTGTTTTATGAAGGATTGCACGGCGGCGTTGTCACACCTCAGCACGACGTGGCGCGCCATGTGGATCTGCTGGTCGGGGTGGTGCCGATCGTTAACCTGGAGTGGATCCAGAAGCTGACGCGCGACATGAGTGAGCGCGGCCATTCGCGCGAGGCGGTAATGGACTCGGTGGTGCGCTCCATGGAAGATTACATCAACTATCTCACGCCGCAGTTCTCCCGCACGCACATTAACTTCCAGCGCGTGCCGACGGTGGACACTTCCAATCCGTTCGCGGCGAAGAGCATCCCTTCGCTGGATGAGAGCTTTGTGGTGATCCACTTCCGCAATCTTGAAGGCATTGATTACCCCTGGCTGCTGGCGATGCTGCAGGGCTCGTTTATTTCCCACATGAATACGTTAGTGGTTCCCGGTGGAAAAATGGGGCTGGCAATGGAGCTGATCATGACGCCGCTGGTGGAGCGACTGATGGAAGGGAAACAGATCGCGTGAACATGTTCCCTCTCCCCGTGGGAGAGGGTTAGGGTGAGGGCATCAACACGCACGATGCCCCAATAATTAAGCCTCGATCACTTCATACGAATGGGTGATTTTTACCGCTTTCTCCAGCATTAACGCCACAGAGCAGTATTTCTCCGCAGAGAGATCCACCGCACGTGAGACCGCCGCGTCTTTCAGTTCTTTCCCGGTGACGACAAAGTGCAGATTAATGTGGGTGAACAGGCGTGGCGCCTCTTCGCGACGTTCTGAGGTGAGTTTAACCTCGCAATCCGTCACGTCATGACGGCCTTTTTGCAGAATCGACACCACGTCGATCGCGCTGCATCCGCCTGCCGCCATCAGCACCATTTCCATTGGGCTTGGAGCTTTATCGCCGGAGTTACCATCCATCAAAATCTGGTGTCCTGACGCGGACTCGCCCAGGAACGTTAAACCTTCAACCCACTTCACGCGCGCTTGCATATTCATTAACTCCAACGTTGCATTTTTGGTGACAGATTACGCGTGCGTTACATTTCTCGCAATGGAAGGCGACCTGCATCATGCTGAAGCGAGACACCAGGAGACACGCGGCAAAAGCTATGCTAAAACACTCAGGATGCTACAGTAATACATTGACGTTACACATGTATGCAGAGGACATCAAACTTTACTGGCTGCGAAACGTTACGACAGCCGACTTCCCAGGGTATGGGTAAGAATTCGATTGCAACCCCAGAGTCCGGATGCATCTGATGACTCTGGTGACAGCTTATAACAGAGGATAACAGCGCATGGTGCTTGGCAAACCGCAAACAGACCCGACTCTCGAATGGTTCTTGTCTCATTGCCACATTCATAAGTACCCATCGAAGAGCACGCTGATTCACCAGGGTGAAAAAGCGGAAACGTTGTATTACATCGTCAAAGGCTCGGTGGCAGTGCTGATCAAAGATGAGGAAGGCAAAGAGATGATCCTTTCCTATCTGAACCAGGGCGATTTTATCGGTGAACTGGGCCTGTTTGAAGAAGGCCAGGAACGTAGCGCCTGGGTTCGTGCAAAGACAGCATGTGAAGTGGCTGAAATTTCTTATAAGAAATTCCGTCAGTTGATTCAGGTAAACCCTGACATCCTGATGCGTCTTTCTTCCCAGATGGCGCGTCGTCTGCAGGTGACGTCCGAGAAAGTGGGTAACCTCGCCTTCCTGGACGTGACTGGCCGTATTGCGCAGACTCTGCTGAACCTGGCGAAACAGCCAGACGCGATGACCCACCCGGACGGCATGCAAATTAAAATTACCCGTCAGGAAATCGGTCAAATCGTCGGTTGCTCCCGCGAAACGGTGGGCCGTATTCTGAAAATGCTGGAAGATCAAAACCTGATCTCCGCCCACGGTAAAACCATCGTGGTTTACGGAACCCGTTAATCCTGCCTAAACGGCGTGCCATCGCGGGGTGTCACGCCGTTTTTGTCTCTATTCCCCATGTGGCGCAGGCTGATCTATCACCCGGAAGTTAACTATGCACTACGACAAACGCTGGTGCTGTGTCTTCCCGTGGCCGTGGGCCTGATCCTGGGACATCTTCAGCAGGGCCTGCTGTTTTCTCTCGTCCCCGCCTGCTGCAACATTGCCGGTCTGGACACGCCCCATAAACGCTTTTTCAAACGTCTGATAATTGGCGGCTCGCTGTTTGCTGGCTGTAGCCTCGCGGTGCAGCTTCTGCTGGCTCGCGATATTCCCCTGCCGCTGATCCTGACCGTGCTGGCGATGACCCTCGGCGTCACCGCCGAAATCAGCTCGCTCCATGCCCGGCTGCTTCCCGCGTCACTCATTGCGGCCATCTTCACCCTGAGCCTCGCCGGTAATATGCCTGTGTGGGAGCCGCTGTTGATCTACGCCCTCGGCACGCTGTGGTACGGGCTGTTTAACTGGTTCTGGTTCTGGCTGTGGCGGGAGCAGCCGCTGCGCGAATCTCTGAGCCTGCTCTACGTGCAGCTTGCGGATTACTGTGAAGCCAAATACACCCTGCTCACCCAGCATACGGATCCGGAAAAATCCTTACCGCCATTGCTGACGCGCCAGCAAAAGGTGGTAGACCTGATAAGCCAGTGCTATCAGCAGCTGCATATGCTCGCCGCCAACAAGAACCACGAATATAAACGGCTGTTGCGCACCTTTCAGGTGGGGCTGGATCTTCAGGAGCATATCTCCGTTAGCCTTCACCACCCGCAGGAGGTGCAAAAGCTGGTTGAGCGCAGCCATGCCGAAGCGGTGATCCGCTGGAACGCGCAGACCGTCTCCGCGCGCCTGCGGGTGCTGGCCGATGATATTCTCTACCACCGCTACCCCACGCGCTTTAACATGGACAAACAGCTCGGCGCGCTGGAGAAAATCGCCCGTCAGCACCCGGATAACCCGGTCGGCCAGTTTGCCGCCTGGCACTTCAGCCGCATCGCCCGCGTGCTGCGCACCCAGCGCCCGCTTTATTCCCGTGACCTGATGGCGGATAAACAGAAACGTCTGCCGCTGCTGCCGGCGCTGAGAAGCTACCTGTCTCTGAAATCTTCCGCTCTGCGCAACGCTGCAAGGATTAGCGTCATGCTCAGTATCGCCAGCCTGATGGGCATGGCGCTCCAACTGCCGAAACCGTACTGGATCTTAATGACCGTGCTGTTTGTTACCCAGAACGGCTATGGCGCCACGCGGGTGCGCATTCTGCACCGGGCAGGCGGCACGATGGCGGGGCTGATTATTGCGGGCGTGACGCTGCATTTTCACGTGCCCGAAGGCTATACCCTGGCGGGCATGCTGGCGATCACCCTGGTAAGCTATCTAATCATTCGCAAAAACTACGGCTGGGCGATGGTGGGCTTTACGGTGACGGCGGTATATACCCTGCAGCTGCTGACGCTTAACGGCGAACAGTTCATCGTTGCCCGCCTGATCGACACGCTGATTGGCTGCCTGATCGCCTTTGGCGGCATGGTCTGGCTGTGGCCGCAGTGGCAGAGCGGGCTGCTGAGGCAGAACGCCCACGACGCGCTGGAGGCCGATCAGCAGGCCATTCGTCTGATCCTGAGCGACGATCCGCAGCCTTCCCCGCTGGCGTATCAGCGGATGAAGGTCAACCAGGCGCACAACGCACTGTTTAACTCGCTCAACCAGGCGATGCAGGAGCCGGGCTTTAACTCACACTATCTTGCCGATATGAAGCTGTGGGTCACGCACAGCCAGTTTATCGTCGAGCACATCAATGCCATGACCACGCTGGCGCGCGAACACACCATGCTGACGCCGGATCTGGCGCAGCGCTATTTGCAGTCCTGTGAAATTGCCCTGCAGCGGTGTCAGCAGCGTCTGGAGTATGACGCGCCGGGCGAGTCGGGGGATTCGAACATTCTGGAGGCACCGGAGACGCTGACCCACGGCCCGATGAGCACCCTGGAGCAGCATTTGCAGCGTATTCTCGGGCATCTGAACACCATGCATACCATTTCGTCGGTGGCATGGCGTCAGCGCCCGCATCACGGCATTTGGTTAACGCGGCGGTTAAAGCGAACCGAGTATTAGCCTTTTACGATCTTCTCGACCGCCGCGGCAAAGCGGGTTAACCCGTCTTCAATATCTTTCTCTTCCACCACCAGCGACGGCGCAAAACGCATCACGTCCGGCCCGGCGTTGAGCACCATCACCCCTTCGCGAGCGGCGGCATGCAGGAAATCGCGCGCGCGGCCTTTGTACTGCGGCTTAAGCTCCGCACCAATAAGCAGCCCCATGCCGCGGATCTCGCTGAATACGTCGTACTTATTGTTAATCTGCTGGAGATGCTGCACAAACAGCTCGCGCTTCGCGCTAACACCGTTCAGCACCTCTGGCGTGTTGATGATGTCGAACGCGGCACCTGCCACGGCGCTCGCCAGCGGGTTACCGCCATAGGTCGAGCCGTGAGACCCGACGTGGAACGCAGAGGCAATCTCCTGCGTCGTCAGTACCGCACTCACCGGAAAACCGCCGCCGAGCGCTTTGGCGCTGGTCAGAATATCCGGCGTCACGCCGTAGTGCATGTAGGCAAACAGCTCTCCGGTACGCCCCATCCCGCACTGCACTTCATCAAACACCAGTAGCGCCTGATGTTCGTCGCACAGTTCGCGCAGCCCTTTCAGGAATTCCGGGGTTGCCGCGGTCACGCCGCCTTCGCCCTGAATCGGCTCCACCACCACCGCGCAGGTGTGGTCGTCCATCACCGCTTTCACCGCGTGCAGATCGTTAAACGGCACGTGGATAATGTCGGCTGGTTTCGGACCGAAGCCGTCGGAATACTTCGGCTGGCCGCCAACGGAGACGGTAAAGAAAGAGCGTCCGTGGAAGGCGTTATGGAAGGCGATGATTTTAGTTTTGTACGGGCTGTGGCGCGTGGTGGCGTAGTAGCGCGCCAGCTTAAAGGCGGTTTCGTTAGCTTCGGTGCCGGAGTTCATAAACAGCACGCGCTCGGCAAACGTGGCATCAATGATCTTGCGGCCCAGGCGCAGCGCAGGTTCGTTGGTGAACACGTTGCTGGTGTGCCACAGGGTTTCGCCCTGGGTTTTCAGCGCGTCCACCAGCGCAGGATGGCAGTGGCCCAGCGCCGTGACCGCAATACCGCCCGCGAAATCCACATACTCCTTGCCCTGCTGATCCCAGACGCGGCTGCCTTTCCCCTTCACCGGGATAAATTCAGCCGGTGCATAAATCGGCAGAATCACTTCATCGAATGTCGCGCGGGTAATTGCTGGTTGTTCAGTTGCCATGTCATGCCCATCCATTTTATGTCACATTCATTGTGAAAATGTAATCACAAAATATGCATAAAAACTCACAACAAGGCAACAGATATTCAGCGATTGAGGAAATTTGCCAGCAGTGCGTGCCCCTGCTCGCTGAGGATACTTTCAGGGTGGAACTGGACGCCTTCGAGATCCCACTCGCGGTGGTGAATCCCCATGATCTCCTGCGTATCGCTCCAGGCGGTCACGTCAAAGCAGTCGGGCAGCGTCGGTGGGTCAATCACCAGCGAATGGTAGCGCGTCACGGTTAGCGGGTTATTGAGCCCTGTGAATACGCCCGTGCCGGTGTGGGTGACCGGCGAGGTTTTGCCGTGCATCACTTTCGCGGCACGCACGATGGTAGCCCCAAATGCCTGGGCAATCGCCTGATGACCGAGACAGACGCCCAGGATCGGCAGCCTGCCGGCATAGTGGTGAATAACCTCCAGAGAAATGCCCGATTCCGACGGCGTACACGGTCCCGGCGAAATGACGATTTTCTGCGGAGCCAGCGTCTCAATATCAGACAGGCTGAGTTCGTCGTTGCGGCGGACAACCACCTCTGCACCCAGTTCACAAAAATACTGGTAAAGGTTCCAGGTGAAGGAATCGTAGTTATCAATCAGCAGAATCATGGCGGCTCCCGAAAAAAATGCCGCCCTATTCTACTCAGATTCCCGCGCTTCGCTCACTACTTTGGCAAAGATAGCGCTCAGCGCGGTCAAATCTCCCGTGGCCCCGCTTCGGTTCGCCGCCACCCACTGCTCGGGATCAATATCCCGCCAGTCCAGCGCGTAATTCGCGTGGATGGCCAGTTGCTCAAAGAAGACGCGCTGAGCAATGCCATTACCGCGCATAAAGGGATGCAGCATGTTGATTTCACAATAGTAATGGCTCACTTTTTCAACAAACGCCGCTTTTTCAAGACCCACAAGATACTTATCACTTTCCAGCGCCGCCATCAGTTCGTTACCCATCGTCTCGATGTACTCAAAATGGCAGAAGGGAATGTCACCCTTAAAAATATCGTCGGTACGGAATTCGCCTGCCTGCTTCATCTCTCTGTGATACAGATGGCGATGAATGAGGCACAGATGCGGTAGCCCGGGCGCTGAAGGCCCAAGCTCCAGCGTCTCAATGCCGGGCTCTGAAGGACCATTACCTTTTTCAAGGAGACAACTGGCCTGAAAATTGACGTTACGCTGTTGCTCCCAGAGACGGGATTTTTGCTTATCGGTGAGTTTTTTCACTTAACGCCTCCCTGAATAGTCCGTTTGCCACAAGTATAAGCAGCAAAACGCGCTTTCGCAGGGAGGGCTGAAAGACACGGGCAGGATATGCCCGTGTGGGAGAACGATTACGGCAGCACTTTCGCGGAGAGAATCACCACTGGCTTAGACGGCACATTCTGGTATGGACCGACATCGTGGGTCTGAACCTGAGAGATTTTGTCCGCCACGTCCATCCCTTTCACAATTTTACCGAAGACCGCATAGCCGAAGTCGCGCTGGCCGTGGTCGAGGAAAGCGTTATCCGCCACGTTGAGGAAGAACTGGCTGGTGGCGCTGTCTTTATCCGCCGTGCGCGCCATGGAGATGGTGCCGCGCTTGTTCAGCAGGCCGTTGTCCGCTTCGTTTTTGATGGGTGGGTTAGGCTGTTTCTGCTGCATCTGCTCGTTGAAGCCGCCGCCCTGAATCATGAAGCCAGGGATCACGCGGTGGAAGGTGGTGTTGTTATAGAAACCACTGTTCACATAGTCGAGGAAGTTTTTCACAGAAACCGGAGCTTTCTGGCTATTCAGTTCCAGCTCAATGTTCCCGGCAGAGGTGGTCAGCAGAACGTGAGGGTCCCCTTTGGCTGCCAGCGCAGCAGGGGAAACGGCAGAAAGAGCAAACACAGCTGCGACAGCCGCCAGTGTTGATTTGAGCATGAGAATTCCTTAACAAAGCGCAGTATAAAAAGCGAATGGCTTGATTCTAAAGAGCAGTATGAACCGAGACCAGCCTTTTACCTAATTTTACGAAATTGAAACAATTATTACTGCGCAAACGATTGGTTATACCGCCATTTAGTGTGACTTGGATCACACTAAAACCTGCAATGGCATATTCATTTCCCTTAAAAGATAGGAATAGATCACTTTAGCGACTAAAATCTGCCCGCTCTCAGCGCCCTCCCGGCGCTTTTCTTTTTCTGAACAGGCCAGACATGACTAACAGCAATCGCATCAAGCTCACATGGATAAGCTTCTTCTCCTACGCCCTGACCGGCGCGTTGGTGATCGTCACCGGGATGGTGATGGGAAATATCGCAGACTACTTCCAGCTGCCCGTTTCCAGCATGAGTAACACCTTCACCTTCCTCAACGCGGGGATCCTGATCTCAATTTTCCTGAATGCCTGGCTGATGGAAATCGTCCCGCTGAAAACCCAGCTGCGCTTCGGCTTCGTGCTGATGGTTGCCGCCGTGGCGGGCCTGATGTTGAGCCACAGCATCGCCCTGTTCTCCGCCGCCATGTTCGTGCTGGGCCTTGTCAGCGGGATCACGATGTCGATCGGTACGTTCCTTATTACGCACATGTATGAAGGCCGCCAGCGCGGCGCGCGCCTGCTGTTTACCGACTCCTTCTTCAGCATGGCCGGGATGATTTTCCCGATGGTCGCCGCGTATCTGCTCGCGCGCAGCATTGAATGGTACTGGGTATACGCCTGTATCGGTCTGGTCTATGTCGCGATCTTCATTCTGACCTTCGGCTGTGACTTCCCGGTGCTGGGCAAAAAAGCGCAGACCACCTCAGAGCCGGTGGCGAAGGAAAAATGGGGTATCGGCGTGCTGTTCCTCTCCATTGCCGCCCTGTGCTACATCCTCGGTCAGTTGGGCTTTATTTCGTGGGTACCTGAATACGCCAAAGGTCTGGGCATGAGCCTGAACGACGCGGGCAAACTGGTGAGCGATTTCTGGATGTCTTACATGTTCGGCATGTGGGCCTTTAGCTTCATCCTGCGCTTCTTCGACCTGCAACGTATTCTGACCGTCCTGGCGGGTCTGGCGACCGTGCTGATGTATCTGTTCATCAACGGTGCCCCGGAGCATATGCCATGGTTTATCCTGACCCTGGGCTTCTTCTCCAGCGCGATTTACACCTCAATCATCACCCTGGGCTCCCTGCAGACCAAAGTGGCTTCGCCAAAGCTGGTGAACTTCGTGCTGACCTGCGGCACCATCGGCACCATGCTGACCTTCGTGGTCACGGGCCCGATTGTGGCGCACAGCGGCCCGCTGGCCGCGCTGCACACCGCTAACGGTCTGTATGCCGTGGTGTTTATCATGTGTTTCATTCTGGGCTTCGTGACCCGTCACCGTCAGCACAATACGGCAACGGCTACCCACTAATCGTCAAAACCCCTTTGCGTTCTGCAAAGGGGTTTTACCCTGCTTACCCGCTCTGACTGCCGATTCGTAAAAACCCCGTCAAATTTGTGCGAAAAACAAGCAAGCACAAAAATCAAACAATATCCGTTACTTATAAAAAACCTGACAAATCATAGATATACCCACTAAGGGGTAGGTGAAGGCGTATTTGATTTGCATCAATAAGTGCCCCTGCTGAATCGTTAAGGTAGGCAGTAATAGAAAAGAAATCGAGGCAAAAATGAGCAAAGTCAGACTCGCTATAATCGGTAACGGCATGGTCGGCCACCGCTTTATTGAGGATCTTCTCGATAAAGCCGATGCTGACCAGTTCGATATTACCGTGTTCTGTGAAGAACCCCGCAAGGCGTACGACCGTGTGCACTTGTCTTCCTACTTCTCTCACCATACCGCCGAAGAGCTCTCTCTGGTGCGAGAAGGTTTCTACGAGAAGCATGGCGTAAAAGTGCTGGTGGGCGAACGCGCTATCACCATCAACCGTCAGGAGAAAGTGATCCACTCCAGCGCTGGGCGTACGGTTTTTTACGATAAGCTGATCATGGCGACTGGCTCGTATCCGTGGATCCCGCCGATTAAAGGGTCGGAAACCCAGGATTGCTTCGTTTACCGTACCATTGAAGACCTCAACGCCATTGAATCCTGCGCACGTCGAAGCAAACGCGGTGCGGTTGTTGGCGGTGGCCTGCTGGGCCTGGAAGCGGCAGGCGCGCTGAAAAACCTCGGCGTTGAAACCCACGTTATCGAATTTGCCCCGATGCTGATGGCGGAACAGCTGGACCACATGGGTGGCGACCAGCTGCGTCGTAAAATCGAAAGCATGGGCGTGAAGGTTCACACCAGCAAGAACACCAAAGAGATCGTGCAGGAAGGCACTGAGGCGCGTAAAACCATGCGCTTTGCCGACGGCAGCGAGCTGGAAGTGGACTTCATCGTCTTCTCCACCGGTATTCGTCCGCGCGACAAGCTCGCCACGCAGTGCGGCCTGGCGGTAGCGCAGCGCGGCGGGATCATGATTAACGATACCTGCCAGACCTCCGATCCGGATATCTACGCCATCGGCGAGTGCGCCAGCTGGAATAACCGGGTATACGGTCTGGTGGCACCAGGATACAAAATGGCGCAGGTCGCCGTGGACCATATCCTCGGCAGCGAAAACGCCTTCACCGGCGCAGACATGAGCGCCAAGCTGAAGCTGCTGGGCGTGGACGTAGGCGGTATTGGCGATGCGCATGGCCGCACCCCGAACTCCCGCAGCTACGTCTATCTGGACGAAAGCAAAGAGGTCTACAAACGCCTTATCGTCAGCCAGGACAACAAAACCCTGCTCGGTGCGGTGCTGGTGGGCGATACCAGCGACTTCGGTAACCTGCTCCAGCTGGTGCTGAACGCCATTGAGCTGCCGGAAAACCCGGACGCGCTGATCCTGCCGGCGCACGCCTCCAGCGGTAAACCATCTATCGGCGTAGATAAACTGCCGGACAGCGCGCAGATTTGCTCCTGCTTCGACGTCACCAAAGGCATGCTGATCTCCGCCATCAACAAAGGCTGCCACACCGTTGCGGCGCTGAAGGCCGAAACCAAAGCCGGTACCGGCTGCGGCGGCTGTATTCCACTGGTGACTCAGGTGCTGAACGCTGAACTGGCGAAACAGGGCATCGAAGTGAACAACAACCTGTGCGAGCACTTCGCCTACTCTCGCCAGGAGCTGTACCATCTGATCCGCGTGGAAGGCATCAAGTCCTTCGACGAACTGCTGGAGAAACACGGCCAGGGTTACGGCTGTGAAGTGTGTAAACCGACCGTCGGCTCCCTGCTGGCGTCCTGCTGGAATGAGTACGTGCTCAAACCAGAACACACGCCGCTGCAGGACACCAACGATAACTTCCTGGCGAACATCCAGAAAGACGGTACTTACTCCGTCATTCCGCGTTCCGCCGGTGGCGAAATCACCCCGGAAGGGCTGGTCGCCGTGGGCCGTATCGCCCGTGAATTTAATCTGTACACCAAAATCACCGGTTCCCAGCGTATCGGCCTGTTTGGCGCGCAGAAAGACGATCTCCCGGAAATCTGGCGTCAGTTGATTGAAGCGGGCTTCGAAACCGGTCACGCGTATGCCAAAGCGCTGCGTATGGCGAAAACCTGCGTGGGCAGCACCTGGTGCCGCTACGGCGTGGGCGACAGCGTGGGATTCGGCGTCGAGCTGGAAAACCGCTACAAAGGCATCCGTACCCCGCACAAAATGAAGTTCGGCGTCTCCGGCTGTACCCGTGAATGTGCGGAAGCGCAGGGTAAAGATGTAGGGATCATCGCCACCGAGAAAGGCTGGAACCTGTACGTGTGCGGCAATGGCGGGATGAAACCACGCCACGCCGACCTGCTGGCGGCGGATCTCGATCGCGACACACTGATCCAGTATCTCGACCGCTTCATGATGTTCTACATTCGTACCGCCGATAAGCTGACCCGTACCGCTTCCTGGCTCGATAACCTGGAAGGTGGTATCGACTACCTGAAGTCGGTCATCATTGACGACAAGCTGGGTCTGAACGAACAGCTTGAGTCCGAGATGGCTCGCCTGCGCGAGGCGGTGATCTGCGAGTGGACCGAAACCGTCAACACCCCGGCGGCGCAGACGCGCTTCAAACACTTTATCAACAGCACCCAGCGCGACCCGAACGTGCAGGTAGTGCCGGAGCGCGAACAGCATCGTCCTGCAACCCCGTATGAACGCATTCCGGTGATGCTGGTGGAGGAAAACGCATGAGCCAGTGGGTAAACATCTGCAATATTAACGACATTCTGCCAGCAACCGGCGTCTGTGCTTTGCTGGGTAACGAGCAGGTAGCTATTTTCCGCCCTCGCCACGATGAACAGGTCTTTGCCATCAGCAATATCGATCCGTTCTTTGAGGCCAGCGTGCTCTCCCGCGGTCTGATTGCTGAACACCAGGGTGAGCTGTGGGTCGCCAGTCCGCTGAAAAAGCAGCGTTTCCGCTTAACCGACGGGCACTGCATGGAAGATGAAAGCTTCTCGGTGAAGCACTACGACGCCCGCGTGAAGGACGGCAAGGTGCAGCTCAAAGCGTAACCCTTCGCCTTTCCAATAGGAAAGGCTTATGACCCCTTATGGGTAACGGCAGGAAAAACCGTATGTTCTGTACGATTCCTGCTGTTATCCTGACGTCAATTCTTACCCCCTCCTTGAATGCTGTGAGGTAACGTCGTGGACCACCTGCCGATTTTCTGTCAATTACGCCATCGCGACTGCCTGCTTGTAGGCGGCGGCGATGTGGCTGAACGCAAAGCGCGCCTGTTGCTGGATGCCGGAGCCCGACTGACCGTCAATGCCCTCACCTTCGCTCCGCAGTTTGACGTCTGGGCTCAGGAAGGGATGCTCACGCTGGTGCAGGGGGAGTTTGATGAGTCCCTGCTGGATACCTGCTGGCTGACGATTGCCGCGACGGATGACGATGAAGTGAACCAGCGCGTCAGCGACGCCTGCGAAGCGCGCCGGATCTTCTGCAACGTGGTGGATGCGCCGAAAGAGGCCAGCTTTATCATGCCGTCGATTATCGACCGTTCACCGCTGATGATCGCGGTGTCTTCCGGCGGCCGCTCGCCCGTACTTGCCCGCCTGCTGCGGGAGAAACTGGAAGCTATTTTGCCGCAGCATCTCGGCCAGATAGCCCACTACGCCGGGCAGCTTCGCTCCCGCGTGAAGCAAACCTTCTCAACCGTGGGTGAGCGTCGTCGCTTCTGGGAGAAATTTTTCGTTAACGACAGGCTGGCGCAGTCGCTGGCGAATCAGGACGCGAAAGCGGTTGAAGAGACGACCGAGCAGCTGCTGAGCGAGCCGCTGGATCACCGTGGTGAAGTGGTGCTGGTCGGGGCTGGTCCGGGAGATGCGGGTTTACTGACCCTGAAAGGGCTCCAGCAGATCCAGCAGGCGGATATCGTGGTTTATGACCGCCTGGTCTCCGATGACATCATGAACCTGGTGCGCCGCGACGCCGACCGCGTCTTCGTCGGTAAACGGGCAGGCTACCACTGCGTGCCGCAGGAGGAGATTAACCAGATCCTGCTGCATGAAGCGCAAAAGGGAAAACGCGTGGTGCGCCTTAAGGGCGGCGATCCGTTTATCTTTGGCCGCGGCGGCGAGGAGCTGGAAACCCTGTGCAATGCAGGCATTCCGTTCTCCGTGGTGCCGGGCATAACGGCGGCGTCCGGCTGTTCAGCCTACTCAGGCATTCCGTTGACCCATCGCGACTACGCTCAGAGCGTGCGTCTGGTCACGGGCCACCTGAAAACCGGCAGCGAACTGGATTGGCATAACCTGGCTGCTGAAAAGCAGACGCTGGTGTTCTACATGGGGCTGAACCAGGCCGCCACCATCCAGGCGAAACTGCTGGAACACGGCATGGAGGCTGATATGCCCGTTGCGCTGGTGGAAAACGGGACGTCAATCAAGCAGCGCGTGGTGAATGGCGCGCTGACGCAGCTCGGTGAGCTGGCGCAGCAGGTCGAAAGCCCGGCGCTGATTGTGGTGGGTCGCGTGGTTGAACTGCGCGATAAGCTGAACTGGTTCTCGAATCACTAACGCATATTCTCCCTCCTTCGAGTAGTCCTTAAGCGGACTACTCCCTTCATACCTCAGTCGATAACATACCGCTCGCATAGTGGAACTTTTCCATTTATTCCCTCGTGTTACATCCAATTTAAGATTTTTAGACAAGGAATGCGTATGTTCAAGCTGGCAAAAGCCGCCGTTCTGGTTGGCCTGTTATCGACTCTGACCGCCTGCACCGGTCACGTTCAAAATACTAAAAATAACTGCAGCTACGATTACCTGCTGCACCCGGCGATCTCCATTTCGAAGATCATCGGCGGTTGCGGCCCGGCGGCACAGCAGTAAGCGTTTTCCAGGCGTAAAAAAACCGGGGATTTCCCGGTTTTTTTATTGAGTCCGTATTTGTCGGGTGGCGGTTTAAGGTTTCGCCACAAACCCAATTGCCTCGTACACCGCTTTCAGGGTTTCGGACGCGCGCGCGCTGGCTTTTTCCGCGCCGTCTTTCATCACCTTCTGCAGGAAGGCTTCGTCGTTACGGTAGCGGTTATAGCGCTCCTGCAGCTCAGTCAGCATGCCGGAAACGGCCTCTGCCACTTCACCCTTCAGGTGGCCGTACATCTTGCCTTCGAAGTGTTTTTCCAGCTCGGGAATGCTCTGGCCGGTCACGCCGGAGAGAATGTCCAGCAGGTTGGAGACGCCCGCTTTGTTCTGCACGTCGTAGCGCACCACAGGCGGCTCGTCGGAGTCGGTGACCGCGCGCTTGAGCTTTTTCACCACCGATTTCGGATC
This sequence comes from Enterobacter cloacae complex sp. P17RS, assembly GCF_014895885.1. Lineage (NCBI taxonomy): Bacteria > Pseudomonadati > Pseudomonadota > Gammaproteobacteria > Enterobacterales > Enterobacteriaceae > Enterobacter > Enterobacter cloacae complex sp. P17RS. Next base: position 28,037 of record NZ_JADBQK010000024.1, read on the forward strand.
TTCCAGCAGGCCGATAACGTTGTTGCGGTTATCGTCAGACTTGGACATCTTCTTGGTTGGCTCCAGCAGCGACATCACGCGCGCGCCGGATTTCGGAATAAACGGCTCTGGCACTTTGAATACGTCGCCGTAAAGCGCGTTAAAGCGCTGGGCGATATCACGGCTCAGCTCCAGGTGCTGCTTCTGGTCTTCACCCACCGGCACCTGGTTGGTTTGGTACAGCAGAATATCGGCCGCCATCAGCACCGGATAGTCAAACAGACCGGCGTTGATGTTTTCAGAGTAACGGGCAGATTTATCCTTGAACTGGGTCATGCGGCTCAGCTCGCCGAAATAGGTATAGCAGTTCAGCGCCCAGCCTAGCTGCGCATGCTCCGGCACGTGAGACTGAACGAAAATGGTGCTCTTTTCAGGATCGATACCGCAGGCCAGATAGAGGGCCAGGGTGTCCAGGGTGGCTTTGCGCAGCTTCTCAGGATCCTGACGCGCGGTGATAGCATGCAAATCTACAATGCAGTAAATGCAATGGTAGTCATCCTGCATGCTGACCCACTGACGCAACGCACCCATGTAGTTACCAATGGTCAATTCACCTGAAGGCTGTGCGCCACTAAAAACGATGGGCTTAGTCATTATTCAATTCCTGATGTTCACTGTGCGAAAGCCCGAGTGCGGGCAACAAATCTTTGAAGTGGTCGAACACAACATCCGGCTCACTCAGCGTAATGGCCTCACCGTAGTTGTAGCCATAGGTTAAACCGACGGAAGGACACCCCGCCGCTCGGGCAGCCAGAATATCATTACGCGAATCCCCGACAAAGAGCAGCTCCGCAGGCGTTAAGGATAATTTTCCTGCCACCAGCAACAGCGGCTCCGGATGCGGCTTTTTGTTCTGCACGTCATCCCCGCCTACAATCACGGAGAAATATTTCGCGATATTGAGCGCTTCCAGCAGCGGCGCAACAAACGGCGTCGGCTTGTTGGTCACCAGTCCCAGCGGGATGCCTTTCGCGTGCAGCGCGCTCAGGGTTTCCTGGACGTCCGGGAAAAGGAAGCTCCCCTCCTCGACGGTTTCTTCGTAGAAGCGATCGAACAGCTTGCGCAGAATACGCAGCTGCTCATCCTGAGGGATATCGGCGTGATCGACGCTTGGTTTCCCCTGCGCGGAACGCTGCGACGCGCGTTCCTGACGAGCCCACGTCAATGCGCGCTCCATCAGGACATCGGCACCGTTGCCAATCCATGTAATCACACGATCTTCGCCCGCAACGGGCAGTTCCAGTGCATACAGCGCCTGATCGACGGCGCTCGTTAAGCCCGGCGCGCTGTCCACCAGCGTGCCGTCGAGGTCGAATGCCACACCCCGAATTGCCTGCAATTTATCCATGACTTACCTTCGCCAGCTCGCGGCGCATTTCATCAATGACTTTTTTGTAATCCGGTTGGTCGAAAATTGCCGAACCTGCAACGAACATATCCGCGCCCGCTGCCGCAATTTCGCCAATATTATTCACTTTCACACCGCCGTCCACTTCCAGACGAATATCATAGCCAGACTCGTCAATGCGACGGCGCACTTCGCGCAGCTTATCCAGCGTGTGAGGGATGAACGACTGGCCGCCAAAGCCCGGGTTGACGGACATCAGCAAAATCACGTCCAGCTTGTCCATCACGTAATCGAGATAGCTCAACGGTGTTGCCGGGTTAAACACCAGCCCCGCCTTACAGCCGTTCTCTTTGATCAGCTGCAGCGTGCGGTCAACGTGCTCGGAGGCTTCCGGATGGAAAGTGATAATGCTGGCGCCCGCTGCGGCGAAGTCAGGCACGATGCGGTCGACAGGCTTCACCATCAGGTGAACGTCGATCGGTGCGGTAATACCGTAGTTACGCAGGGCCTTGAGCACCATCGGACCGATGGTCAGATTGGGAACGTAGTGGTTATCCATAACGTCGAAATGGACGACATCTGCGCCAGCTGCGAGAGCTTCCGCCGTGTCTTCACCCAGGCGGGCAAAATCGGCCGACAGAATTGAGGGGGCAATCAAAAACTGTTTCATCCGCATCTCCTTGAAATGTGTTTACCGGCGGGCAAAACGGCTCAGGGGCGATAAAGAGCCAGGAGTTCGTCCACCTTTTTACGTGTGCCGCCGTTGCTGCTAATGCTACGCCGCACCTTAACCTGAAAATGCTTCGCGGCTTTGTACCATTCGCGCGTATCAGGGGTATCGTGATTTGAAATTAACACCGGAATTCTTTTGCTGACCAGTTTTTCCGCCATCTCCGCCAGGCGGGCCTGTTCGGCCGGGCTGAAGCTATTGGTGTGGTAGGCGGTGAAGTTCGCCGTCGCAGACAGCGGCGCATAAGGCGGATCGCAGTAAACCACCGAGTTTACGCCTGCCAGTTCCATGCACTCTTCATAGGAGAGGCAGTGGAACTCTGCATTCTGCGCTTTCTTCGCAAAATGATACAGCTCGTCCTGCGGGAAGTACGGGCGCTTATAACGACCAAACGGCACGTTAAATTCGCCGCGCAGATTATACCGGCACAGGCCGTTGTAACCATGACGGTTGAGGTAAAGGAACAGCAGCGCGCGGCGGAACGGATCCTGGCTCTGATTAAATTCCGTGCGGAACTGATAGTAAACGTCAGGGCTGTTGTTCTCTGGCGTAAACAGCTTGCGCGCCTCTTCCACATACTCATCGGTACGCAGCTTAACGATGTTATAGAGGCTGATAAGGTCGCTGTTGATATCCGCCAGGATATAACGAGAAAAATCGGTGTTCAGGAACACCGATCCCGCACCCACGAAGGGCTCGATAAGACACTCGCCTTTTGGCAGGTGCTTTTTAATATCATCGAGCAGGGGGTATTTCCCCCCTGCCCATTTCAGAAAAGCGCGATTTTTTTTCATGCTGACTAACTGATTACACCTTCTCCGGCTGTGGAGAAAGCTCCGACAGCATCCTGCGCTTTAAACATTACTTCAGATCGGCCTGCACCTGATGAATCGGCTTCGCCCACGGGTTTTTCGCCTGAACGTCTGCTGGCAGTGTCGCCACGGCGCGCTTCGCTTCATCTTTGGAAGCATACACACCGCTCACCAGCACGTACCACGGCTGCCCGTTACGGGTTGTCTGATAAACCACGTAGTTTTTCAGATTCGATTTCTTCGCCCAGCCGTTGAGGTTGTCATAGTTAGACGAACTGCTCAACTGCAGCGTGTAGTTGCTGGACGGTGCAGATTTCAGCGAACCGACGTTGCCAGCTGTTTTACCTGCTGCAGCACTGGAAGCCGTCGCCGTTGCGGCAGGCGCAGCGGTGGCAGCAGGTGCCGTTGTGGTTGCCGTCGCTTTCGGCGCAGTCTGCGTGACTGGCGCTTTAGCCGGCTCGCTCACGGCAGCCGTTTCAGTGCGTTTCGGCTGTGCCGGTGCGGCTTTCACTTCAGGCGCTTTTACCACGGCCTGAGGCTTGGTTTCACGCTTCGGCTCAATGACCGCCTGCTTACGTTCAGGACGCGTCGCAGTTTGCGTCTGGCGCGGTTTAGTTTCCGTTGCTGCCGTCTGCGGCTGCGCGGTAGCACCGTGGATCGGCGCGACGGTTGCAGGTTCAGTTGGCAGCGTAGAGTTAACCACAACGTTATCAACCTGCTGCTGGTTTTGCGGCTGCATAAGCGCATTGTTCAGGTCTCCCTGAACTTCAACACGCTGCTGGCCTTCGGGCGTGACAGGTGCCTGGCCCTGAGCAGGCGTTGATGAAACGGGCGGCAGAGAAACATCCTGCGGCGTCGTTGTGTTGCTGGCAGTCTGCTCAGCGGAAGTGGTGCCCGGCGCTGGCTGTGCACCATTCGCCTGATCCGTCGCATCATTACCGGAGAGGTTGATGCTCTTCTCTGCGGAGGCGGTTTGTTCGGTTGAGTTGGTGGACGGTGCTTTCAGCGCAGAGCCAATTCCAACAATCAGCAGCACAAGCACCAGAACGCCAAGTCCCATCATGATGTACTGACGGGAGGCCGGTTTCTGCGCAGCGGCTTTTTTACGTTTACGCGGGCGACGCTCTACAGGCTGTTCGTCCATTGAATCTTCTTCGGACTCATAATCCTCTTCTTCTCGCTCATCACGCGCGTTGCGGCTGCGCGAAGGGCGACGATCGTCTGCATCCAGATCAACATCGTCAAAGTTGATCTGCGGCTCGTTATCACGTTCTGAAGATTGACGAGAACGACCAGTACGACGATCGCTGGGATCGGGTTTCAGCTCGTCTTCTGGTTTGAATTCATCCATTTAACACCCCACTCAAAGGCTTATGCCTACGTCTTTGCATTTCGCCTGAAGCTAAACGACCACCGATAACAGTGGCCTGACCTTTCTAGTTGTTACGCCTGCTGGCAATCAGCAATGGCGCCAAGAACGACATCGTGCGACACTCCGCCGCGCACTTCACTCTTCCCTATTGCAAGCGGGAGTACAAGACGCATCTCACCTGCCAATACTTTTTTATCGCGCATCATGTGGGGTAAATACGCCTGCGCCGACATCTCCTGCGGCCCGGTTACCGGCAAACCTGCACGTTCAAGTAGCGCAATGATACGTGCCGTCTCTTCCGGTTTAAACTGCCCAAGACGTTCAGAGGTGCGGGCTGCCATGACCATGCCAGCCGCGACGGCTTCACCGTGCAGCCAGTTGCCGTAACCCATTTCGGCTTCAATGGCGTGGCCAAACGTATGCCCAAGATTCAGTAAAGCACGTAAGCCGGTTTCACGCTCGTCTGCCGCGACAACTTCTGCTTTCAGCTCACAACAACGACGAATGCAGTATGCCAGTTTCGCCTCATCCAGGCGCAGCAGCGCATCCATATTCTCTTCAAGCCAGTTAAAGAACTCGCCATCCAGAATAATGCCGTATTTGATCACTTCAGCCAGGCCAGAGGCCAGCTCGCGTTTCGGCAGGGTTTTCAGACAGTCGAGATCCACCACCACCGACGCAGGCTGGTAGAACGCGCCAATCATGTTTTTGCCGAGGGGATGGTTGACTGCCGTTTTGCCACCGACAGAGGAGTCGACCTGAGACAGCAACGTGGTCGGGATTTGAATAAAACGGACGCCACGCTGATAGCTTGCGGCCGCAAAGCCGGTCAGATCGCCCACAACACCGCCGCCCAGGGCAAGCAGTGTTGTATCGCGACCGTGCGGTTTTTGCAGCAATGCGGTAAAGACGGTATCGAGTACCGTCAGGCTTTTATACTGCTCGCCATCGGGCAGAATCACACTGTCGACTTTTACGCCTGCCTGCTCAAGCAGGTGACGCACGCGGTCGAGATAAAGCGGAGCCAGCGTCTCATTGGTGACCAGCATCGCCTGATCACCCGCTTTTAGTGGTAAAAAGGAAGCTGGGTCGTTAAACAAACCAGCCGCGATGGTGATAGGGTAACTACGTTCCCCGAGAGTAACTGTAATCCTCTCCATGACGCGACATCCACCTTTAATGCTTTTACCCGCAGGCGAGTGTATATAAAGCCAGAATCAGTTGCTTTCCAGCATATGAATAATCTGGTTTGCAACCACTTTAGCGCTCTGATCGTCAGTACGAATGGTCACATCGGCAATCTCTTCATACAGGGGATTGCGTTCGTCGGCCAACGCTTCCAGAACTTCGCGTGGTGGCGTTTCAACCTGCAGCAGCGGGCGCTTTTTATCGCGCTGCGTACGTGCCAGCTGTTTCTCAATGGTCGTCTCAAGATAGACCACTACGCCACGGGCGGAGAGACGGTTGCGGGTTTCGCGAGATTTCACAGAGCCGCCGCCTGTTGCCAGTACGATGCCCTGTTTTTCCGTGAGTTCGTTGATCACTTTTTCTTCTCGGTCACGGAAACCTTCTTCGCCTTCTACATCGAAAACCCAGCCCACATCAGCTCCGGTTCGTTTCTCAATCTCTTGATCAGAATCGTAAAATTCCATATTGAGTTGTTGAGCTAACTGACGCCCAATAGTGCTTTTGCCGGCACCCATAGGCCCAACCAGAAAGATATTGCGTTTCTCTGCCATTTTATCGGTACTACTAAGACTATTCGTTAATGGTAATCCCCGCTTCGCAGACACCCGGCGTAGCAGGACATGAACTGAAACCTCATATGCAATAGAGCGAGAGTCAGACTAAAAATTATCTCAATACTCCGGCTTGTTTGGCAACTGATTAAATCACCGCGCCGGACGCATAAGGTAATAAGACGTAAGTCCAACTCAAATCGGTACTCCTTGTATGCTAATTCATGCCCCACGTCAAACATCTGCAACAAACTGAATGCAAAATCATTGCGGGGATCGTTACCCGTTAGTGAATACCGACCAGACGTGGCGTAATAAACACCACTAACTCACGCCGCTCATTATCTTTTCCATCATGGCGAAAAAGCTGTCCCAGCCAGGGGATGCTCCCAAGCCCGGGCACGCTGTCACTGCCGGTTTTGTTCTTTTGCGAGAAAATTCCCCCCAGCGCCAGCGTTTCTCCACTTTTTACCTCCACCTGGGTTTCTATCTCCTGCTTATCGATGGCAAGCGTTTCGCCATCGGCCTGCTGCAGCACCTGTCCCGGCATGTTTTCACTGATGTGTAGCTTCAGGCGCACGCGCCCACCGGGCAATACTACCGGCGTGACCTCCATTCCGAGTACCGCCTCTTTGAACTCCACCGAGGTCGCCCCGCTTTCACCGCTTGAAACCTGATACGGGATCTCACTCCCCTGCTTAATGCTGGCCGGTTGCATGTGCGAGGCCAGCAGCCGCGGGCTGGCAATGATATCGACCTGCTGTTTTTGCTCCAGCGCAGAGAGCTCCAGATCCAGCAGCCTGCCGTTAATTCGCCCGATATTAAACCCCGCATGCGTGGTAGCACTGGCCACGGAAAGATCGCTGCCAAGCGTCGTGAGCTGTCCAACCTTGCCCGCCTCAGTGGCCTCGGCAAGATTCCACTTCACCCCCAACTCTCGCAGGCTTTTTTCATTAATGGTGACAATGTGCGCCGCCAGTTCGACCTGCTCGACGGGAATATCCATCTGAGCCGCCCACTGCTGCAGCGCCTCCAGCACCGCCTGGCTATCCCTGACCAGTAGACGGTTGGTGCGTTTGTCGACAGATAAACTCCCCTTTGGGCTCAGGAGCTTTTCAGCCGCTTTTTGCAGTTCTCCGGCATCCGCATAAGAAAATGGGATGCTGTGCGAGACCAGCGGAGCATCAAGTTGTCGACGCACTCGCTCCTGCTCTAAACGTTCCCGCTGTTCACGCTGCCAGGCCGCGGTATGGACATAATAAATACCCCCCTCCTCTCGTAAAACGAGTCCGGCGCTGGTGACTACCGTTTGTAACGCCTGCCGCCAGGGAACGCGCGTCAGGTTAAGCGAGAGCGTGCCGCCGACATCCGGCGATACCACCAGTTTACGGTTCTCCTGCGCAACCAGCGCCTGTAGCACCTGAACCACCGGCACGTCATCCACCACCAGCGTGACCGGCTTTGGCGCGGCGGCCCACAGCGGGCGGCTGAACGCCAGCAGCAACAGCACTATCCTTAACTTCATTTTTATCCTTTCCTTCTCGTTGCCACGCCCATTCTTCGGGATCGCATGTGTCACCCACATCAACAACCAGTTCCGTTTCATTGATGGCCGTTATCCGCCAGCCCGCCGGGAAACGATCGTGCTCTTTCAGACGATGCCAGCGCCGTTGCCCATCCAGCAAAATACCAACGCGCTGCTGCCCTCCCACCATTCCGCGGTAGTGCCACTGTGCCAGTTCGGCTGTGGCGCAGGGGTCGTCCGGCGGGCGAAACGGATCGCGCATGCCGGTCAACAGCAGCGCCGAGCAAACCAGCAGGTATCTCGCGCTATTTCGCATGTTCCAGCTCCAGCCTCAGGCGTAACGCCGTACTTTGTGGCGCAAGCGTAAAAGCAGCGACCCGCACATCCCGCTGCGCCAGCCGGGAAAAAAGAGGCGGGATCGCCTGCCACTGCGCCTCCAGCGCCAGTTCACCGCCGTTTTGCAACGGCTTCCAGTGAAGGAGCCTTGTACCCTCCCCCTGAAAATCGAGCGGTGAAAAGGGCTTTATCTCCAGTGCCGTCCGGGTTTGCGGGCTAAACGGCACCTGACTGGCGGTGGGCCACAGCGACGCATTAGTCCGCGCCGCCTGGCTCAACTGCTGCCGCTGATCCGCACACTGCCTCTCTGCTGGCCGGAGCAATACACCCCATGCTGTCAGGCCCATCAGGAGAATACCCAGTCCCCCGCAGACCAGCCGACACCAGGGACGACTTTCACACCAGCGTTCTAGCAAGGTCTCCACGCATTACCCCTCGCTTTTCAGGTACAGGGTGAACATCCAGCGCCCCTGGCTATCCTGCCGGAGTTCCCCCTCAGAACCGGGCGTAAAGCCGTCTATGTGCTCCAGCCCATTACGCAAGGCAGAAAGCGCCTGCAGGGTAGTGGCATAGCCGATCAACATCAGAGCAGGAGGCTGATAACGCAGCTCTGTCAGCCATACCTGCGCAGGCATGGCCTCAGAAAGTGACTCCAGCACCGGTTGCCATGCGCGGTGCTGCGGCGTGCCCGCAGGGTTCTGCACCTCTGCGGTGGGTCGCTGGCGAGACACAAGACCACGCTGCACGGACTGCGTGCCCGCCAGTTGAGCCTGCAGCGCGCGCAGCGTTACCAGATGATTCAGCCTTACGCTAAAAACGGCCATCAGCATGAGCAGCAATGCGCCGACAAATACGCCGCCCCAGAAACGCAGGCATCGCGCGCGCCGCTGCTGACGCCAGGGCAGGAAGTTGGTCACGTTCATTCAGGCACCTCGCTCATGGCCAGCGCCAGCGCGACGGTATAGTCAGCCCCGCATTCGGGAAGAGGCGCATGCCAGCGCTGCAGCGTTTCCCATGGGGTTCGTTCGGCATCAAAGAACGCGATGTCATTCTGATTGAGGGCCAGCAGCGCCGCCAGCTCAGTGACGTTTTCTGCTTCAGTGGTATAACGACGCCCCCACTGATGGCGCATAGCCCACAGCCAGTAATGCGCATCCCGCCAGGCGACGCACTGCGTCGGCGCTAACGAAGGCAGCAGGTTCGCCAGCGCGCTGGCATCCGGGGTGATGGTCGCCAGCCGCAAACGTAGCGTTTTCGCCAGATCAAGAAGCGTTTCAATCTCTTTGTTTTGTGCAGCAGTCACGTGAAACGTATTGCTGAAGGTGTCCTGGGTGTAGTCGAAACAGAGGGACTCTGTCGACATCTCCAGTTCGCGCGAAAGCGCCGCCCCCATCCACGAGAGCTGCTCGCTGTCGCGCAATGCAAGAGCCGGTCGGGGCAACGTTTTTTGCAGAGTCCGTGCAGCAGGAAAGGAGAGAAATACCCGGTGGTAGTGCGGGAGCGCTTTTCGCCAGTCGCGTAAGGCATCGGCCAGCGCTTCTGGCTGACAAATTTTGCCGTCACGAATGATGCCTTCGGCCAGAGAAATGGCCCACCAGCGGCGTAAGCACCAGCCGCCTCTCTCCCGGACCAGTGCCGTAATCAGCACCTTATCCTGTTGAATATGAACGCCCGTTTGCCATGTTTTGAAAGCCATGCTTCACGATCTCCTTATCGCCCGTCGCCTTGACGGCTATATCAATGAATCAGGCTTGCCTTTATACTACCGCGCGATTGTTTAGAAACTGCCCAAGTGAAACCAAATGGGAAATCTCCGGTGAAGTTCGTAAAGTATTTATTCATCCTTGCAGTCTGTTGCATTCTGCTGGGAGCAGGCTCGATTTACGGTTTGTACAAATATATTGAGCCACAGCTACCTGATGTCGCCACGCTCCGCGATGTGCGTCTCCAGATCCCAATGCAGGTCTATAGCGCCGATGGCGAGCTGATGGCGCAGTATGGCGAGAAGCGTCGTATCCCGCTGACCTTAAAACAAATTCCCCCCGTGATGGTGAAAGCTTTTATCGCCACGGAGGACAGCCGTTTCTACGAGCACCACGGTGTCGATCCGGTCGGGATTTTCCGTGCCGCAAGCATTGCGTTGTTCTCCGGTCACGCCTCCCAGGGGGCGAGCACCATTACGCAACAGCTGGCGCGTAACTTCTTCCTCAGCCCTGAAAAGACGCTGACGCGTAAGATCAAAGAGGTGTTCCTGGCGATCCGTATTGAGCAACTGCTGAACAAGGACGAGATCCTTGAGCTGTACCTCAATAAAATCTATCTGGGCTACCGTGCCTATGGCGTGGGGGCAGCCGCGCAGGTGTACTTCGGTAAGCCTGTTGAACAGCTCACCCTAAGCGAAATGGCAACCATTGCCGGTCTGCCAAAAGCGCCGTCCACGTTTAACCCGCTTTACTCGCTCGATCGCGCTACCTCACGTCGTAATGTCGTCCTGTCACGTATGCTGAGCGAAGGCTATATCAGCCAGAGCGAGTACGACCAGGCGCGTAACGACGTCATTGACGCCAATTATCACGCCCCTGAGATCGCCTTCTCAGCCCCTTATCTGACCGAAATGGTGCGCCAGGAGATGGTGAGTCGTTATGGCGACAAGGCCTATGAAGATGGCTATCGCGTGTACACCACCGTTACCCGTAAAGTGCAGCAGGCGGCTCAGGACGCGGTGCGCAATAACGTGATGGACTACGATATGCGTCACGGCTATCGCGGACCGTCGAACGTGCTCTGGAAAGTGGGCGAAAGCGCATGGGACAGCAAAAAAATCACCAGCACGCTGAAAGCGCTGCCAACCTATGGTCCGCTCCTTCCAGCCGTAGTGACGCAGGCCGATCCTCAGGAAGCCGTTGCGACGCTGGCGGACGGCACGTCTGTCTCCCTGCGCATGGACGGTATTCGCTGGGCGCGTCCATACCGTTCGGACACCCTGCAGGGGCCAACGCCGCGCAAGGTGACCGACGTGGTACAGGCCGGGCAGCAGATTTGGGTGCGCAAGTCAGGCGATGCCTGGTGGCTGGCGCAGGTACCGGATGTGAACTCGGCTCTGGTCTCCATCAACCCACAGAACGGGGCGGTAATGGCGCTGGTCGGCGGGTTCGATTTCAACCAGAGCAAATTTAACCGCGCCACGCAGGCGCTGCGTCAGGTGGGTTCCAACATCAAGCCGTTCCTCTACACGGCAGCGATGGATAAGGGACTGACCCTTGCCAGCATCCTAAACGACGTGCCGATCTCCCGCTGGGATGCCGGTGCCGGTTCCGACTGGCAGCCGAAGAACTCTCCTGCGGAGTATGCAGGTCCTATTCGTCTTCGCCAGGGTCTGGGGCAGTCGAAAAACGTGGTGATGGTGCGTGCCATGCGCGCGATGGGCGTCGACTATGCGGCAGAGTACCTGCAGCGCTTCGGCTTCCCGGCGCAGAACATCGTTCGCACCGAGTCGCTGGCGCTGGGTTCAGCCTCCTTTACGCCGCTTCAGGTCGCCCGCGGATACTCGGTGATGGCCAACGGCGGCTTCCTGGTTGACCCGTACTTCATCAGCAAAATCGAGAACGACCAGGGCGGCGTGCTGTTTGAAGCGAAGCCGAAAATTGCCTGCCCTGAATGTGATATTCCGGTCATTTACGGCAATACGCCGAAATCCGAGGTGCTCGAAAACAAGGACATGGAAGACCCTGCCGTTTCTCAGGAGCAGCCAAATATCGTCTTGCCGCAGCCGCAGCTGGAGCAGGCTAACCAGTCGCTGGTGGCGCAGACCGGCGCGCAGGAGTACGCCCCGCATGTGATCAACACGCCGCTGGCGTTCCTGATCAAGAGCGCGCTGAACACCAACATCTTCGGTGAACCCGGCTGGCAGGGTACCGGCTGGCGAGCAGGGCGCGATCTGCAGCGCCATGATATCGGCGGTAAAACCGGGACAACTAACAGCTCGAAGGATGCGTGGTTCTCCGGTTATGGGCCGGGCGTGGTGACGTCAGTCTGGATCGGTTTCGACGATCATCGCCGTGATTTAGGCCGTACCACGGCATCCGGCGCGATTAAAGATCAGATTTCCGGCTACGAAGGCGGCGCCAAAAGCGCGCAGCCGGCCTGGGATGCCTACATGAAATCCGTTCTTGAAGGCGTGCCGGAGCAGCCGCTGACGCCGCCACCGGGCGTGGTGACGGTCAATATTGACCGCAGCACCGGCCAGCTCGCTAACGGCGGTAATAGCCGTGCCGAGTATTTCATCGAAGGTACGCAGCCAACCACACAGGCGGTGCATGAGGTGGGTACAGAGATTATTGATAACGGCGAAACGCACGAGCTGTTTTAAGCATAAAAATGCCCGGTAAAAACCGGGCAAAGAATTGCAGGCCGGGTAAGGCGAAGCCGCCACCCGGCTTTTTTATGGCCTACAGCCGCCCTTGCCCCTTCAGCCACTCGCGAACCAGGAACAGCGCGCTCACGTTGCGAGCCTCGTTAAAATCAGGGTCTTCAAGCAGATCCATCAGATGCGCCAGCGGCCAGCGAACCTGCGGCAGCGGCTCTGGTTCATCTCCCTCCAGCGATTCAGGATAGAGATCTTCAGCCACCACAATGTTCATTTTGCTGGAAAAATAGGACGGTGCCATGCTCAGCTTTTTCAGGAACGACAGTTCGTTCGCGCCAAAACCCACCTCTTCTTTCAGCTCGCGGTTTGCTGCTTCAAAGACCGTTTCACCCGGATCGATGAGCCCTTTCGAGAACCCAAGCTCGTAAGATTCCGTCCCCACGGCGTATTCGCGGATCAAAATCAGATGATCGTCGACGATAGGGACAATCATCACCGCTTCGCGCGAAGAGGGGCGCATACGCTCATAAACACGACGCACACCGTTGCTGAACTCCAGATCCACACTCTCGACGTTAAACAGGCGCGATTTGGCGACAGTTTCAACGTGCAGAATGGTGGGTTTTTGTAGTGGTTTGCTCATCTTGATGGGGTCTTAGCAGTGTGAACTGGCGTTATTGTGCGATATGCCGCACGGTTTCGGCAATGTCAATTGTTCTTTATTTACATTTATGCAACGCAGCAGGGATCAATCCTCAATTCAAAACAAATGTCAAGAGGTTGAAATGTTTCCAGGAATTTGCTGATATCGCGCCATGACAGGCTTTGCTATCATCATCGGTCACTGGGATGCGCTTTAGAATGCTCAAGTTCGACTCCATACTTGCCGATAGCCAGCCACAGACTCTCATTCAATGTAAAGGTGCTACTGACTACACCTGTAAGATAAGTAAGATGGGGAAAGCATGAGCACCATTTTGATTGTTCTCGCTGCTATGCTGGTCAGCGCATTGATTGCAGGGTGGCTGTACAGGCGACGCATACAGCGCCGTTACCGGCTGCCCTTTTTAAATGCCTTCGCGGGTGCGACAACGCGTAAACTCACGCAAGACGAGCGCGATGCAGTTGAAAACTATCTCGAAACGCTGAACCGTTCTCAGTTAACGCCTGGGCCGACGGGAGCCACGACTGCACCTGTGGCGCTTAAGCTTAACGCGCAAAGTGACACCGTGCTCTGCGTGACGCGCTCCATCACTCGCTACGGCATTACGACTGACGACCCCAACAAGTGGCGCTACTACCTGGATTCGGTTGAGGTGCATCTGCCTCCGTCCTGGGAGCAGTACATTAACGACGAAAACAGCGTTGAGCTGATTCATACCGATTCGCTGCCGCTGGTAATCTCGCTCAACGGCCATACCCTGAATGACTATCTTCATGAAGCCCCGCGCTTTGCGCTGGAACGCGCGAGTTCAACGCAGGCCTCTATTCGTGGTGAAGAGACCGAGCAGATTGAGCTGCTGAATATTCGTCAGGAGACGCATGAAGAGTACGCCCTGAGCCGTCCGGACGGTATTCGTGAAGCCATCCTGATCGTTGCCGCTTTCCTGCTCTTTTTTGTCTGCCTGCTGACGCCGGACGTCTTTGTCCCATGGCTGGCGGGTGGCGCGGTGTTGCTTCTTGCGGCCGGGCTGTGGGGGCTCTTTGCCCCGCCGGCCAAAACCTCGCTGCGGGAGATCCACTGCCTGCGCGGCACGCCAAAGCGCTGGGGCCTGTTTGGTGAGAACGATCAGGAGCATCTCAACAATATCTCACTCGGGATTATCGACCTGATCTACCCGCGCCACTGGCAACCGTGGATTGCGCAGGATTTAGGGCAGAAAACCGATATTGATATCTATCTTGACCGCCACGTTGTGCGACAGGGGCGCTTCCTGTCTCTGCATGATGAAGTGAAAAATTTCCCGCTTCAGCACTGGCTCCGCAGCACGGTCATCGCCGCCGGCGCCGGGCTGGTGTTTATCATGCTGCTGCTTTTCGTGCCGCTGGATATGCCCATCAAATTTACCCTGTCGTGGATCAAAGGCGCGCAGACCATCGAGGCGACCAGCGTCAACCAGCTCGATGAAGCGGGTGTACGGGTGGGCGATACGCTGCGCCTGAAAGGCACCGGAATGTGTAATATCCATACCCCGGGGGCGTGGAACACGCGCCAGAATTCACCGTTCACGCCGTTCGACTGTTCGCAAATTATCTGGAACGACGCGCCGCCGCTGCCGCTGCCGGAATCCGAAGTGGTGAATAAAGCCACGGCGCTGACCCAGACGGTCAACCGCCAACTGCACCCGAAACCGGACGATGATTCACGCGTCAGCCCCGCGCTGCGTTCCGCCATCCAGAAATCAGGCATGATTCTGCTGGATGATTTTGGCGACATTGTCCTGAAAACCCAGGACTTATGCTCCTCGCAGGATGAGTGCATACGCCTCAAAAACGCGCTGGTTAACCTCGGGAACAGTAAAGACTGGGACTCGCTGGTGAAACGCGCCGAGGCGGGACGACTGGATGGCGTCAACGTGCTGCTGCGTCCGGTCAGCGCGGAATCGCTTGATAACCTGGTCGCCACCTCGACATCGCCGTTTATGATGCGCGAAACCACCCGGGCGGCTCAGGCGCTCAACAGTCCGGCACCGGGCGGCTTTGTGATTGCCAGCGATGAAGGCAGCGACCTGGTCGATCAGCCTTACCCGCAGGTAGCGCTTTATGACTACCCGGCCCAGGAGCAGTGGAGCCAGTTCCAGCGTCTGGCGCAGATGCTGATGCAAACGCCGTTCAGTGCCGAAGGGATTGTCACAAGCATCTACACCGACGCCAACGGCACGCGCCATATCGGCCTGCACCGGATGCCGGACAGCGCAGGATTATGGCGTTACATTGGCACCTCTCTGCTGATGATCGCCATGCTGATCGCTATTTTCTGGAACGGTTTTATGGCCCTGCGCCGCTATCAGCGCTCCCGCACGCGTCTGGCGGAGATCCAGCAATATTATGAGAATTGCCTCAATCCTAAGCTGATCCCCTCCTCTGAGAGCCTGATCTGATAACGTCGTTGCGCGACAAGATGTGCTACCCTGTCGCGCACGTTTCTTCTGGCTGGAGTTCCCCCCTATGCATCTTGATATCGACTGGCAGCAGGTCGACACCGTTCTGCTGGATATGGACGGCACGCTGCTCGATCTCGCCTTTGATAACTATTTCTGGCAAAAGCTGGTGCCGGAAACCTATGGTGAGCAGCAGGGTATCTCCCCGGCAGAAGCGCAGGCGTTCATTCGTTCGCAATATAGCGCGGTGCAACATACGCTAAACTGGTACTGTCTGGACTACTGGAGCGAGCGCCTCGGTTTGGATATTTGTGCCATGACCACTGCCCAGGGACCACGCGCCGTGCTGCGCGAAGATACGGTTCCCTTCCTGGACGCGCTGAAAGCAAGCGGCAAGCGCCGTATTTTGCTGACCAACGCGCATCCACATAACCTGGCCGTGAAGCTGGAGCATACGGGACTGGCGTCGCACCTTGATTTATTACTTTCCACCCACACATTTGGTTATCCGAAAGAGGATCAGCGGTTGTGGCATGCGGTGAAGGAAGAGACCGGCCTGCAGCCGGAGCGCACGCTGTTCATTGACGACAGCGAGCCTATTCTGGATTCTGCGGCAACGTTTGGCATTCGCTACTGTCTGGGCGTCACTAATCCTGACTCTGGCCTGGCTGAAAAAAGCTATCTGCGCCATCCGGGACTGAATGACTACCGCCAGATGATCCCCTCACTGACCGTGAAGGAGACGCCATGAAAGAAAAGCCCTCAGATGGGGTAAGACTGGATAAATGGCTGTGGGCAGCCCGTTTTTATAAAACGCGCGCCCTTGCCCGTGAAATGGTTGACGGCGGTAAAGTGCATTACAACGGCCAGCGCAGCAAGCCGAGCAAGCTGGTTGAGCTGAACGCCACCTTAACGCTGCGCCAGGGCAACGACGAACGTACGGTAGTGATTAAAGCCATTACCGAACAGCGGCGGCCCGCATCGGAAGCCGTACTGCTTTACGAAGAGACGGCTGAAAGCGTTGAAAAGCGCGAGAAGACCGCGCTGGCGCGCAAAATGAATGCGCTGACCATGCCCCACCCGGACCGGCGACCGGATAAAAAAGAGCGCCGCGATCTGATGAAATTTAAACACGGTGAGAGCGAGTAACCCTCACCCGCACGAGAGATGAAAATGGCCCAACACGACCAATTACACCGCTATCTGTTTGAACAATTCGCCGTGCGCGGCGAGCTGGTCACCGTATCCGAAACCTGGAAACAGATTCTGGAAAACCACAACTACCCGCTGCCGGTGAAGACCCTGTTGGGCGAACTGCTGGTTGCCACCAGCCTGCTGACCGCAACGCTGAAGTTTGCCGGTGATATCACCGTGCAGCTGCAGGGTGACGGCCCGATGACGCTGGCGGTGATCAACGGCAATAACCAGCAGCAGATGCGCGGCGTAGCGCGCGTTCAGGGCGACGTTCCTGAAAATGCTGATCTCAAAACGCTGGTGGGCAATGGCTACCTGGTGATCACCATCTCCCCGGAGGAAGGTGAACGCTATCAGGGCGTGGTCGGTCTGGAAGGCGATACCCTGGCAGCCTGCCTGGAAGATTACTTCATGCGCTCCGAACAGCTGCCGACGCGTCTGTTCATCCGTACCGGTGAAGTGGACGGCCAGCCTGCTGCGGGCGGCATGCTGCTGCAGGTTCTGCCAGCGCAGGACGCGCAGACCAATGACTTTGAGCATCTGGCGACGCTGACCGAAACCATCAAGGCGGAAGAACTGTTCAACCTGTCGGCGACCGACGTGCTGTGGCGTCTGTACCACGAAGAAGAAGTGACCGTGTACGATCCGCAGTCCGTGGAGTTTAAGTGCACCTGCTCGCGCGAGCGCTGCGCTGGCGCACTGAAAACTCTGCCGGATGAAGAGATCGACAGCATCATGGCTGAAGACGGCGAAATTGATATGCACTGTGACTACTGCGGTACGCACTACGTGTTCAATTCAATGGATATCGCTGAAATCCGCAATAACGCCTCTCCGGCGGATCCGCAGGTTCATTAATACGCTACCCCTCACCCTGCCCTTTCCCCTTTGCGGAGAGGGTTAGGGTGAGGGGCAAAAATCCCCCAAAAGCTGAATCGTTTTCCTTATGTAACTCTTACGTAATTTTCTTACATGTATGCGATTACATTCACATTCTCTCCGATAAAATCACCACCTCTTAACCTTTTCGGAACATTTTCCCCAACCAAAAAGCGATTCCTGCGATAATCCGCCTGCACTGTGACTGGAGTCGCAGCGTTTTCCGTTAGTAAGGGTTTTATCCAGATGCACAAATCTATGAGCCCCGTCGCGGTTAACATCCCCAGAAAAACCCTACAATTTCAGGCAGTACATATTGGCTAAGGAGCAGTGATATGCGTGTTACTGGTTTAACCCCGCAAGATCTCAAGGCTTATGGTATTCACGACGTCCAGGAAGTGGTCTACAACCCCGATTACGATACGCTGTATCAGGAAGAGCTCAATCCAGCACTGGAAGGATACGAGCGCGGTGTGTTGACGAACCTTGGTGCTATCGCCGTCGATACCGGTATCTTTACCGGTCGTTCGCCGAAAGATAAGTATATCGTCCGAGACGAAACTACCCGCGATACGCTGTGGTGGGCTGACAAGGGCAAAGGGAAGAACGACAACAAACCGCTCTCCCCGGAAACCTGGCAGGATCTGAAAGGGCTCGTCACCCATCAACTTTCCGGTA
The DNA here is from genome assembly GCF_014895885.1 of Enterobacter cloacae complex sp. P17RS. NCBI lineage: Bacteria > Pseudomonadati > Pseudomonadota > Gammaproteobacteria > Enterobacterales > Enterobacteriaceae > Enterobacter > Enterobacter cloacae complex sp. P17RS. The sequence continues at coordinate 46,156 of NZ_JADBQK010000024.1, forward strand.
AGCGTCTGTTCATTGTCGACGCTTTCTGCGGCGCTAACGCCGACACCCGCCTTTCCGTGCGTTTCATTACCGAAGTGGCCTGGCAGGCGCATTTCGTTAAGAATATGTTTATTCGTCCGACCGACGAAGAGCTGCAGGACTTCACACCTGACTTCATCGTGATGAACGGTGCGAAATGCACTAACCCACAGTGGAAAGAGCAGGGTCTGAACTCCGAAAACTTCATTGCCTTCAACCTGACCGAACGTATTCAGCTGATCGGCGGTACCTGGTATGGCGGCGAAATGAAGAAAGGGATGTTCTCGGTCATGAACTACCTGCTGCCGCTGCGCGGTATTGCCTCTATGCACTGCTCGGCGAACGTCGGCGAGAAAGGCGACGTAGCGGTGTTCTTCGGTCTTTCCGGCACCGGGAAAACCACGCTCTCCACCGATCCAAAACGCCGTCTGATTGGCGATGACGAACACGGCTGGGACGATGACGGGGTGTTTAACTTCGAAGGCGGCTGCTACGCGAAGACCATTCGCCTGTCTGAAGAGGCCGAGCCGGATATCTTCCACGCGATCCGCCGCGACGCGCTGCTGGAAAACGTCACCGTGCGTGCCGACGGCTCTATCGACTTCGACGATGCGTCAAAAACCGAAAACACCCGCGTCTCTTACCCGATCTACCACATCGACAACATCGTGAAGCCGGTGTCAAAAGCGGGCCATGCCACGAAGGTGATTTTCCTGACGGCGGATGCGTTCGGCGTGCTGCCACCGGTTTCCCGCCTGACCGCCAGCCAGACGCAGTACCACTTCCTCTCTGGCTTTACCGCCAAGCTGGCGGGTACCGAGCGTGGCGTCACGGAGCCAACCCCAACCTTCTCCGCCTGCTTCGGTGCGGCATTCCTGTCGCTGCACCCGACGCAATACGCTGAGGTGCTGGTGAAACGCATGCAGGCATCCGGCGCGCAGGCCTACCTGGTGAATACCGGCTGGAACGGTACCGGCAAGCGTATCTCCATCAAAGATACCCGCGCCATTATCGACGCCATTCTGGATGGTTCTCTGGATAACGCCGAAACCTTCACGCTGCCGATGTTCGATCTGGCCATTCCGACGGAACTGCCGGGTGTGGACACGCGTATCCTCGACCCGCGCAATACCTACGGATCGCCGGAACAGTGGCGCGAGAAGGCGGAATCGCTGGCGAAGCTGTTTATCGAGAACTTCGAGAAGTACACCGATACCCCGGCGGGTGCTGCGCTGGTGAGTGCGGGTCCGAAGCTGTAGGTAAAAGCAAAAAGGCAACGAAAGTTGCCTTTTTTAATGTTTTCTCCCTCTCCCCGTGGGAGAGGGCCGGGGTGAGGGCATCAGACCGCACTATCCCTCTTTCACCTGCCCCCGCGTCACCGGAACCGGCAACCAGGCGCGAATGCTCAACCCGCCTCGCTCGCTGGTGCCGATCTCCAGCAATCCGTTATGGTTATCCACAATACGCTGCACAATCGCCAGGCCTAAGCCCGTACCGCTGGTGCTGCGCGCGCTGTCGCCGCGCACAAACGGCTGGAACAGATGCTTACGCTGCTCGGGCTTAATGCCCGGACCGTCGTCTTCCACCTGGAACCAGGCGCGGTTGAGTTCAGACCCGCTGCTAACCTTAATCCAGCCGTTACCGTAGCGCGCCGCGTTAACCACCATATTGGCCACCGCACGCTTAATGGAAAGCGGGTGCATACGAACCTGAATTTCACCGTCCTGAAGGTCAGTATCAATTTCACGCTCATAACCACTTTCTGCGGCCACCACTTCGCCCAGCACCGCGTTCAGATCGGCCATTTCCATCGGCATCTCCTGACCGGTGCGCAGGTAGTCGATGAACTGCTCGATGATGGCGTTACACTCTTCGATGTCCTTGTTAATAGACTCGGCGAGATAACCGTCCTCTTCACCCATCATCTCCGTCGCCAGACGAATACGCGTTAGCGGGGTGCGCAGGTCATGACTGACGCCGGCCATCAGCAGCGTACGGTCATCCGCCAGCTGCTTAACGCCTGCCGCCATATGGTTAAACGCGCGCGTTACTGAACGCACTTCAGAGGCACCATATTCACGCAGTGGAGGAGGAATAATGCCTTTACCGACCTGCAGCGCCGCGTGCTCCAGGTCGACCAGCGGTCGGTTCTGGATACGGATAAACAGCCACGCGCCGCCTATCGCCAGCAGCATAATCGCCAAGGTGTAGCGGAACAGCGGCGAGAAATCGCCCTGATGGATTTCAGTCAGCGGAACGCGTACCCAGATGTTGGGTGACAGCCAGGTTTTCAGCCAGACGACGGGCGAGCTTTTGTTGACCTCAACGCGCACTTCAGTCGGGCCACCCAGCTGCTGCGCCATCTGCTGGCTGAGGAATTCATAGTGCTGCGCCCAGCGCAGGCCAGCATCTTCCGCCGCTTCATTGGAGTAAAGCGAAATGCCCAGTTCACGGTAGATTTCACGGCGAAATGCCGGGGGAACAACCAGCTGCGTGCCGTCCTCCAGCTGCAGCTTATCGGTCATCAGCATACGCACTTCGTAGGCCAGGACCTTATTAAACTGCTGGAGGCTCGGCAGAATCGCAAAGTTCAACACCACCAGGTAGGTCGTCACCAGGCTGACGAACAGCAGGGTGACGATCAGTAAGAGGGTGCGGGCAAACGAGCTTCGCGGCGAGAAGCGCATTCGCCTCATGCTTTAGAGCCGTCCGGAACGAACACGTAGCCCAGACCCCATACGGTCTGAATATAACGAGGATGCGCCGGATCTTCTTCCACCATGCGGCGCAGGCGGGAGATTTGCACGTCGATGGAGCGTTCCATTGCGGAGTATTCGCGACCGCGCGCCAGGTTCATCAGCTTGTCGCGGGAAAGCGGCTCGCGCGGGTGGCTGACCAGCGCTTTCAGTACGGCAAACTCGCCGCTGGTGAGCGGCATTGGCTCATCTTCACGGAACATCTCGCGCGTGCCGAGGTTCAGCTTGAACTTGCCGAAGGCAATCACCGCCTCTTCCTGGGACGGCGCGCCCGGCAGTTCATTCGCCTGACGGCGCAGCACGGCACGAATACGCGCCAGCAGCTCGCGCGGGTTAAACGGTTTTGGAATGTAGTCGTCCGCGCCGATTTCGAGGCCCACGATACGGTCAACCTCTTCACCCTTCGCGGTCACCATGATGATTGGCATGGGGTTACTCTGGCTGCGCAGACGGCGGCAGATAGAAAGCCCGTCTTCACCCGGCAGCATCAGGTCGAGAACCATCAGATGGAAAGATTCGCGGGTCAGCAGACGGTCCATCTGCTCAGCGTTCGCGACGCTACGAACCTGGAAGCCCTGCTCGGTCAGATAACGCTCAAGCAGCGCGCGCAGGCGCATGTCGTCATCCACGACCAGAATTTTGTAGTTTTCTTGCATTGTGTGTACTCCCAAAGGTTCGGATAGTCTTTGTAACAGCGTATTCTAAAAAAGTGCACGTATTCGACCAGTTAATTCTGGTATAAATTCTAGTCGAAATTGTTACAAAGCATATTTAACAGCAGCTTATCTGTTCATTTCATCACATAAATCATTATTAATCCTGTCTGTTACACTGTGTGGTACGTATTGTGCGCAAAACAGAGAACCGGCAGCAAAGGCAGCACCATGAAAACGCCCCTGATCACCCGCGAAGGGTACGAAAAGCTCAAAAAAGAGATGGATTACCTGTGGCGCGAAGAGCGTCCTGAAGTAACCAAAAAGGTGACCTGGGCGGCAAGCCTGGGCGATCGCAGCGAAAATGCTGATTATCAGTACAACAAGAAGCGGCTGCGTGAAATTGACCGCCGGGTACGCTATCTGACGAAGTGTCTTGAGAATCTAAAAATCGTCGATTACTCCCCGCAGCAGGAGGGCAAAGTGTTCTTCGGCGCGTGGGTGGAGATTGAAAACGACGATGGTGACACCCTGCGTTTTCGCATCGTCGGCTACGATGAAATTTTTGGTCGTAAAGATTACATCTCCATCGACTCCCCTATGGCCCGCGCGCTGCTGAAAAAGGAAGTGGGCGATTTAGCCGTCGTGCAGACCCCAGCCGGTGAAGCCAGCTGGTACGTCAATGAGATCGTCTACGTAAAATAGTCCGAGAGCGCCCTCCCCGGCTGGCATTTTGCCGTGTCAGCCCGTATAACTATCCCCTGATTTTTGACCCACAAGATGATAAAGCCATGATGAAAGATTCGCTCTGCCGCATTATTGCGGGTGAACTTCAGGCCAGAGCCGAACAGGTAGAAGCTGCCGTTCGCCTGCTTGATGAAGGGAACACCGTGCCGTTTATTGCACGTTATCGTAAGGAAGTCACAGGCGGTCTGGATGACACGCAGCTGCGTAACCTGGAGACCCGCCTGGGCTATCTGCGCGAGCTGGAAGAACGTCGTCAGGCGATCCTCAAATCCATCGGCGAACAGGGCAAGCTGACCAGCGAGCTGGAAAGCGCCATTAACGGCACCCTGAGCAAAACCGAACTCGAAGATCTCTATCTGCCGTACAAACCGAAGCGCCGTACCCGCGGGCAGATTGCGATTGAGGCGGGCCTTGAGCCGCTGGCAGAGCTGCTGTGGAATGAGCCATCTCACGACCCGGAAACCGAAGCGGCGAAATTCGTCGACGCCGACAAAGGTGTCGCTGACACCAAGGCCGCTCTGGACGGCGCGCGCTACATCCTGATGGAGCGCTTCGCGGAAGACGCCGCCCTGCTGGCTAAAGTGCGTGATTATCTGTGGAAGAACGCCCACATCGTCTCTACCGTCGTCGCGGGCAAAGAGGAAGAAGGCGCGAAGTTCCGCGACTACTTCGATCACCACGAACCGATTTCGACCACCCCGTCTCACCGCGCGCTGGCGATGTTCCGCGGCCGCAACGAAGGCGTGCTCCAGCTCTCCCTGAACGCCGACCCGCAGTTTGACGAGCCGCCGAAAGAGAGCCACTGCGAGCAGATTATCATCGACCATCTCGGCCTGCGCCTGAACAACGCCCCGGCGGACAGCTGGCGCAAAGGCGTGGTGAGCTGGACGTGGCGCATCAAGGTGCTGATGCACCTGGAAACCGAGCTGATGGGCACCGTGCGCGAGCGAGCGGAAGACGAAGCGATCAACGTCTTCGCCCGTAACCTGCATGACCTGCTGATGGCCGCTCCTGCGGGCCTGCGCGCCACCATGGGGCTCGATCCGGGCCTGCGTACCGGCGTGAAGGTGGCGGTCGTTGACGGCACCGGCAAGCTGGTCGCCACCGATACCATTTACCCACACACCGGCCAGGCAGCGAAAGCCGCCGTCGTGGTGGCGGCGCTGTGCGAGAAGTACAACGTGGAGCTGGTTGCCATCGGTAACGGCACCGCATCACGCGAAACCGAGCGTTTCTACCTCGACGTGCAAAAGCAGTTCCCGAAAGTGACGGCACAGAAAGTGATCGTCAGCGAAGCGGGCGCATCGGTCTATTCCGCCTCTGAGCTGGCGGCGCAGGAATTCCCTGACCTGGACGTTTCCCTGCGCGGCGCGGTCTCCATCGCCCGTCGTCTGCAGGATCCGCTGGCGGAGCTGGTGAAGATCGATCCGAAATCCATCGGCGTGGGCCAGTATCAGCACGACGTGAGCCAGACGCAGCTGGCGCGCAAGCTGGACGCGGTCGTGGAAGACTGCGTAAACGCCGTCGGCGTGGACCTGAACACCGCTTCCGTTCCTCTGCTGACCCGTGTAGCGGGCTTAACCCGCATGATGGCACAGAACATCGTCGCCTGGCGCGATGAGAACGGCCAGTTCCAGAACCGTCAGCAGCTGCTGAAAGTGAGCCGTCTGGGGCCGAAAGCGTTTGAGCAGTGCGCGGGCTTCCTGCGCATCAACCACGGCGATAACCCGTTGGATGCCTCTACCGTTCACCCGGAAGCGTATCCAGTGGTGGAACGCATCCTGGCCGCCACCCAGCAGGCGCTGAAGGATCTCATGGGCGACAGCAGTGCTCTGCGTAACCTGAAAGCCGTTGATTTCACCGACGACAAATTTGGTGTACCAACCGTCACCGATATCATCAAAGAGCTGGAAAAACCGGGCCGCGATCCGCGTCCTGAGTTCAAAACGGCGACCTTTGCTGACGGCATCGAGACCATGAACGATCTCCTGCCGGGCATGGTGCTGGAAGGCGCGGTGACCAACGTCACCAACTTCGGCGCGTTTGTGGATATCGGCGTGCACCAGGACGGTCTGGTGCATATCTCTTCCCTTGCCGACAAGTTCGTTGAAGACCCGCACACCGTGGTCAAAGCGGGCGACATCGTGAAGGTGAAAGTGCTGGAGGTGGATCTGCAGCGCAAGCGTATCGCCCTGACCATGCGTCTGGATGAGCAGCCGGGCGACACCAGCGCGCGCCGTGGCGGCAACGGCGGAGGCCGCGAGCAGCAGCGTCCGGCCACGAAAGCCACAAAACCGCGCGGGCGTGACGCGCAGCCTGCGGGCAACAGCGCGATGATGGACGCGCTGGCGGCGGCGATGGGTAAGAAACGCTAAGGTAACCCCCCTCACCCTAACCCTCTCCCCAATGGGGAGAGGGCCGGGGTGAGGGGAATAAAATCCTCTCAAATATATGAAACCGATTGCACACTCATATTTAAACCGCTATTTATCACTCCATTAACAAATACGCTTTTTATTCCTTCCCGGGTAATTCTGCAAATATTGAGCAAGGTCAATCAGACCGCAAATTAATACGATTAACAACATCCCGTCACATTTTTATTATTGCTGATAAAAACTATTCTCATTATCATCGCAGTGTAGATTATTTAACCTCTCGTGGAATCAGGCATTATGCAATTCACTCCAGACAGTGCATGGAAAATTACCGGTTTTACCCGCGAAATTAGCCCGGCCTATCGGCAGAAGCTGCTGTCACTTGGCATGCTGCCCGGATCATCATTCCAGGTCGTGCGTGTGGCGCCGTTGGGCGATCCTGTTCATATCGAAACCCGGCGCGTAAATCTGGTTCTGCGCAAAAAAGACCTCGCATTAATTGAAGTAGAATCTTTATCCCGTTAACAAGCCAGCGGTTTCGGTGGGTCTAATACAATGAAAAAATTAACTATTGGCTTAATTGGCAATCCTAATTCCGGCAAGACAACCTTATTTAATCAGTTAACCGGCGCACGCCAGCGCGTGGGAAATTGGGCAGGCGTAACGGTTGAACGTAAAGAAGGCCAGTTCGCGACAACGGACAATCAGGTCACCCTGGTTGACCTTCCCGGCACCTACTCCTTAACCACGATTTCATCCCAGACTTCGCTCGATGAGCAAATTGCCTGCCACTACATTCTTGGCGGCGACGCGGATCTGCTGATCAACGTGGTCGACGCTTCGAACCTCGAGCGAAACCTTTACCTGACGCTACAGCTGCTGGAACTGGGGATCCCCTGCATCGTGGCGCTCAACATGCTCGACATTGCGGAAAAACAAAAGCTGCGCATCGACGTCGATGCGCTCTCCGCGCGCCTGGGCTGTCCGGTGGTTCCGCTGGTCTCGACCCGCGCTCGCGGTATCGACGCCCTTAAGCTGGCGATTGACCGCCACGCGGGAAACCGCGACGTTGAGCTGGTGCATTACGCCCAGCCGCTGCTGCGCGAAGCCGAACGGCTGGCGCAGGAGATGGACAGCAGCATGCCTGCAAAACAGCGGCTGTGGCTCGGCCTGCAGATGCTGGAAGGGGATATCTACAGCCGCGCCTATGCCGGACATGCGGCGGATAAGCTGGACGTGGCCCTCGCCCGTCTCAGCGACGAGCTGGACGATCCGGCGCTGCACATCGCCGATGCGCGTTATCAGGCCATTGCGTCAATTTGCGACGTGGTCAGCAACGCCCTTACCGCAGAGCCCAGCCGCTTCACGGCGGCGGTGGATAAGATTGTGCTCAACCGCTTCCTCGGTTTGCCCATCTTCCTGCTGGTGATGTACGTGATGTTCCTGCTCGCGATTAACATCGGTGGCGCGCTGCAGCCGATTTTTGACGCTGGTTCTGTCGCGGTCTTCGTACACGGTATTCAGTGGGTAGGTTACACCCTGCACTTCCCGGAATGGCTGACCATCTTCCTTGCCCAGGGGATTGGCGGCGGTATCAACACCGTTCTGCCGCTGGTACCGCAGATCGGCATGATGTATCTGTTCCTCTCGTTCCTCGAAGATTCCGGCTACATGGCGCGCGCCGCCTTCGTGATGGACCGCCTGATGCAGGCGCTGGGGCTGCCGGGCAAATCGTTCGTCCCGCTGATCGTCGGCTTCGGCTGTAACGTGCCGTCGGTAATGGGCGCGCGCACCCTGGATGCACCGCGTGAACGACTGATGACCATTATGATGGCGCCGTTTATGTCCTGCGGTGCGCGTCTGGCAATCTTTGCCGTCTTCGCGGCAGCCTTCTTTGGCCAGCAGGGCGCGCTGGCGGTCTTCTCGCTGTACGTGCTGGGCATCGTGATGGCGATCCTGACCGGCTTAATGCTCAAGCACACCATCATGCGCGGTGAAGCGTCACCGTTTGTAATGGAGCTTCCGGTCTATCACGTCCCGCATCTGAAAAGCCTGGCGATCCAGACCTGGCAGCGCCTGAAAGGCTTTGTGCTGCGCGCCGGTAAGGTGATTGTTATTGTCAGTATTTTCCTGAGCGCGCTGAACAGCTTCACCCTCACCGGTCAGGCGGCAGATAACATCAACGACTCTGCCCTCGCCTCCGTCAGCCGCGTCATCACGCCGGTCTTCAAACCGATTGGCGTACAGGAGGATAACTGGCAGGCGACCGTGGGCCTGTTCACCGGTGCGATGGCAAAAGAGGTGGTCGTCGGGACCCTGAACACGCTCTACACCGCAGAGAACATTCAGGAGCAGGAATTTAACCCGGCGGAGTTTCACCTCGGTGACGAACTGCTGGCTGCCTTAGAGGAGACCTGGCAGAGCCTGAAAGACACCTTCAGCCTGAGCGTGCTGGCTAACCCGATTGAGGCCAGCAAAGGCGACGGCGAAATGGCGACCGGTGCCATGGGCGTGATGGGCGAGAAGTTTGGCAGCGCGTCCGCAGCCTACAGCTACCTGATCTTCGTTCTGCTCTATATTCCGTGCATCTCGGTGATGGGGGCGATTGCCCGTGAGTCCAGCCGCGGCTGGATGGGCTTCTCCATTCTGTGGGGGCTGAATATCGCCTACTCGCTGGCGACGCTGTTTTACCAGACCGTTAACTTCAGCCAGCATCCGCGCTACAGCCTGGTCAGCATCCTGGCGGTCATCCTGTTTAACGTGATTGTGATTGGCCTGCTGCGCCGGGCGCGAAGCCGCGTAGATATCAACCTGCTGGCGACGCGTAAAACCCCGGCCACCTGCTGCAACAGCCCGGCTGGCGACTGTCACTAAGGGGAAAAACAGATGGCATCGTTGATTCAGGTTCGTGACTTACTGGCATTGCAGGGACGCATGGAGGCAAAACAGCTCAGCCTTAGCCTGCATACGCCGCAGCCGATGATCGATGCCATGCTGGAGCGCCTGGAAGCCATGGGGAAAGCCGTGCGGATTCAGGAAGAAGCGGAGGGTTGCCTCTCCGGCAGTTGTAAAAGTTGTCCGGAAGGAAAGGCCTGTCTTAGGGAGTGGTGGGCACTGCGATAATAAAGCCGGGCATTGCTGCCCGGTTTTATCGTATTACTTATAGACGTCCGCAGTAGCGCGTACGTTTTTGGTCTGTTTTTCTGCGCTGGTGACGACGAAGTATGTCCCGCCCAGCTCATCCGCTTTCTTCGACAGCTCTTTTCTTGCATCCATCGGCGCGGTGGTGTCAGACGTAGAAATCTCACCAATTTTCGTCAAATTCATCCCGGCAACTTTATCTTTTTCCAGCTCTTTTGCCGCAAAAACGCCAAATGACAGTGACCCAATAACCAGAGAAGTGACAATACCTGTAACAAGTTTCATAGCCTGACTCTCCATAGGATTGTTGTTTTGATCATCGTAGGCAGAACAACCGCAACGACATCTGGAGTATGGTTGCGGTGTGTAACTTTTTCCAGGCTGGATAGAAAATAATCAGTCTAAACGTTGACTTAACGCAACCAACGCTGAACAAAATTCCGTCGGATGAGAGATAAACGGCGCATGCGCGGCTTTTGCTATGACCTGTGATTCGCTGTCCGGCCAGAGGGAATCCAGAAGTGGGACCACTTTGCGCGGCACCAGCCCGTCGAGATAGCCATAGATGCGCAGGTGCGGCATGCTCAGCCCGGCCAGCGGCTCGCGCAGATCGGCCGTTTTCAGGATCTCCAGACCGCCGTTAAGCACCTCAACGTCCGGCATCGGCAGGGAGAGCACCACCTGCTTTAACGCTCTGGCATCCTGACGCGCGGTTTCGGTGCCCATTGTCTGCAAGGCGAGGAATCGCTCGACGGTCCGCTGGAAATCGTCGCTCAGCTGCTGCTGGAAGCCCGCCAGAACATCAGGTTTGATGCCGGGCCACGCCTCTTGTGCGCTAAAGCATGGCGACGAGGCCACGGTGACCAGCGCCCTAACGCGCTCGGGCCAGGAGAGTGCAATCTGGCTTGCCACCAGCCCGCCCAGACTCCAGCCCAGCCAGATGGCATTTTGCGGCGCGGCGTCTACAACGTGCTGCGCCATTTCATCAAGCGACATCGCGCCAAAGCCACGGCTGCGACCATAGCCCGGCAGATCAACCAGATGTAACGTAAATTGCGAGGCAAGTTCCTCGCTTATGCAATGCCACACTTCCGCATTCAGGCCCCATCCGTGCAGCAGCACAAGATGGCAATTTCCTGTCCCTACGGTCTGCCACCACAGCGTCTTCATCAGTTACTGTTCTCTTTTTTCACATGGAGGTTGCACATGCTAACAGTGCCTGGCTTGTGCTGGCTATGCAAAATGCCGCTTGCCCTCAGCGCGTGGGGCGTCTGTTCCGTCTGCACGCGTTCGCTGGAAAGGCATATCACAACCTGCCCGCAATGTGGTTTACCGGCGGCGAGCCGCGATTTGCCCTGCGGCCGCTGCCTGAAAAAATCCCCGCCGTGGAGCGCGCTGGTGGCCGTGGATGATTATGTTCCGCCGCTGAGCGGGCTTATTCACGCCCTGAAGTTTTCCGGCCAGAGTTCGCTGGCGCAGCCCCTTGCCCGCCTGCTTTTGCTGGCCGTTTTACAGGCGCGACGAACCCGCGCTTTGCCGAAAATCGACATGGTGGTGAATGTCCCCTTATACCGACGCCGGCACTGGCGGCGCGGCTATAATCAAAGCGACCTGCTCTGCCGCCCGCTCGCCCGGTGGCTGGGTTGTCGCTACGATGCCAGCGCGCTTACTCGCGTTCATGCCACCGCCATCCAGCATCAGCTCAACGCCCGGCTTCGCAAAAGGAACCTGAAAAACGCCTTTCGCCTTGAATTGCCGGTCCACGGCCTCCATATCGCCATCGTGGATGACGTCGTCACCACAGGCAGTACCGTTGCTGAACTTTCCCGACTGCTTTTGCAAAGCGGCGCCGCGTCGGTTCAGGTATGGTGTCTGTGCCGTACCTTGTAGCCCTTCTTCAATGGGCGTATGATTATACCCAGGTAATTTAGTCAACTATTAGGCCAAAGCTATGATCCGTATTTCCGATTCTGCACAAGCGCACTTTGCCAAACTGCTGGCAAATCAGGAAGAAGGGACGCAGATCCGCGTGTTTGTGATCAATCCAGGCACTCCGAATGCAGAATGTGGTGTCTCTTATTGTCCTCCGGACGCTGTGGAAGCAACTGACACTGCCCTTAAATTTGAACAGCTCACCGCTTACGTCGATGAACTGAGCGCGCCGTATCTTGAAGATGCGGAAATCGACTTTGTCACCGACCAGCTGGGTTCTCAGCTGACCCTGAAAGCGCCAAACGCCAAAATGCGTAAAGTCTCTGACGATGCGCCACTGATGGAGCGCGTTGAGTATCTGCTGCAGTCCCAGATCAACCCACAACTGGCCGGCCACGGCGGTCGCGTTTCCCTGATGGAAATCACGGAAGACGGCCTGGCGATCCTGCAGTTTGGCGGCGGCTGTAACGGTTGCTCCATGGTCGACGTGACCCTGAAAGAAGGGATCGAGAAGCAGCTGCTGAACGAATTCCCGGAACTGAAAGGCGTGCGCGACCTGACAGAGCACCAGCGTGGCGAGCACTCTTACTACTAATTCAGTACCCGTCTGTATTGCCCGGTGGCGCTGCGCTTACCGGGCCTGACTCCCTTGCCTTCCCCCTCTATATGTTGACCTGCGTCTCATAATTCAAATTTTGCCTCACCGGGTGATTCTCAACCACGATATGTTACCCGTATCATTCTCGTGGGCACTCAACACCCTTATAACAGCCGACTAAACTTAACTGTTTCGCAGGCATCAGTATGAGTGCCGTTAACCACTCTGTTCCCAGTTGGGACAACCGGAATTTGTCGTTGAAACAATGACGTTACCCATAACAATTCAAAGGCCAGGTAAATCATGCCATTAGTCATCGTTGCTATCGGTGTTGTGTTATTACTGCTCTTGATGATCCGCTTCAAAATGAACGGATTTATCGCTCTGGTTCTGGTGGCACTTGCAGTCGGTCTGATGCAGGGGATGCCGCTGGTTAAAGTTATCAGCTCTATCAAAGCCGGTGTCGGCGGCACGCTCGGCAGCCTGGCGCTGATCATGGGCTTCGGTGCCATGCTCGGTAAAATGCTGGCGGACTGCGGGGGCGCGCAGCGTATTGCCACCACGCTTATCGAAAAGTTTGGCAAGAAGAACATCCAGTGGGCGGTGGTGTTAACCGGTTTTACTGTCGGTTTCGCGCTGTTCTATGAAGTGGGCTTCGTGCTGATGCTGCCGCTGGTGTTCACCATCGCCGCCGCGGCCAACATCCCGCTGCTGTTCGTGGGTGTGCCAATGGCTGCTGCGCTGTCCGTGACCCACGGCTTCCTGCCGCCGCACCCGGGTCCAACCGCCATCGCCACCATCTTCCACGCCGATATGGGTAAAACCCTGCTGTTCGGTACGATTCTGGCGATCCCGACCGTAATTCTGGCAGGCCCGGTGTATGCCCGCTTCCTGAAAGGCATTGATAAGCCTATTCCGGAAGGCCTGTACAGCGCCAAAACCTTCACTGAAGAAGAGATGCCAGGCTTTGGCGTCAGCGTCTGGACCTCGCTGGTACCGGTGATCCTGATGGCAATGCGCGCCGTGGCGGAGATGATCCTGCCGAAAGGCCACGCTTTCCTGGCCGTTGCCGAGTTCCTCGGCGACCCGGTGATGGCAACGCTGATTGCGGTATTGATTGCGATGTTCACCTTCGGCCTGAACCGTGGCCGCTCCATGGATCAGATCAACGACACGCTGACCTCGTCCATCAAAATCATTGCCATGATGCTGCTGATTATCGGCGGTGGCGGTGCGTTCAAGCAGGTGCTGGTCGACAGCGGCGTGGACAAATACATCGCTTCCATGATGCATGAAACCAATATCTCTCCAATCCTGATGGCGTGGTCTATTGCTGCCGTGCTGCGTATCGCGCTGGGTTCTGCAACCGTTGCGGCGATTACAGCGGGCGGTATCGTTGCGCCGCTGATTGCCACCACGGGCGTCAGCCCTGAGCTGATGGTTATTGCGGTAGGCTCCGGCAGCGTGATTTTCTCTCACGTGAACGATCCGGGCTTCTGGCTGTTCAAGGAGTACTTCAACCTGACCATCGGTGAGACCATCAAGTCCTGGTCAATGCTGGAAACCATTATTTCGGTCTGCGGCCTGGTAGGGTGTCTGCTGTTGAATATGGCTCTCTGACTCTCCTGCTCGATCGGTTCCCTCTCCCCTTTGGGGAGAGGGCTAGGGTGAGGGGCAAATTACGACTTCTTACCCACCGCCTTTCTGCGCTTATCCAAATCTTTAATCAGCCTGTTCACCCCGTCATCGGCAAACATCGTCTCAAGCGTTGTGGACAGCTTGCGGCGCCAGTTCTTGTACTGATAGCTGGTGCCCGGAACGTTCACCGGCTCCGCCATATCAATCCAGTCTTCCGGCTGCAGGCCGAGCAAAGCGCTGTTGCTGTCGGCAATATAGCGTTGCAGGCCACGGTTGAGCGTTGGGGTCATTGCCATCAGCGACGCCTTATGTCCGGCACGCTTGGGCAGACAGCCATGCTTGTGCAGCGCGTCCAGCAGCCCCTGCTTCGCCAGCTCGCGGTCCTGATACAGTCCGCGCAGAACCTCTTCATCTGGATAGAGGCCCAGCGTTTTGCCGAGAGTCAGATCGCCGCTTTCCCAGTAGCCTCTGAGCGTAGGAAGATCATGCGTCGTCGCGACTGCCATTGACTGTTCAGGGTACGCTTTCGGCGCGCGGAAGGTTTTCTCATGGTCGTTTTCAAAATAGAGCACTTTGTAGGAATAAACCCCGCTGTCGCGGAGCTTGCTGACAATTTCCACCGGTACGGTACCGAGATCTTCACCGATCACCATGCACTGATGACGTTTACTCTCCAGCGCCAGGATCGACAGCAGATCGTCAACCGGATACTGCACGTACGCCCCGTGATCCGCCGTTTCACCGTACGGGATCCACCACAGGCGCAGCACGGACATCACGTGGTCAATGCGCAGCGCCCCGCAGTTCTGCATGTTCGCGCGCAGCAGGTCGATAAACGGCTCGTAGGCGCGCGCCGCCATCACGTGCGGATCCATCGGCGGCAGGCCCCAGTTCTGACCGAGCGGGCCGAGGATATCCGGCGGCGCGCCGACGGACGCTTTCAGGCAGTAAAGCTCACGGTCACACCAGGTTTCTGCGCCGCCTTCCGCCACGCCCACTGCCAGATCGCGATACAGGCCGATCGGCATCTTATAGCCCTGGCTCACCTGCCAGCAGGCGGCAAACTGGCTGTACGCCAGCCATTGCAGCCACAGGTAGAAGTCCACCTCGTCGGCATGATTTTTACAGAAGGCTTTGACTTCAGGGGTATCCACGGTCTGATACGCTTCCGGCCAGACCGGCCAGCCCCAGCGCATTTCGTCCTCTTTCACCTGATACGCGTGCAGCGCATCAAATGCCGCCTGCCAGTAGAGGCTTTCACCTTCCTGCATCACGAACTGGCGGAAGGCCGCCATCTGCTCGTCGTCGCGCTTCGCAAAGCCTTTCCACGCCAGGCGCAGAGCCGCCATTTTCAGCGCGGTCACGGAGGCATAATCTACCCAGTCCGCATCGCGGGCCTGCTTCAGCAGCTGCTGGGTGGTCTCAAGCTTCCACCACGCCTGCGCCTCTTTGCTGTTTTTGAAATCGTCTAACGCGTTAACGTCGATGTAAATCACGTTCAGCCAGCGTCGGGAAGACGGGCTGTACGGGCTCGCGCTTTCCGGGTTGGCCGGATAGAGAGCGTGGATCGGGTTGAGGCCGATAAACGCGCCGCCGCGCTCGCCCACGGATGCCAGCATGTTCTTCAGATCGCCAAAATCGCCGATCCCCCAGTTGCTGTCTGAACGCAGCGTATAGAGCTGCACGCAGGCGCCCCACAGCTTTTTGCCTTCGAGCAATGCCTGCGGCTCATAGCAGCGTTTTGGCGCGACGATCACCCGGCAGTGAAAACGCTGTTCGTCCTGGGTGAGCGTCAGGCTGTGATAGCCCTCCGGCAGCTTTGCCGGAAGATTTAACGTTTTGCCGCCGGTGGCGTGGCCTTTATGCTGATGCCCCTCTTCGGTGGTGAGCAGCCAGCTATACTCGCCGCGCCCCTCCACCGCAAGCGGCATCTTTTTGCCTGCGGTAAAGACCTTCACATTTGGCACCGGCGCAGCCGACGCGTTCGCGTCGGTTTTATGCATGGCATCCAGCAAACGTCTTTTGGTGTCCGCACCAATAGACTGCGGTTTGCCGTGCGCATTGATGTAACTGAGGCTAATTCCCGCCGCCTGCGCGGCACTGTCCAGACGTTTACTCTCCATCGCGCTTCCTTAGCGTTTTGCCTGCCAGATACGGGCCTGATAATCACGGATTGAGCGGTCAGAGCTGAACATGCCGCAGCGCGCGGTGTTCAGAATGCACGCCCGGGTCCACGCATCCTGGTCGCGGTACAGCACGTCGACCTGTTTCTGCGCTTCAACGTAGGCCGTGAAGTCCGCCATCACCAGGTACGGGTCGCCGCCGTGTTTGTCCATGCTGTGCAGCATCTGGTCAAACGCGTGCTTGTCGCCATCGCTGTATTTGCCGCTTTCCAGCTCCTTCAGCACCGCATCCAGCACTTTGTCTTTTTTACGCCATTTCACCGGGTCGTAGCCTTTGGCCTTGATGGCTTTCACTTCTTCAACAGTATGGCCGAAGATAAAGATGTTCTCTTCACCGACCTTCTCGGCGATTTCGACGTTCGCACCGTCCAGCGTGCCGACGGTCAGCGCGCCGTTGAGCGCCAGCTTCATGTTGCCGGTACCGGATGCTTCTTTCCCTGCGGTCGAGATCTGCTCGGAGATATCCGCCGCCGGGATCAGCATTTCCGCCGCCGAGACGCAGTAATCCGGCAGGAACACGACCTTCAGCTTGTCGCCCACTTTCGGATCGCTGTTGATCGCCGCCGCCACTTTATTGATGGCGAGGATAATGTTTTTCGCCAGGTAGTAGCCCGGCGCCGCTTTCGCCCCGAACAGGAACACGCGCGGCACGCGGTCGGCCTGCGGGTTCTCGCGGATCTCTTTGTACAGCGCCAGAATGTGCAGCAGGTTCAGGTGCTGACGCTTGTACTCGTGCAGGCGTTTGATCTGGATATCGAAAATGGCATTCGGGTTGATCTCAATCCCGGTACGCATTTTCACAAACTCCGCCAGGCGAACCTTGTTCTCCAGCTTGATCGCGCGGTACTGCTCGCGGAATTTCGCATCGTCGGCGTATTTTTCCAGGTTAATCAGCTGGTCCAGATCGTTAGCCCACTCTTTCTTCAGGGTCTTGTCCAGCAGGCCGGCCAGCAGCGGATTGCACTGCTTGATCCAGCGACGCGGCGTAATGCCGTTGGTCACGTTGTGGAATTTGGTCGGCCACAGCTGGTGATATTCCGGGAACAGATCTTTCACCACCAGATCGGAGTGCAGCGCCGCCACGCCGTTAACGGCAAAGCCGCTCACCACGCACATGTTCGCCATACGCACCTGTTTGTCGTGCACCACCGCCAGCTTCGCCCAGACGGCTTTGTCGCCCGGCCAGGTTTTCTCCACCAGCGTTTTGAACTGGTCGTTAATCTTGTTGATGATCTGCATGTGGCGCGGCAGCAGCGTTTTCACCAGCTTCTCATCCCAGCACTCCAGCGCTTCCGGCATCAGGGTGTGGTTGGTATAGGCGAAGGTGCGGCTGGTGATGGCCCAGGCGTCGTCCCAGCTCAGCTGATGCTCGTCAATCAGCACGCGCAGCAGTTCCGGGATGGCAATAGTCGGGTGCGTATCGTTAAGCTGAATGACTTCGAAGTCCGGCAGCTGCGCCAGCTTGCGGCCCGCCAGGTGATGGCGACGCAGAATATCCGCCACGGAGCAGGCGCACTGGAAGTACTGCTGCATCAGGCGCAGCTTTTTGCCCGCCAGATGGTTGTCGTTCGGATAGAGCACTTTCGTCAGCTTCTCGGCGTCGATCCCCTGCTGCTCAGCGCGCAGGAAATCGCCGTCGTTGAATTTGGTCAGGTTGAACGGATGCGCGTGCTTCGCCTGCCACAGACGCAGCGGCTGCGCCACGCCGTTACGGTAGCCGAGCACCGGCAGATCCCAGGCTTCACCGGTAATAGTGAACGCCGGTTCCCAGAGCCCCTGCTTCGTCACTTTCCCGCCGATGCCGACCTGCACGTCCAGCTGCGCGTTGTGGCGGAACCACGGGTAGGTATTGCGATGCCAGTCGTCCGGCGCTTCCATCTGGTGGCCGTCGGCAAACGACTGACGGAACAGGCCGTACTGGTAGTTCAGGCCATAGCCAATCGCCGACTGGCCGACCGTTGCCATAGAGTCAAGGAAACAGGCCGCCAGACGCCCCAGTCCGCCGTTGCCCAGCGCCGGGTCGATCTCTTCTTCCAGCAGGTCGGTCAGGTTAATGTCGTGCTCTTTCAGCACATCACCCACCTCCTGATACCAGCCGAGGTTCAGCAGGTTGTTGCCGGTCAGGCGGCCAATCAGGAACTCCATCGAGATATAGTTAACGTGACGCTGGCCTTTGACGGGCTTCGCCACGGGCTGAGCATCCAGCTGCTCTGCGAGCGCCCCGCTCACCGCCTGCCACCACTGGTGAGGCGTCATCTCGTTTGCAGCATGAAGGCCAAAACGCTGCCACTGACGCGTCAGGGCAGCCTGGAATTGAGCTTTGTTGAAGGTAGGCTGTGACATAGGGGATCGGCATCCTTTAGAAAGAAAACACAAGTTGGCGCTAGTGTGCCTGGCTCATTTCACCTCTTCCTCCTCCCGTGGGGGATTAGACAGGGAGGAGTAGCGGGGATGAGCGTAAAAGTGTGATCGAGGCCACTCTGAGAGCATAGCTGGAGTGTGCCCGGAAGATAAAAAAGTAACCGGGGAGAATGTCAAAGAAATGAAATGCGGTTTTGGATGAAATTAATCCACGCGGAAATGATTGCTTACGGAGAATAATATTTCAGCAATCGGCTCCTGCCTAAGGAGATTATTAATCTCACTCAACTTTACCCGAAGTTTATTAAATTCGACGTCATTATACCTTTCTGAAACCAGTTTCAGCCCAGCCTCGTGACATCCATACAAGCCAGCATTGACGCGGCATCAAAGCCTTTTCAAAAAAGTTCCAGTACTGGCCGGAATGTTTTGTGACAGAGTGCAAATTCAGAGCCACAAAAGCCAGACATAACTTGCAATAGTTCTCTTTCTGACCGACCTTATAGCTATTAATTACGAAGCGCAAAAAAAATAAATTCTCTCGTTCCCCACAGTGAAGTGAAACCTATGTTGATTCCGTCAAAATTAAGTCGCCCGGTTCGTCTTGACCATACAGTGGTCCGCGAGCGTCTGCTGGCTAAACTTTCCGGCGCGCATAATTTCCGACTGGCGCTGGTTACGAGCCCTGCAGGTTATGGAAAAACAACGCTCATTTCACAATGGGCCGCAGGTAAGAGCGATCTTGGCTGGTACTCCCTCGACGAGGGCGATAACCAGCAAGAGCGTTTTGCCAGCTATCTGATTGCCGCTATTCAACAGGCAACCAACGGACACTGCGTCGCCAGCGAGGCAATGGTGCAAAAGCGCCAGTACGCCAGTCTGTCCTCCCTTTTCTCTCAGCTGTTTATCGAACTGGCCGAATGGCATCGCCCGCTGTACGTGGTGATTGATGACTATCATCTGATCACGAACCCGGTTATCCATGAGTCGATGCGCTTCTTCCTGCGCCACCAGCCGGAAAACCTGACCCTGGTCGTGCTGTCACGCAACCTGCCGCAGCTCGGTATTGCCAACCTGCGCGTGCGCGATCAGCTTCTGGAAGTGGGCAGCCAGCAGCTGGCCTTTACCCACCAGGAAGCGAAACAGTTCTTTGACTGCCGCCTGACCTCACCCATTGAGGCCTCCGAAAGCAGCCGCTTGTGTGATGATGTCGCAGGCTGGGCCACGGCGCTACAGCTGATTGCCCTTTCTGCCCGGCAAAACAACAGCCCGACGCACCAGTCTGCGCGCCGTCTGGCCGGCATCAACGCCAGCCATCTTTCGGATTACCTGGTGGATGAGGTGCTGAACAGCGTCGATCCCTCCACCCGCAATTTCCTGCTGAAAAGCTCCCTGCTGCGCTCCATGAACGACGCGCTGATTGTGCGCGTAACAGGCTGTGAGAACGGTCAGCTGCAGCTGGAAGAGATTGAACGTCAGGGCCTGTTCCTGACGCGCATGGACGACCCCGGCGAGTGGTTCAGCTATCACCCGCTGTTTGGCAGCTTCCTGCGCCAGCGCTGCCAGTGGGAGCTGGCAACGGAATTGCCGGAAATCCACCGCGCCGCCGCTGAAAGCTGGATGGCGCAAGGCTTCCCGAGCGAGGCCATTCACCACGCGCTTGCCGCCGGTGACGCCAGCATGCTGCGCGATATCCTGCTTAACCACGCGTGGGGGCTGTTTAACCACAGCGAACTGACGCTGCTGGAAGAGTCGTTGAAAGCCCTGCCGTGGGAGAGCCTGCTGGAGAACCCGCGCCTGGTGCTGCTCCAGGCCTGGCTGATGCAGAGCCAGCACCGCTACAGCGAAGTGAATACCCTGCTGGCGCGCGCCGAGCAGGAGATGGAAAGCGAAATGGATATCACCCTGCACGGCGAATTTAACGCCCTGCGGGCACAGGTCGCGATTAACGACGGCGATGCGGATGAAGCGGAACGGCTGGCGATGATCGCGCTGGATGAACTGCCGCTGGCGAATTTCTACAGCCGGATTGTGGCTACCTCGGTGCACGGCGAAGTGCTGCACTGCAAGGGCGAACTGACGCGCTCCCTTTCGCTGATGCAGCAAACCGAGCAGATGGCGCGCCGCCATGATGTGTGGCACTACGCCCTGTGGAGCCTGATCCAGCAAAGCGAGATTTTATTCGCACAGGGGTTCCTGCAGGCCGCCTGGGAAAATCAGGAAAAAGCGTTCCAGCTGATTCGTGAACAGCACCTGGAACAGCTGCCGATGCACGAGTTCCTGTTGCGTATTCGCGCTCAACTGCTGTGGGCATGGTCGCGTCTGGATGAAGCAGAAAGCTGCGCCCGTCAGGGTGTGAACGTGCTCTCTGGCTTCCAGCCTCAGCAGCAATTGCAGTGTCTGGCCCTGCTGGTGCAGTGCTCGCTGGCGCGTGGCGATCTGGATAACGCCCGCAATCACCTTAACCGTCTGGAAAACCTGCTCGGCAACGGTCAGTACCACAGCGACTGGGTATCGAACGCCGACAAGGTTCGGGTGATTTACTGGCAGATGACGGGGGACAAAAAATCCGCCGCCAACTGGCTGCGCCAGACGCCTAAACCGGAATTTGCCAATAACCACTTCCTGCAAAGCCAGTGGCGCAACATCGCCCGCGTGCAGATCCTGCTGGGTGACTTTGAGCCTGCCGAAATTGTGCTGGAAGAGTTAAACGAAAACGCCCGCAGCCTGCGTCTGATGAGCGACCTGAACCGCAACCTGCTGCTGCTCAACCAGCTTTACTGGCAGGCGGGCCGCAAAAATGACGCCCAGCGCGTGCTGCTGGAAGCCTTGCAGCTGGCGAACCGCACCGGGTTTATTAGCCACTTCGTGATTGAAGGTGAAGTGATGGCGCAGCAGCTGCGCCAGCTGATTCAGCTCAACACGCTGCCGGAGCTGGATCAGCATCGCGCCCAGCGAATCCTGCGCGAGATTAATCAGCACCATCGCCACAAGTTTGCGCATTTCGACGAGAACTTTGTTGAACGCCTGCTGAACCACCCGGAAGTGCCGGAGCTTATTCGCACCAGCCCGCTCACCCAGCGCGAATGGCAGGTGCTGGGACTGATCTATTCCGGATACAGTAACGAGCAGATTGCCGGTGAGCTGGCGGTGGCGGCAACCACCATCAAAACGCACATTCGCAATCTGTATCAGAAGCTGGGCGTGGCGCACCGTCAGGACGCGGTACAGCATGCGCAGCAGCTGTTGAAGATGATGGGGTACGGAGTTTAGTTTTGTGCGGCCTGATGCCCTCACCCCGGCCCTCTCCCACAGGGAGAGGGAGAACGGCTTTTCAACACAACTCTAACTGCAAATTATTATCCTTAATCACCTGCATCACGCCCGCTGGCGGCATCACGTCGGTATAGACCGCATCCACCATGCTGATGCTGCCCATGTTCACCATCGCGTTTCGGCCAAACTTCGAATGGTCCACCACCAGCATCACGTGGCGCGAGTTCTCAATAATCGCGCGCTTGGTGCGCACCTCGTGGTAATCAAACTCCAGCAGCGAGCCATCGCTGTCGATGCCGCTGATCCCCAGGATGCCGAAGTCGAGGCGGAACTGAGAGATAAAGTCGAGGGTCGCTTCGCCAATAATTCCGCCGTCGCGGCTGCGCAGTTCGCCGCCCGCGAGGATGATGCGGAAATCATCTTTCTGCATCAACGTGTTCGCGACGTTCAGGTTGTTGGTCACCACGCGCAGGTTCTCGTGATCCAGCAGCGCATGAGCGACCGCTTCTGGCGTGGTGCCGATGTCAATAAACAGCGTCGCACCGTTCGGGATTTGGCTCGCCACTTTACGCGCAATGCGCTCTTTCTCTGCCGTCTGCGTGGCTTTACGGTCGTGCCAGGAGGTATTGACCGAGCTGGACGGCAGCGCCGCGCCGCCGTGGTGGCGCAAAATACGGTTCTGATCGGCCAGATCGTTCAGGTCACGACGGATGGTTTGCGGGCTGACGGCAAACTGCTCGACCAGCTCTTCGGTGCTGACGTATCCCTGTTTTTTGACCAGTTCGATAATGGCGTCATGACGTTGTGTTTGTTTCATCAATTATCCCTGAGAATTATGTTCGTTTTCGCGCATGGAGCGTGTCGGCAAGCGCCATTGCAAGACCGACGGCGAGGCCGGTGACGTGCGCACCATTGGCGATAGACATACCAAACAGATCAAACCATCCGGCAATTAGCCATATTAACGCAAAGGCTATTAATCCGCGTTGTAAATAGATGCCGCTTTCCGGGTCGCGCTCCCCGCGAAGCCAGACGTAGCCCATCAAAGCGTAGACGACACCCGACAGCCCGCCGAACCACGGGCCGCTGAATTTATGCTGTACATAGCCGCTCAGCAGGGCGCTGATTACGGTGATGACAATCAGCTTGCCGCTGCCGAGCCGCTTCTCAACGATACCGCCGAGATACCACCACCACAGCAGGTTAAAGAGGATATGCATCACCGAGAAATGCATCAGCGCGTGGGTAAAGTAGCGCCAGACGTCAAAATCCAGCGACGGATCATACGGCCACGCCAGCGCGATCATCACGCTCTGGTCGCCCACCACGTTCATAATAATGAAGACAATAATGCAGGCCGCCATCAGCAGCAGCGTAAACGGGCCCGCGCGCTCGCGAATCGTGGCAAGGAAGGGAAAGCGGCTGTAATGCAGTCCGCTGCCGGTCTGCCCGGATTGCCAGCTGGCCGCCAGATAACGCGGGTCGCCGGGGTTCTCAAGGAAACGCGCCAGCTCCTCGTTGACCCGCCCTGCCTGGCTCTCATCGGCCAGCCAGACGTCGGTCTGAGTATGTTGCTGAATGGTCAGAATAACGCCCTGCGTCGCCATATAGTCGACAAACGCCTGGGCGACGCGCGGGTTGGTAAAAGAGGTGATCATCAACATGGGCAGCGGTCGCTTATTTCCACACAAAAGGGGACAGTATAGCGGGATTAGCGCTCAAACGCGTATTCCACTTCTGCCGGGAAATGACGATGCCAGGCATCAAAGCCGCCGTCGACGCTGTATACCGCGTCATAGCCTTGCTGAATCAGATACTGCGCCGCGCCTTTGCTGCTGTTGCCGTGGTAGCACATGACCATAACGGGCGTTTCGAAGTCGTTATCGCGCATAAACGCGCCCAGCGTGTCGTTGGTCAGATGAAACGCGCCCGGCGTGTGGCCCATCGCAAAACTCTGCGGGTCGCGAATGTCCACCAGCACCGCTTTTCCCTGGTGCATCTTCTGGTGGGCTTCTTCTACGTTAATACATTCAAACTGATCCATGGTGTTCTCTTTACAGTGGTCAACGACAAGATTTTACCCCGTAGTGTACGTCCTGGCGGCGGGTAAACGCCATTATGTTATCCATATCACTCTAAATTGTTTTTTTGATGTTACCAAAAGCGCGTTCCTTTGCTATTATGAGCGATATCGAACATTTTTGAGCTTTAACGAAAGTGCATGAGGGTGTTATGGAAACCAAAGATCTGATTGTGATAGGCGGTGGCATCAACGGTGCCGGTATTGCGGTTGATGCCGCAGGACGCGGTTTATCCGTGCTGATGCTGGAAGCTAACGATCTCGCCTGCGCGACGTCGTCCGCCAGCTCCAAGCTGATCCACGGTGGCCTGCGCTACCTGGAACACTACGAATTCCGCCTGGTCAGCGAAGCGCTGGCCGAACGCGAAGTGCTGCTGAAAATGGCCCCGCATCTGGCGATCCCGATGCGCTTCCGCCTGCCGCACCGCCCGCACCTGCGTCCGGCGTGGATGATCCGCATCGGCCTGTTTATGTACGATCATCTGGGCAAACGCACCAGCCTGCCGGGTTCGAACGGTTTGCGTTTTGGCTCAGAATCGGTCCTTAAGCCGGAAATCGTGCGCGGTTTCGAATATTCAGACTGCTGGGTGGACGATGCGCGTCTGGTTCTGGCGAATGCGCAGATGGTCGAGAAGAAAGGCGGCGAGGTGAAAACCCGGACCCGCGCGACCGCCGCCCGTCGTGAAAACGGCCTGTGGATTGTGGAAGCGGAAGACGTGGATACCGGCGAGAAGTTCAGCTGGAAAGCGCGCGGCCTGGTGAACGCCACCGGCCCGTGGGTGAAGCAGTTCTTCGACGACGGCATGCACCTGCCTTCGCCGTACGGCATCCGCCTGATCAAGGGCAGCCACATTGTGGTGCCGCGCGTGCATACCCAGAAGCAGGCTTATATCCTGCAAAACGAAGATAAACGCATCGTGTTTGTGATCCCGTGGATGGACGAATTCTCCATCATCGGGACCACCGACGTGGAGTACAAAGGCGATCCGAAAAACGTTGAGATCGACGAGAGCGAAGTGAACTACCTGTTGAAAGTGTATAACGCACACTTTAAGAAACAGCTGTCGCGCGACGACGTGGTCTGGACCTACTCCGGCGTGCGTCCGCTGTGTGATGACGAATCCGACTCACCGCAGGCCATCACCCGCGACTATACGCTCGATATTCACGACGTTGACGGTCAGGCACCGCTGCTGTCGGTGTTTGGCGGCAAGCTGACTACCTACCGCAAGCTGGCCGAGCACGCGCTGGAAAAACTGGCGCCGTACTACAAAGGTATTGGCCCGGCGTGGACCAAAGAGGCAGTGCTGCCCGGCGGAGATATTGGCGGAAACCGCGACGATTACGCCGCGAAGCTGCGCCGTCGCTTCCCGTTCATTACCGAAGGGATGGCGCGCCACTACGCCCGCACCTACGGCAGCAATACCGAGCTGTTCCTGGGCGACGCGAAATCGCTTGCCGATCTGGGTGAACATTTCGGCCACGAGCTGTACGAGGCCGAGCTGCGCTACCTGGTTGAGCACGAGTGGGTTCGCCGCCTTGAAGATGCCATCTGGCGTCGTACCAAAGAAGGGATGTGGCTTAACGCCGAGCAGCAGTCTCGCGTGGCGCAGTGGCTGCAGCAGCATGCGGGGAAGCGTGAGCTGTCGCTGGCGTCGTGATGTAAAAAAGCCCGGTGGCGCCACCGGGCTTTGTTTTTACAACCGCACCGGATCAATATGCCAGATGTTCTCGGCATACTCCTTGATGGTCCTGTCAGACGAGAAATACCCCATGTTGGCGATGTTGTGCATCGCCGCGCTGGTCCACTTCTCCTGCTGACGGTACAGCTCGTCCACTTTATCCTGGCAGTCCACGTAGCTGCGATAATCCGCCAGCACCTGATAGTGGTCGCCAAAGTTAATCAGCGAATCCACCAGATCGCGATAGCGGCCCGGCTCGTCGGGGCTGAACACACCGGTCGCAATCTGCGTCAGGACCTGACGTAGCTCTTCATCCCCTTCATAGAACTCACGCGGGGAGTAGCCTTTCCTGCGCAGCGCCTCCACTTCTTCGGTGGTATTGCCGAAGATAAAGATATTCTCTTCTCCTACGTGCTCCAGCATCTCGACGTTCGCCCCGTCCAGGGTGCCGATGGTCAGCGCGCCGTTGAGGGCAAACTTCATGTTGCTGGTGCCGGACGCTTCCGTTCCCGCCGTGGAGATCTGCTCGGAGAGATCTGCCGCCGGGATGATCAGCTGCGCCAGGCTGACGCTGTAGTTCGGGATGAATACCACCTTCAGCTTGTCGCCAATCTCCGGATCCTGGTTCACCACCTTCGCCACGTCGTTGATCAGGTGAATAATGTGCTTCGCCATGTAGTAAGCGGAAGCCGCCTTACCGGCGAAGATCTTCACGCGCGGCACCCACTCTGCGGTTGGATCGGCCTTAATGCGGTTGTAGTGGGTGATCACGTGCAGCACATTCATCAGCTGACGCTTGTACTCGTGGATGCGCTTGATCTGCACGTCAAACAGCGCTTTTGGGTTTGCGACCACGTTGAGGTGCATCGCCAGCCAGACCGCCAGACGTTTCTTGTTCAGCAGCTTGGCTTCCCGCACGGCCTTGTTCACCGTCGGGAAATCAATATGTTGCTTAAGTTCGCTCAGCTGGCTCAAATCGGTGCGCCAGGTGCGGCCGATATTCTCATCCAGCACGTCAGAGAGCGGCTGGTTGGCCAGCGCCAGCCAGCGGCGCGGCGTAACGCCGTTGGTGACGTTGCAGAAGCGCGTCGGGAAGATCTTCGCGAAGTCCGCAAACAGGGACTGCACCATCAGGTTCGAGTGCAGCTCGGACACCCCGTTCACCTTGTGGCTGATCACCACCGCCAGCCAGGCCATGCGCACGCGACGACCGTTGGATTCATCAATGATCGAGGCACGGCTCAGCAGCCCGGTATCGTTCGGATACTGCTCCTGCAGCGTCTTGAGGAAGTAGTCGTTGATCTCGAAGATGATTTGCAGGTGGCGCGGCAGAATTTTGCCGAGCATGTCCACCGGCCAGGTCTCCAGCGCTTCGCTCATCAGGGTGTGGTTGGTGTAGGAGAACACCTGGCACGTCACCTCAAACGCGTCGTCCCAGCTGAACTTGTGCTCGTCGATCAGCAGGCGCATCAGCTCGGGAATGGAGAGCACCGGATGGGTGTCGTTAAGGTGAATCGCGGTTTTCTCCGCCAGGTTGGCGTAGGTTTTGTGCAGCTGATGGTGGCGGCTGAGGATGTCCTGAATCGTCGCGGAGACGAGGAAATACTCCTGACGCAGGCGCAGCTCGCGCCCGGAGTAGGTTGAGTCATCCGGATACAGCACGCGGGAGACGTTCTCGGAGTGGTTTTTATCTTCCACCGCCGCAAAGTAGTCGCCCTGGTTAAATTTACCGAGGTTGATTTCGCTGCTCGCCTGGGCATTCCACAGGCGCAGCGTATTGGTCGCATCGGTGTCATAGCCGGGGATGATCTGATCATAGGCCACGGCGAGGATCTCTTCGGTTTCCACCCAGCGGGACTTTTTCCCTTCCTGCTGTATGCGTCCGCCAAAGCGCACCTTGTAGCGCGTGTTGTGGCGCTTGAACTCCCACGGGTTGCCGTATTCCAGCCAGTAGTCCGGGGACTCTTTCTGGCGGCCGTCAACGATGTTCTGCTTGAACATGCCGTAGTCGTAGCGAATACCGTAGCCGCGCCCCGGCAGCGCCAGGGTTGCCAGCGAGTCAAGGAAGCAGGCGGCAAGACGCCCGAGACCACCGTTACCCAGCCCCGGGTCGTTCTCTTCGTCAATCAGCTCTTCTAAATCCAGCCCCATCTCTTCCAGCGCGGTTTTGACGTCGTCGTAGATACCGAGCGACAGCAGCGCGTTGGAGAGGGTGCGGCCAATCAAAAATTCCATCGACAGGTAGTAAACCTGCCGCGTCTCCTGCGAAAGCTGGGCGCGGTTAGAGCGCAGCCAGCGTTCGACCATGCGGTCACGCACCGCAAACAGGGTGGCGTTCAGCCACTCGTGCTTGTTGGCGATGACCGGATCTTTCCCGATGGTAAACATCAGCTTGTAGGCGATGGAGTGCTTTAACGCCTCAACGCTGAGCGTGGGGGAAGAGTAGCTAAATGGAGCGTTCATATCAGTAACTTCGCCTCGTTACATCAAGCGTTGATAAAGGTCGCGGTACGACTGCGCCGCAACGTGCCAGCTAAAGTCCATGGACATCGCCTGACGCTGAACGTAACGCCACAGGGATGGACGGGACCACAAGACGAACGCACGCCGGATCGCCCGAAGCAGCGACCAGGCATTACTGTCCTCAAAAACAAACCCGCTGGCGATGCCGTCCGCCAGGTTTTCGAGAGAGCTATCCGATACCGTATCCGCCAGCCCGCCCGTGCGGCGCACCAGCGGTAGCGTGCCGTATTTCAGGCCGTAGAGCTGCGTCAGGCCGCAGGGTTCGAAACGGCTCGGCACCAGAATCACGTCCGCGCCGCCCATAATGCGGTGCGAGAACGCTTCGTGATAGCCAATCTGCACGCCCACCTGCCCCGGATGTTCCGCGGCGGCGGCGAGGAAACCTTCCTGCAGCACCGGGTCGCCCGCGCCGAGCAGCGCCAGCTGTCCGCCCTGCTCCAGTAAACCGGGCAGCGCCTCCAGCACCAGATCCAGCCCTTTCTGGCTGGTCAGGCGGCTGACCACCGCAAACAGCGGCACCTTGTCGTTGACCTTCAGCCCCATCGCAATTTGCAGCTGCCGTTTGTTTTCGGCTTTATCTTCCACCGAGTCGCGGCCATAGCGCGCGGCCAGCAGGAGATCGGTTTCAGGGCTCCAGATCTGCTCATCCACGCCGTTCAGAATGCCCGACAGGCGGCCTTCACGATGGCGCTGCTGCAGCAGCCCTTCCAGACCGTAGCCAAACTCCGGCTGGGTAATTTCACGCGCGTAGGTGGGGCTCACCGCCGTGATGTGGTCGGCGTAGTACAGCCCGGCCTTCAGGAACGAAATTTGCCCGTTGAACTCCAGCCCGTGCATGTTATAGAACGACCATGGCAGATCGATGTCATTCATATGATGCGCATAGTACATGCCCTGATACGCCAGGTTGTGCACCGTAAACACCGATTTTGCCGGATGCCCTTTTGCCGCCAGATACGCTGGCGTCAGCCCGGCGTGCCAGTCGTGCGCGTGGACCACATCCGGACGCCAGAATGGATCCAGCCCGACGGCCATCTCCGCCCCCACCCAGCCGAGCAGCGCAAAGCGCAGCACGTTGTCGGTATAGGCGAACAGGTTGGTATCGTGATACGGGCTGCCCGGACGGTCGTACAGATGCGGCGCGTCGATCAGGTAGATCCCTACGCCGTTGTAGTGCCCAAACAGCAGGGTGATGCGTCCGGCAAACGTTTCACGGCGGGTCACGACCTTTGCATCAGGTATGCCGCGCCGGATATCCGGGAAGGCGGGCAGCAGGACGCGGGTATCGACTCCACCGGCGATTTGCGCCGCCGGTAATGCACCAAGAACATCCGCCAGGCCGCCCGTTTTTAACAACGGGAACATCTCAGAACATACGTGTAAAACCTGCATCATCGCTCCTGTTTGATCTGCAGCTTCCGCAACATTTCCCGTGTGACTAACACGATCCCCTCTTCAGAACGGTAGAAGCGACGCGCATCTTCTTCCGCGTTTTCACCAATCACCATTCCCTCAGGAATGACGCAGGCGCGGTCGATCACGCAGCGACGCAGACGACACGAACGCCCTACCCAGACATCCGGCAGCAGAACCGCCGAATCGATATTACAGAATGAGTTTATACGCACGCGCGGGAACAGCACGGACTGCACCACCACCGAACCTGAGATGATGCACCCGCCGGAGACCAGCGAGTTCAGGGTCATGCCGTGGCTGCCGGAGCGGTCCTGCACGAACTTCGCCGGCGGCAGGGATTCCATGTGGGTACGAATCGGCCAGTTCTGGTCGTACATATCCAGCTCAGGCGTCACGGACGCCAGATCGAGGTTGGCTTTCCAGTACGCTTCCAGGGTTCCCACATCACGCCAGTAAGGCTCCGCATTCGGGTCGGACTGCACGCAGGACAATGGGAAGGGATGTGCATAGGCCATGCCAGCTTTGGTGATTTTCGGGATGATGTCTTTACCGAAGTCGTGGCTGGAGCTTTCGTCTTTGTCGTCTTCTTCGAGCAGCTCATAAAGATAATCTGCATCAAAGACATAGATCCCCATGCTGGCGAGCGATTTGGTGTCATCGCCCGGCATGGTTGGCGGGTTCGCCGGTTTTTCAACGAAGTCGATAATCTTGTCGTCCGCATCCACGTGCATCACGCCAAACGCCGTCGCCTCGGCAACGGGCACCGGCAGACACGCCACGGTGCAGCGCGCCCCTTTTTCGACGTGGTCGATCAGCATGTGCGAGTAATCCTGCTTGTAGATGTGGTCACCCGCGAGGATCACGATGTATTCCGCGCTGTAGCGGCGAATAATGTCGAGGTTTTGGGTCACCGCATCCGCCGTGCCGCGGTACCAGTTTTCCCCGTGTACGCGCTGCTGCGCCGGGAGCAGATCGACAAACTCGTTCATCTCTTCGCTGAAGAATGACCAGCCGCGCTGAATGTGCTGCACCAGGGTGTGCGACTGATACTGAGTAATGACGCCAATGCGGCGAATGCCAGAGTTCAGGCAGTTTGAGAGCGCAAAGTCGATAATGCGGAACTTACCACCAAAGTGAACGGCCGGCTTGGCGCGCTTGATGGTCAAATCTTTCAGACGGGTACCACGCCCGCCCGCAAGTATCAGGGCAACGGTTTTTAATGGTAGCTGGCGCGCCAACATTAACGGATCGTTCTTCTCTAATCTAACCATGACTAACTCCTTTTTTATCATCTTTGGAATACGCACACTCCGTGCGCAGGCCCGTGCCAGACAGCCATTACTACCGGATTATCCGCTCCGGCAAAGGGGGGAACAGCTCGCCACTCCCCGTCAGGTAAAACAATCTCTGCGACGTCGTCCGTCGCGTTCAGCGTCACCAGCCACTTACCCGAAAGCAGGATTTGCAGGCAGGTGATGCCGTGTTGCCACTCTTGCGCGCTCAACGGCTGCGCGTCTTTATTCAGCCAGCTAACGTTGCCGTCGCCCTCTTCCCACCAGCTGTCGGCGGTAAGGGCGGGGATCTGCTGGCGAAGGTGGATTAGCGCCGCGGTGAAATGGGTCAACCCGCTGTTCGCCTCCCCCCAGTCGAGCCAGGTTAAGGTATTGTCCTGGCAATAGGCGTTGTTATTACCGTGCTGGCTGTGGCCGTGCTCGTCGCCCGCCAGCAGCATCGGTGTGCCCTGAGACAGCAAAAGCGTCGTCAGCAGCGCATGAACGCTGGCGCGTCGCCGCTCGATCACATCCAGACTTCCGCCTAACCCTTCTATACCATGATTGAAGCTATGGTTATTGTTAGTGCCATCGCGATTCTCTTCGCCGTTGGCCTCATTGTGTTTCTGATTGAAACAAACGCAGTCGCGCAGCGTAAAACCGTCATGCGCCGTCACCAGGTTGATGGTGGCCGACGGACGTTTTCCGTCGCGCTTAAAGAGATCGCTGGAGCCGGCAAAGCGTCCGGCGAACTCGCCCAGCGACAAATCGCGCGCCAGCCAGAAGCGGCGGATGGCATCGCGGTAGTGGTCGTTCCACTCGGCAAACAGCGGCGGGAAGTTCCCCACCTGATAACCGCCTTCACCAATGTCCCAGGGTTCCGCAATCAGCTTCACCGTTGAGAGCACCGGGCAGTTTTTTATCGCCTCAAACAGCGGTGCCTGCTGGCTAAATGCTGGAGTGCGCCCCATCACCGGCGCCAGGTCGAAACGAAAACCGTCCACGTGGAACGTCTCTACCCAGTATTTCAGGCATTCGTACGCGTAATGCGTAACGGCCGGATGGCTGAGGTTGAGGGTGTTACCGCACCCGGTCCAGTTCTCGTAATCGCCATCTTCCCTGATCCAATAATAGCTACGGTTATCGATTCCGCGCTGTGAGAGCGTCGGGCCGTCAAGATCGCTTTCCGCACTGTGGTTCAGCACCACGTCCAGAATGACCTCAATGCCCGCGGCGTGGAGCGCCTTCACCGCGTCGCGAAACTCGTCCCGCGCTTTCTCCGGATGCACCGCGTAGCGCGGGTCGAGAGCGAACATCGCCAGCGGGTTGTAGCCCCAGTAGTTGCTTAACCCAAGACGCTGAAGACGCGGCTCGCTGGCGAAATGCGCCACCGGAAGCAGCTCCAGCGCGGTGATGCCCAAATGCTTCAGGTAAGCGACCATGGTCGGATGCCCCAGCGCTTTGTAGGTGCCGCGCATCTCTTTGGGGATCGACGGGTGCAGGTAGGTCAGCCCTTTGACGTGCGCTTCATAGATGACGGTGTTACCCCACGGCGTGCGCGGCGGGGCATCGTCTTCCCAGTCGTAGAGATCGTGCACCACCGCGCTTTTCGGCGCGACGGGCGCGCTGTTGCGGTGGTCCGGTTCGCCGTAGCCGACGTGGAACAGCGGGTCGTCTTTAAACTCGCCGTCCACGCGGCGCGCGCACGGGTCAATCAGCAGTTTCGCCGGGTTAAACCAGTGCCCCTGAGAAGGCTCCCACGGGCCGTGTACGCGGAAACCGTAGTGCATTCCCGGACGCCCGCCGGACAGGTAACCGTGCCAGATGTCTCCCGTGCGGGACGGTAAATCGTAACGGTGCTCGTTACCCTCCCCGTCAAACACGCAGAGCTCCACCCGCTCCGCGTGAGCAGAAAAGAGCGTGAAGTTCACCCCCTTTCCGTCAAAACTCGCGCCGAGCGGTTCGGGTTTACCTGCCGTAAGCTGCGTCATTCTCCCTCCCGCATCAGCCAGATGGTGCCAAGCGGCGGCAGCGTCAGGCTCAGGGAGTTTGGACGCCCGTGGCTTTCAATCGCATCGCTCTGCACCAGCCCGCCGTTACCGGCGTTACTGCCGTGGTAATGCATGGAATCGGTATTCAGGATCTCGCGCCATTTGCCCGGCTGGTTAATGCCGAAGCGGTAGTGTTCGCGCGGCACCGGCGTGAAGTTGCTGGCGACGATAATCTCGTTGCCCGCTTTATCGCGACGTACAAAGACAAACACCGAGCGCTCGTGGTCGTCCACCACCAGCCACTCAAAGCCGTACGGGTCGAAGTCCAGCTCGTGCAGCGCTTTATGGTGGCGGTAGGTCAGGTTCAGGTCGCGCACCAAACGCTGTACGCCGTGGTGCCAGTTGTCGCCGCCCTCCAGCAGATGCCAGTCGAGGCTGGTGTCGTGGTTCCACTCGCGACCCTGGGCGAACTCATTGCCCATAAACAGCAGCTTTTTGCCCGGGAAGGCAAACATCCAGCCGTAGTAGGCGCGCAGGTTGGCAAACTTCTGCCACGCGTCGCCCGGCATGCGGTCGAGAATGGATTTTTTGCCGTGCACCACTTCATCGTGCGACAGCGGCAGCATGAAGTTTTCGGTGTAGTTGTAGAGCAGCCCGAAGGTGAGCTTATCGTGGTGATACTGACGATAAACCGGGTCGAGCTTCATGTAGTCGAGCGTGTCGTGCATCCAGCCCAGGTTCCACTTGTACCAGAACCCCAGGCCACCTGATGACGGAGGGCGGGAGACGCCCGCAAAGTCCGTCGACTCTTCCGCCATGGTCACGGCGCCTTCCACCTGCTCGCCAATGATGCGGTTGGTGTTGCGCAGAAATTCAATCGCTTCGAGGTTTTCACGGCCGCCATACTCGTTCGGGATCCACTCTCCCTCTTTGCGGCTGTAGTCGCGGTAGATCATCGAGGCCACCGCATCCACGCGCAGGGCATCAATGCCGAAGCGTTCGATCCAGTACAGCGCATTCCCCACCAGGTAATTCGACACTTCACGGCGACCGTAGTTGTAGATCAGCGTGTTCCAGTCCTGGTGATAGCCTTCGCGCGGGTCGCTGTGCTCGTACAGCTTCGTGCCGTCGAACTCTGCCAGCGCAAAATCGTCCGACGGGAAATGGCCCGGGACCCAGTCGAGGATCACGTTCAGCCCGGCGGCGTGCGCGGCATCAATGAAATAGCGGAAATCATCGCGCGTGCCGAAGCGCCGCGTGGGCGCATACAGCCCGGTGGGCTGATAGCCCCAGCTGCCGTCGAACGGGTGCTCGTTAACCGGCAGCAGTTCGAGGTGGGTAAAGCCCATCCATTTGGCGTACGGCACCAGCTGGTCGGCGAGCTCCCGGTAGCTGAGCCAGAAGTTGTTATCGGTGTGGCGGCGCCAGGAGCCGAGATGCACTTCGTAAACGGAGATCGGCGCATCAAAGCGGTTGGCCTGCTTGCGCTCCTCGGTCTGAACGACCTTCTCCGGCAGGCCGCAGATCAGCGATGCGGTATCCGGGCGCATCTGCGCCTCGAAGGCGTACGGGTCGGCTTTAATGCGCAGCTTGCCGTGCGCGTCGATCATCTCAAATTTGTAGAGCTGGCCGTTATGCGCCCCGGGGATAAACAGCTCCCAGATGCCCGTCTCACGGCGCAGGCGCATCGGGTGGCGGCGGCCGTCCCAGTAGTTGAACTGCCCAACGACGGAGACGCGCTGGGCGTTTGGCGCCCATACGGCAAAGCGCGTGCCGGTGATACCGTCCATGGTATCCGCGTGGGCACCCAGCGTTTCGTAGGGGCGTAAATGGGTCCCTTCGGACAGCAGCCAGGCATCCATCTCTTTTAAGAGCGGCCCAAAGCTGTAGGGATCGTCAATCAGGTTTTGCTGGCCGTGCCAGATAACGGCGAGCTGATAGCGAAAGGGGTTTTTACGGCGGGGCATGACGCCCGAGAAGAAGCCGCGCGAGTCGAGGCATTCCAGATTACCCACCTTGCGGCCGGTTTTGGGTTCGATAACCCACACTTCTGTCGCATCCGGCAACAGCGCCCGAACTTCCAGTCCGGCCTCTGTACGGTGCATCCCTAGCACAGAAAAGGGGTCAGCAAAATGACCCGCAATAAGCGCATTAATCACGTCTCTCGAAATACGATCGGACATGGTATTCATCCTGTTTTTTTATGTCGCCCTTTTTACGCGCTCCGGGACGACTTTTAATGTGACCTAAACGGTGCAGTTGATCCTCTCTGCTCCGCCCTACCCTCAGGTGAGAAATAAATCTTCCTTAAAGCATAGCCAACGTCGTGGTTCCTCCTGATAAAAAATAAGACATCTGCGTTTTACTCCCTGTAGTACGCAAAAAAAGGGGGTGACAATCACCCCCCGTGTTTAACAAATTATTACGCCAGCTGGCGCAGCATGCGGCGCAGCGGCTCGGCGGCACCCCACAGGAGCTGGTCGCCGACGGTGAACGCGGAGAGATACTCCGGCCCCATGTTCAGCTTGCGCAGGCGGCCAACCGGCGTGGTCAGCGTGCCGGTAACGGCAGCCGGGGTCAGTTCACGCATGGTGATATCGCGATCGTTTGGCACCACTTTCGCCCACGGGTTGTGCGCGGCCAGCAGCTCTTCCACGGTCGGAATAGACACATCTTTTTTCAGTTTAATGGTGAAGGCCTGGCTGTGGCAGCGCAGCGCGCCGATACGCACGCACAGACCGTCAACCGGAATGGTATTCGCGGTGGCGAGGATTTTGTTGGTCTCCGCCTGGCCCTTCCACTCTTCGCGGGTCTGGCCGTTATCCAGCTGTTTGTCGATCCAAGGGATCAGACCGCCGGCCAGCGGTACGCCAAAGTTATCCACCGGCAGCTCGCCGCTGCGGGTCAGCTGAGTGACTTTGCGCTCGATGTCGAGGATGGCGGACGCCGGGTTTGCCAGCTCGGTCGCGACGCTTTGGTGCAGCTGGCCCATCTGGGTCAGCAGCTCGCGCATGTGGCGCGCGCCGCCGCCGGACGCGGCCTGGTAGGTCGCCACGGAGACCCACTCCACCAGGTCCTGCGCGAACAGGCCGCCGAGTGACATCAGCATCAGGCTGACGGTGCAGTTGCCGCCAACAAAGGTTTTCACGCCGTTGTTCAGGCCGTCGGTGATGACGTCCTGGTTAACCGGGTCGAGAATAATGATGGCATCGTCTTTCATGCGCAGTGAAGAGGCCGCGTCAATCCAGTAGCCCTGCCAGCCGCTTTCACGCAGCTTTGGATAGATTTCGTTGGTATAATCGCCGCCCTGGCAGGTCACAATAATGTCGAGTGCCTTCAGCGCTTCCAGATCGTAAGCGTCCTGCAACGTGCCTGTGGTACCACCAAAGGACGGAGCAGCCTGGCCGAGCTGGGAAGTGGAGAAGAAGACCGGGCGGATAGCGTCGAAATCGCGCTCTTCAACCATGCGTTGCATGAGTACAGAGCCGACCATACCGCGCCAGCCGATGAAACCAACGTTTTTCATAGCATTTTTTTCCTGCTGAGGGTGTGTGCTGATTGTGCAAGCCAGTATTGAACTGGGATATGCTTCACATTACAAAATGCTGCCAAAGTCGCAAGCGAAATTAATCGATGATTGCCCGGCAATCAGAAATACAGCTAATTATCATAATAACCATAGAGAGTTTCAGGGATAATTTACATGAGTGAAATCATTTCAGCAGCGGTTTTATTGATCCTGATAATGGATCCACTGGGCAACCTGCCCATCTTCATGTCGGTGCTGAAGCACACCGAGCCGAAGCGCCGCCGGGCGATCATGATCCGCGAGCTGCTTATCGCCCTGCTGGTGATGTTTATCTTCCTGTTTGCCGGTGAAAAAATTCTCGCGTTCCTGAACCTGCGCGCCGAAACGGTTTCCATTTCCGGCGGGATTATTCTCTTCCTGATTGCCATTAAGATGATCTTCCCGAGCGCCGAAGGCAGCAGCAGCGGCCTGCCCGCAGGCGAAGAGCCGTTTATCGTGCCGCTGGCGATTCCCCTCGTCGCGGGGCCAACCATTCTGGCGACGCTGATGCTGCTGTCGCATCAGTATCCGAATCAGATGAGCCATCTGGTGATTGCCCTGCTGATTGCCTGGGGCGGAACATTTATTATTCTGCTGCAGTCGTCGCTGTTCCTGCGCCTGCTGGGTGAGAAAGGGGTGAACGCGCTGGAGCGTCTGATGGGGCTGATTCTGGTAATGATGGCGACGCAGATGTTCCTGGACGGCATCCGGGCGTGGATGAAAGGATGACTTTCTCCCTCTCCCCGTGGGAGAGGGCCGGGGTGAGGGCATCAGGCCGCAGAGGACAGCCCACCTACCCCTTACGAATCAAATACCGGTACGGCAGCGCCTCGGTCTGCTGCGCCACCAGTTCATGCTCCATAAAGGTACAAAAACCGGGAATATCGCGCGTGGTGGCCGGATCGTCAGCAATAATCAGCAGCGTTTCACCGGTCTGCATGTTACGCACGGTCTTACGTACCATCATTACCGGCTCCGGGCAGCGAAGGCCCTGGGCATCAAGGGTGTGGTCTGGGCTGGAAAACAGGTCGGTCATGATCTTCTCGGTCAGATAAAAACGGCAGTAGTTTACGCCCCGGCGCGGGCAATGCAAACCAGGTTAACGATTGCGCAAAAACCAACCATTGCAATGTCCAGCCAAAGCAGTATCATGCTGCGGTTTTTATTGGGTTCCCTCACCCCAACGTATAAAAAGGTCACAATATGACGCAGTTCTCTGAATCACAGCGCGTAAAAGCGTTGTTCTGGCTTTCGCTTTTCCATTTGCTGGTGATCACCTCCAGCAACTACCTGGTGCAGCTCCCGATCTCCATTTTTGGTTTTCATACCACCTGGGGCGCGTTCAGCTTTCCGTTTATTTTCCTCGCCACCGATCTGACCGTGCGTATCTTCGGCGCACCGCTGGCACGCCGCATTATCTTTGCGGTCATGCTTCCGGCGCTGTTCATCTCGTACGTGATCTCCTCCCTGTTTTACATGGGAAGCTGGCAAGGCTTTGAGGCGCTGACACACTTCAACCTGTTTGTCGCCCGTATCGCCGCGGCAAGCTTTATGGCCTACGCGCTGGGGCAGATCCTCGACGTGCACGTGTTTAACCGCCTGCGTCAGAATCACCGCTGGTGGATGGCACCGACCGCGTCCACGCTGTTCGGCAACGTGAGCGATACGCTGGCCTTCTTCTTCATCGCCTTCTGGCGCAGCCCGGATGCCTTTATGGCCGAGCACTGGATGGAGATCGCGCTGGTGGACTACTGCTTCAAGGTGCTCATCAGCATTGTTTTCTTCCTGCCGATGTACGGCGTGCTGCTGAATATGCTGCTGAAAAGGCTGGCAGATAAATCTGAAATCACGGCATTGCAGGCTGGTTAAGGGTTCGCTTTATCAGTTGTGATAAGATGGGTGAATGAGCCGCTATGGCCGTTTATCGAAAGGAAGAAGTCAATGCGCAATCTGGTTAAATATGTCGGGATTGGCCTGCTGGTTGTGGGTCTTGCAGCCTGTGATAACAGCGACACGAAAACGCCTGCTCAGGGCGCATCCGCAGAAAGCAACGCGACCGGTCAGCCGGTGAATCTGATGGATGGCAAACTCAGTTTCTCTCTGCCAGCCGATATGACTGACCAGAGCGGCAAGCTGGGCACCCAGGCGAATAACATGCACGTTTACTCCGACGCAACCGGCCAGAAAGCGGTCATTGTGATTGTGGGCGACGACACCAGCGAAGACCTGGCCGTCCTGTCCAAACGTCTGGAAGACCAGCAGCGCGGCCGCGACCCGCAGCTGCAGGTGGTAACCAATAAATCCATCGAGCTGAAAGGCCATAAGCTGCAGCAGCTGGACAGCATCATCTCCGCTAAAGGCCAGACCGCCTGGTCTTCTGTGGTGCTGGGCAAGGTTGATAACAAACTGCTGACCCTGCAGATCACCCTGCCAGCGGAAGATCAGCAGAAAGCGCAGACGGCTGCTGAAAACATCATTAACACCATCGTGATCCAGTAACCCTTCACGACGATGACGTGGCCTCCGGTGCCTGCACCGGGGGCCATTTTTTTAGCCGCCACGTCAGCAGCAGGGCAATTATCACCAGACCCGCCGCGGCAAGATAGATCACCGGTACCCCCGCCCAGGCCATCACCAGCCCCGCCAGCGGCCCGGTTATGCCTAAAGACATATCCATAAATACCGTATAGGTCGCCAGCGCCGCCCCCTGATTCTGCTGCGGCACCGCTTTAACCGCCACCACGCCCAGTGCCGGGAAGA
Source organism: Enterobacter cloacae complex sp. P17RS (assembly GCF_014895885.1). Classification (NCBI taxonomy): domain Bacteria; kingdom Pseudomonadati; phylum Pseudomonadota; class Gammaproteobacteria; order Enterobacterales; family Enterobacteriaceae; genus Enterobacter; species Enterobacter cloacae complex sp. P17RS. Next base: position 85,128 of record NZ_JADBQK010000024.1, read on the forward strand.
CCAGAGAGAAACCGGCTCCCGCCAGGAAGACGCCAATTTTCGCCATCCAGGGCGCGCTGGCGATGCCGGTTAACAGCAGCCCGACAATCTCTACCGTAAAGCAGATCATCGCTACGTTCAGCCCGCCCAGACGGTTGATACCGTTCGGGAAAAGCAGGCGGGCGCCAACAAACGCACTGCTGAAGAGGGTTAACGCAAAGGCCGCGCCCTCCCAGCCTTTGGCGTCATAAAACAGGGTAATGAAGGTCGCAATGACGCCGAAGCCGGTGGTCGCCAGGGCCAGCGCCATGCCGTACGGCCAGACGCGCCCCAGCACGGCCCGAAACGGCAGCGGCTTGCCCTTGCTGGCCTTCACCTTCGGGCGCGGCAGCGCAAACAGTATCGCCACAAGCGCGACCGCTATAATGGTCAGCGACAGTCCATACAGACCGCCAAAGGCGTAACAGGCCACGCCAAGCGGCGCGCCGAGCGCCATCGCCCCGTAGGTGACGATCCCGTTCCACGAGATAACCCGGCCAATGTGTGGTGCACCGACAACCCCCACACCCCATAGCGTCGAGCCGGTTCCTGCCAGGCTTTGCCCAATCCCGAGAATGACGCGGCCCAGGCAAAGCAGCGCCAGGCTGACCAGCGGCCAGTGGCTGGTAGCGGCAGCCAGCAGGTAGCTCAGACCACTGAGGAAACAGCCGCACAATCCCACTACCACAATGCTTTTGGGACCGAACAGGTCGGCGTAGCGCCCGGCGTGCGGGCGGCTAAGGAGCGTGGCGAAATACTGGAGGCTGATGACCAGCCCCGCCCAGAACGCGCTAAAACCCATCACGTCATGGACGTAGCCCGGCAGAACCGCCAGCGGCAGGCCGATCGTTAAATAGCTGGCAAAGTTGAAGATAACGACGGAAACAATGCGCAGATTGAGGCGCAATCCGCTCAGCGCCGGTTCGGCGGCAGGTTCTGGCATGGGGTTCTACCTGAATTTTTTGCAACAGTGTTTCACTATTACCACGGAGCAATAAGAAAATCAGCCCCGACTTTCAGATTATCGGTGCCAGACGAAGCGGCCCTAAGGCACTACACTTATCGGGTCATCTTATTAAGGAACGCGCATGTTAGCTCCCCAGCCCGATAAAGCAGGACTCCACATCTTATTAAAACTCGCCTGTCTGGTGGTTATCCTTGCGGGTATACATGCTGCCGCTGACATTATCGTCCAGCTCCTGCTGGCGCTCTTTTTTGCCATTGTCCTCAATCCGCTGGTGACCTGGTTTTTACGCCGGGGCGTGAGCCGCCCGGTGGCCATCACCATCGTGGTTATCGTGATGCTGATTGGCCTGACGGCGCTCTTCGGCGTACTGGCGGCATCGCTGAGCGAATTCTCCACCATGTTGCCGCAGTACAATAAAGAGCTGACGCGTAAAATCGTCGCGCTGCAGGAGATGATGCCCTTTCTTAACCTGCATATTTCCCCAGAACGGATGCTGCGCAGGATGGATTCCGAGAAGGTCATGACCTACGCCACCACGCTGATGACCGGTCTTTCCGGCGCGATGGCCAGCATTTTGCTGCTGGTCATGACGGTGGTGTTTATGCTGTTCGAAGTGCGCCATGTTCCGTATAAGCTGCGCTTTGCTTTAAATAACCCGCAAATACACATTGCCGGCCTACACCGCGCCTTAAAGGGCGTCTCCAAATATCTGGCGCTGAAAACGCTGCTAAGCGTCTGGACCGGGATTATTGTCTGGCTGGGGCTGATGCTGATGGATGTTCAGTTCGCGCTGATGTGGGGGGTGCTGGCGTTTCTGCTGAACTACGTGCCGAATATTGGCGCGGTGCTTTCCGCCGTGCCGCCGATGATTCAGGCGTTTCTGTTTAACGGTTTCTACGAATGTATGCTGGTCGGAGCGCTGTTCCTCGTCGTGCATATGGTGCTGGGCAACATTCTTGAACCGCGCATGATGGGGCACCGGCTGGGCATGTCGACGCTGGTGGTGTTTTTATCCTTGCTGATTTGGGGATGGCTGCTGGGCCCTGTCGGCATGCTGCTGTCGGTCCCGCTGACCAGCGTATGTAAAATCTGGATGGAAACCACCAAAGGGGGCAGCAAGCTGGCGATCCTGCTTGGGCCGGGGCGGCCGAAAAGCCGGTTGCCGGGGTAATGTATCTGTCTGTGTAAACGGGTTTATACCGTCAAATACCGCGACGCTCACCGTCGCGGTATTTTTATTTGCGTTAAGGCTTATTCCTTCCGTTTTTTATCAACTCACCCAGATTTCGCTTAAATGCAACACCCCCTTAAAGCAAATTAAAAAAAAACGGAATGATTAATTATTTTGCGTGATATTATACCCCGCCTTAGCGACGACGTAATGTAAACATTAATATTGATTAAAAACACACCTGACTTAATCCTTAATCCTTAAGCCTGGTGATGCTTATTTGTAAAAAACACTACCTTTAATTGTTATTATTGATATGGAGTTGTTGATGAAAAAGCTCGTTAAATGGTGCGCTGCCGCCGTATTCGTTGGCGCACTGGCTGGCTGTGCGCGTACCGCCCCTATTGCTCAGGTTCACTCTGTCGTGAGCGCAGGTCATACTGCCGATCAGGTGAAAACAGCCATTTTGAAAGCAGGCCAGAAGCGTGACTGGATCATGACGGAAGCGGGCCCGGGCGTGATTAAGGGCCGTCTGCAGGCACGCGATCACTCGGTCCAGGTGCGTATCCTCTACTCTGCGACAAGTTATTCAATTAATTACGAAAGCAGCCTGAACCTGAAAGCGGCAGACGGTAAAATTCACAAAAATTATAACCGCTGGGTGAACAACCTCGACCACGATATTCAGCTGAACCTTTCTGCGGGTGCCGCGCTGTAATATTTTTCTAAAGTCGGGCCGGACATGGCCCGATAACCTCATTTCTTACCCTGAAAGGTTACGCAACAATGTACGAAAAGGACACGCTCAGCGCGCTGGATGCCATTACCGAAGCGCAACGCATCGCTTTTGCGCCGATGTTATTTCAGACCGCGCTTTGTCTGCGTAACTCGGGCGTTCTCGCCTGGCTCGATAAACAGGGTAATAAGGGGGCGAGCCTCGACGAAATAACCGAAAACAGTACCCTGAGCAGTTATGCCGTCAGCGTATTGTTAGACATGGGATTAAGCGGGCGGATAATTACTTATAAAGAAGGTCATTATTTCCTGGCGAAAGTGGGCCATTTCTTACTCCACGATACCATGACCCGCGTTAATATGGATTTCACGCAGGACGTCTGTTACCAGGGGTTATTTCATCTGGCCGATGCCCTGCAGAAAGAAAAACCGGCTGGATTATCCGTGTTTGGCGACTGGCCAACCATCTATCCGGCTTTATCCCAGCTTCCTGCCCCGGCAAAAGAGAGCTGGTTTGCCTTCGATCATTACTATTCCGACGCCGCTTTTGACGCTGTGTTGCCATATATATTCGCAAGCTCGCCGACAAAATTGTACGATGTGGGCGGAAATACAGGTAAATGGTCGTTACGCTGCTGCCGCTATGACGACAATGTTGCCGTGACGATCCTCGATCTCCCGCAGCAGATAGCGCTGGCGCAGGAAAACATCGAAAAAGCAGGTTTTTCTCATCGTATTGGATTCCATGCTGTCGATATGCTTAGTCCGTCGGCATTGCCGGGAGATGCCGACGTCTGGTGGATGAGCCAGTTCCTCGACTGTTTCTCTCCGGATCAGATTGTCGCCATGCTGACGCGCGTCGCAGAGGTCATGAAGCCTGGCGCACGGTTGTGCATCATGGAGCTTTTCTGGGATGCCCAGAAATATGAAGCGGCGGCTTTCAGCCTGAATGCCACCTCGCTCTATTTCACCTGTATGGCGAATGGCAATAGCCGGTTTTACAGCGTAGAGAAGTTTTATCACTACCTGGAAAGGGCGGGCTTCAGCATAGCACAGCGGCTGGATAACCTTGGGGTAGGTCATACCCTGTTAATTTGCACCAAACGTGAACAATAGCGCAGCCTGGCTGCCCTTTGAATACGGTATTCCGCGGACGCGCGTAGATGAAATTTTCACTGAACATTATTGACTGGCAGGCAAGAGCGCCAGGACTAAGCGATGCCGCAGAGTGGCAGGCGTGGTCGCGCCTGCAGTCGACCATCGACCCGACGGCTCCTCTACCCCGCCTGACCGCGTTACCGATGATGACCGCGCGCCGCCTTAACTCAGGCAGTAAGCTGGCGGTGGATATTGGTCTTGCCATGCTGCAAAGCCACGCCATAGACGCCGTCGTCTATTCCAGCCGCCACGGCGAGCTGGAGCGCAATTACCGTATTCTGCATACGCTGGCGACCGGGCAGGCCGTCTCGCCTACCGACTTCGCCATGTCCGTGCATAATTCCGCGGTGGGCAATCTCACGATCGCCGCTCGCCAGCCTGTTGTCTCATCATCCATTTCCGCCGGGCTGGACACCTTCCAGCAGGCCCTGTGTGAAGTGCTGAGCCTGCTGCATGCGGGCTACTCCCGCGTCCTGCTGGTGGATTTTGACGGCGCGCTGCCGGAATTTTACCATCCGGCGTTACCGCCGCAGATGCCTACCTGGCCGTACGCGGTGGCGCTGGTGATTGAAGCCGGCAGCGAATGGCAGTGCGAAACCCGCAGCGGCAGCACGGGCGAGGAAGCCGCCCTGCCGCAAAGCCTGATGTTCCTGCAACGCTATCTCCGCGAGGAACGGCAGTTTGTGGTGCCCGGCGAACGTTTGCTGTGGCAGTGGGCGCGCCAATGAACCGCCTGACCGCCCGGATCAACTGGCTATGGCGTCTGGTCATGACCGGATTCTGCTTCGTGCTGTTTGGCGCGGGCGGGCTGCTGTTGTCGCTGGTCTGGTTCAACCTGCTGCTGATTGCCCAGCGCGATCGCGCCAAACGCCGTCGCCTGGCGCGCCGCAGCATCGCGGCCAGCTTCCGCTTCTTCTTAACCGTTGCCCGCGGCACCGGGGTGCTGGACTATCGCATCCACAATCTTGATGCTCTGCGCGGCGATCGGGGCTGCCTGGTGGTGGCTAACCACCCTACGTTAATTGACTACGTGATTCTGGCGTCGGTAATGCCCGAAACCGACTGTCTGGTGAAAAGCGCGTTACTGCGCAATCCGTTTGTCAGCGGCGTTATCCGCGCGGCGGATTATCTGATTAACAGCGAGGCCGAGCCCCTGCTCGCCGCCAGCCAGCAGCGTCTGGCCCAGGGCGACACGCTGTTAATCTTCCCGGAAGGGACGCGTACCCGCCCAGGTGAGGCGATGTCCCTCCAGCGCGGCGCGGCAAATATCGCCGTGCGCTGCGGCAGCGATCTGCGGATCGTACTCATCCACTGCAGCGAGCACCTGCTGGATAAAAAAAGCCGCTGGTATGATGTACCGCCCGCAAAACCTGTCTTTACCGTCGATGTGCGCGATCGCGTGAACATCGACGAATTTTACGATGCAAGGCAACAAGAACCGGCACTGGCGGCAAGGCAGTTAAACCGGCACCTGCAGCATCGATTAACATCAGGCCTTCAATCTTTGTCAGGAATTAATGATGCAAGCGCTTTATCTTGAAATTAAGAATCTCATTATCACCACGCTGAATCTGGACGAGCTTACCGCAGAGGATATTGATACCGATGCCGCGCTGTTTGGCGACGGGCTGGGTCTCGACTCTATCGACGCGCTGGAGCTGGGTCTGGCGGTGAAAAACCAGTATGGCGTGGTGCTTTCTGCCGAAAGCGAAGAGATGCGCCAGCACTTCTTTTCCGTCGCCACCCTGGCGTCCTTTATCCACGCCCAACGCGCCTGAGATGTGAACTATGACCGAACAAGAAACCATTTATCAGGAAGTCTGCGGCCTTCTGACCAAACTCTTTGAAATCGACCCGCAGGACATTACGCCCGAAGCCCGTCTTTACGAAGACCTGGAGCTGGACAGCATTGACGCGGTGGACATGATTGTCCATCTGCAGAAGAAAACCGGTAAGAAAATCAAGCCGGAAACCTTCAAATCGGTTCGTACCGTTCAGGATGTGGTAGACGCCGTCGAACAGCTGCTGCGCGAAGAGTAAGACACCGTGCGTGGTGGACGGACGTTCCCGGTCATCCCACTTCTGACGGGGCTGATGCTGCTGGCGTGGCCCTTCCTGATTGGATTTGGGCTGACGCATAACAGCCTGCCGTGGCTGCTGCCGGTGATGGCGCTGCTGTTGCTGCTGCGGCTGCGTCAGGCGCGGCGTAACACCGGCCCGATGCGGTATGTGGTGCAGTGCGTGGCGCTGGCGGGGATCGCGCTCTGCGCGGCAAGCTACCTGCTGAAAACCCACCAGTGGCTGCTGTTTTACCCTGTGGTCGTTAATCTTGTAATGCTCGCCGTGTTCGGCGGTTCGCTCTGGACAGCGATGCCGCTGGTCGAACGCCTGGCGCGCCTGCGAGAGCCCAATTTGCCGCCGGAGGGCGTGCGCTATACCCGCAGGGTGACCCTCGTCTGGTGCGGATTTTTCATCGGCAACGGGGCGATGGCGCTGTATACCGTCCTGCACGGCGACATGCATCTGTGGACGCTGTGGAACGGTATGGTGGCTTACATCCTGATGGGGACGCTGATGGCGGCAGAGTGGCTGGTGCGCCAGCGGGTGATAAAAAAAGAGATGCACAATGAATAACCCCCTTCCGCTGGGCCAGTGGTTAAACGCGCCCCGCCCTGACGACACGCCCGTCGCCTGGCTCGACGATCGTACCTGGACGCTGGGCCAGCTGCGCCACGACGTGACGTTACTGGTCGACACCCTGCGTCAGCAGGAAGGCGAGCGCTGGGCGCTGTGCTTTGAAAACAGCTACCTGTTTATCGTTGCGCTGCTGGCCTCGCTGCATGCTGGTAAAACGCCGGTCATTCCCGGCCATAGCCGCGTTTCGCTGCTTGAGGAGCAGCAGCCGCTGTTTAGCGGCGTCCTGAGCGATCGGTCCCTCGATATTGACGGGCAGCTGATTGTGGTAGCCTCCCGCCACCAGACGATCGCCCGCTGGGTACCCCTGCCGGAGATTAACGAAAACCGCTTCGTCGAGCTGTTCACCTCCGGCTCCACGGGAGCGCCGCGCCGGGTGGTTAAGCACATCGTCAGCCTGGATCGCGAAGCCCGCCTGCTGGCTGACCGCTTCGGCGAACGCCTGGCTGGCTGTAGCGTTGTGGCCTCCGTCGTCCCGCAACATCTCTACGGCCTGACATTTCGCATCGTACTGCCGATGGCGATGGGCCTGCCGCTGCATGCCGCGATGCTCTACTACGCAGAGCAGCTGGCCGCCCTTCCTCATGACCGGCATTACCTGTTCATCAGCAGTCCGGCGTTCCTGAAGCGCCTGGATACCGAGCTGGCCGCGCCGCCCGTCAGGATGCTGATTTCCGCGGGCGGAATGCTGCCCTGGCGTGACGTCTCCACCACGGTTGGCTGGCTTAACATCTGGCCGGACGAAATTTATGGCAGCACCGAAACCGGGATCCTCGCCTGGCGCCATCGCGTGGAAGATAACCTGCCGTGGCTACCCTTCCCCGGCGTAAACTTCCATCAGGAAAATGACGCCTGCCGCGTCACTTCGCCACTTATCCATGAGGCTGAAGGACTCCAGCTGGACGATATCCTCCACTTCGACAGTGCGGGGCTTTTCAGCATCGCCGGTCGTCGCGGGCGGGTGGTCAAAATTGAAGAAAAGCGCATCTCGCTTAACGAGATCGAGCGTCGCCTGCTGGAGCTCGACGGCGTTTGCGAGGCGGCTGCGCTGCCGGTTACGCGCGGGGGCCGTCAGGGGATTGGCGTCCTGCTGGTGCTGGATGAGGCGGTTCGTCAGCGCTGGCATCTGCAGGATAAAAAAGCGCAGGAGTTCGCCTGGCGACGCGCCCTGCTGCCGTGGCTTGAGCCGGTCGCCGTTCCACGCTACTGGCGCATTGTCGATGAGATGCCGGTAAACAGTATGAACAAGCGTGTCTATGCGCAGTTAGAGGAGTTATTTCATGAAACTTCATGAAATCGAGCGCCATCAGGCACAGCCGGAGAAGCTGGAGATCGTGTTGCATCTCGACGCCTCTCTGTTCTGGTTTCAGGGCCATTTTGCCGTACAGCCGCTGCTGCCCGGCGTTGCGCAGCTTGACTGGGTGATGCACTACGCAACGACCTTACTGGCACCGGGCTACCGCTTTCACAGCATTCAAAACGTGAAGTTCCAGGCGCCTCTGCTGCCGGAAACCACGGTGACGCTGGTGCTTGAGTGGCATGCCGGGCGCAAACTGCTGACCTTCAGCTACCTGCGTCATGACGGGGCTGAACGCCATACCGCCAGCAGCGGGAAAATTCGTCTATGTCAGTAACCTTCCGCCCCTGCGTGCTGATCCCGTGCTACAACCACGGCGCCACAATGGCCAGCGTGCTGTCGCGCCTCTCGCCGTTTGGCCTGCCGTGCCTGGTGGTGGATGACGGCAGCGAAGCCGCCACCCGCCAGGAGCTTGAGCGGCTGGCGGCGGAACAGCCGCAGATGACGCTGGTCCGTCTGGCGCAAAACGCCGGCAAAGGTGCCGCGGTCATCAGGGGGCTGGAGGAGTGCGCGCGTGCGGGCTATACCCACGCCCTGCAGGTGGACGCGGACGGCCAGCATGCCATCGAAGATATTCCCAAAATGCTGGCGCTGGCGGAGCGCCACCCGGACGCGCTGATTTCCGGCCAGCCCGTTTACGATGATTCCATCCCGCGCTCGCGGCTCTACGGGCGCTGGGTCACCCACGTCTGGGTATGGATTGAGACCTTATCCCTGCAGCTTAAAGACAGCATGTGCGGCTTTCGGGTCTACCCGGTCTCGCCCACGCTGCGGCTCGCCGCGCGTGAAACGCTCGGTAAACGGATGGACTTTGACACCGAAGTGATGGTCCGTCTCTACTGGCAGGGCAACACCAGCGTCTTTCTGCCCACCCGCGTGACCTATCCGCAGGACGGGTTGTCCCACTTCGACGCGTTGAAAGATAACGTGCGGATCTCCCTGATGCATACCCGGCTGTTCTTCGGCATGCTTCCGCGCATTCCCGGCCTGCTCTTCCGTCGACGCGGCCAACACTGGGCGCAGCAGCAGGAGGTTAAAGGCCTGTGGGGCATGCGCCTGATGCTGCGTGTCTGGCAGCTGCTGGGGCGGCGGGCGTTTACCGTGCTGCTGTGGCCGGTTATCGGCGTCTACTGGCTGATCGCGCGTCCGGCGCGGCAGGCTTCGCGGCAGTGGATTGCACGCGTGAAGCAGGTGCTGATGCAGCGGAACATGCCTGTTCCAGAACGGCTCAACAGCTTTTTCCATTTCATGCGCTTCGGCAACGCGATGCTGGACAAAGTCGCCAGCTGGCGCGGCGAGCTGAAGTTTAAGCGCGACGTGGTCTTTGCTCCCGGCGCGAGCGAAACGCTTAATATCGCGGCGCCGCAGGGCAAGCTGCTGCTGGCCTCGCATCTTGGCGACGTAGAAGCCTGCCGGGCGCTGGCCCAGCTGGACGGCAGCAAAACCATCAACGCCCTGGTCTTCAGCGAGAACGCCCGGCGTTTTAAGCAAATTATGAGCGAAATGGCGCCCCAGGCCGGCGTGAATTTGATGTCGGTCACCGACATCGGCCCGGACACCGCCATTGCCATCAAAGAGAAGCTTGAGCGCGGAGAATGGGTCGCGATCGTGGGCGACCGCATCGCCGTCAACCCGCAGCGTGGCGGCGAGTGGCGGGTGATCTGGAGCCAGTTTATGGGCCAGCCCGCACCGTTCCCTCAGGGGCCGTTTATCCTGGCCTCCATCCTGCGCTGTCCGGTGGTGTTGATTTTCGCCCTGCGCCAGCAGGGTAAGCTCGTCCTGCACAGCGAGCCGTTTGCCGACCCGCTGATCCTGCCGCGCGGGGAACGCCAGCAGGCGCTGCAGGCTACCGTCGATCGCTACGCGCAGCGGCTGGAGCATTACGCCCTGATGTCGCCGCTCGACTGGTTTAATTTTTTCGATTTCTGGCATCTGCCAGAGTCCAGAGAGAAGGAGTAAAGGGTGCTGACCGATCCCCGCTTTACGACTGAAGTTGAGATCACCGTTCCGTTCCACGACGTCGATATGATGGGCGTGGTCTGGCACGGCAACTATTTCCGCTACTTTGAGATCGCCCGCGAGGCGCTGCTCAATCAGTTTGACTATGGCTATCGCCAGATGAAAGCCTCCGGCTACGTCTGGCCCGTTGTCGACACGCGGGTGAAATACCGCGATGCGGTGACCTTTGAGCAGCGCATTCGCGTTCGCGCGCAGATTGAAGAGTATGAAAACCGCCTGCGCATTGCCTATCAAATTTTCGATGCGCAGAGCGGCAAACGCACCACCACCGGCTACACCATCCAGGTGGCGGTGGAAGAAGCCACCCGCGAAATGTGCTTTGTCAGTCCGGCAGTACTGTTTGAACGTATGGGAGTCATGCCATGAAATGGTTGCCTTTGCTGGCGCTGATCGTCAGCCCGCTGGTCAGCGCCGTGACGCTGGATGAACTGCAGCAGCGTTTCACCGAGCAGCCCGTGGTGCGCGCGCACTTCGAACAGGTCCGCACGATAAAAGATATGCCGCAGCCGCTGCGCTCGCAGGGCGAGATGCTGATCGCCCGCGACAGCGGCCTGCTGTGGGATCAAAAAGCGCCGTTTCCGATGACGCTGCTGCTGGACGACAAGCGGATGGTTCAGGCGATCAACGGCCAGCCGCCGCAGACCATCACCGCCGACAATAATCCGCAGATGTTCCAGTTCAACCACCTGCTGCGGGCCCTGTTCCAGGCCGACCGCAAGGTGCTGGAAGAGAACTTCCGCATCGATTTTAAAGACCTGGGCGCGGGCCGCTGGTCGCTGGTGCTTACCCCAAAAACGACGCCGCTGGACAAGATTTTCGCCACCCTCGATCTGGGCGGCGCGACCTATCTTGAGACGATCCGCCTGAACGACAGGCAGGGCGACCGTACCGATATCGCCCTTTCAAACCACCAATTGACGCCCGCCAGCCTGACCGATGACGAACGCCAACGCTTTGCCGCACCGTAAATCCCTGCGCCCGGCGCTGCTGTGGGCCACGGTATGTCTGGTTATGCTGGGCGTGCTGCTGTCGCTGCTGCCCGGCGCGCGGCTGAACAGCAGCGTGCTGGCCATGCTGCCGAAGCAGACGCTGGGGGCGATCCCTCCGGCGCTCAACGACGGGTTTATGCAGCGTCTCGACCGCCAGCTGGTCTGGCTGGTCAGCCCCGGCAAAGAACCCGATCCGCGCGTGGCGCAGCAGTGGCTTGAACTGCTGCACAGCAGCGACGCGCTCCGCGAGGTCAAAGGCCCGATGGACGCCGCCGGGCAAAAGGCCTGGGGAGAGTTCTTCTGGCAGCACCGCAACGGGCTGATTGATCCGACCACCCGCGCCCGCCTGCAAAACGGCGGAGAAGCGCAGGCGCAGTGGATTTTATCCCAGCTCTACTCCGCCTTCTCCGGCGTCAGCGGTAAAGAGCTGCAAAACGATCCGCTGATGCTGATGCGCGGCTCGCAGCTCGCCCTGGCGCTAAACGGCCAGAAGCTGCGGCTGATGGACGGCTGGCTGGTCACGCAAGATGAAGCGGGAAACTACTGGTATCTGCTGCACGGCGAACTGGCGGGCTCATCATTTGATATGCAGCAGACCCACCGGCTCGTGACGACGCTTAACGCGCTGCAACAGACGCTGAAAGCGCGTTACCCGCAGGCGCAGCTGCTTTCGCGCGGGACGGTGTTCTACAGCGATTATGCCAGCCAGCAGGCTAAACGCGACGTCTCAACGCTGGGCATCGCCACCCTGCTTGGGGTGTTCCTGCTGATCGTGGCGGTGTTCCGCTCTCTGCGCCCGCTGCTGCTGAGCGTGCTCTCCATTGCCATCGGCGCACTGGCGGGCACGGTGGTGACGCTGCTGCTCTTTGGCGAACTGCACCTGATGACGCTGGTGATGAGCATGAGCATCATCGGTATTTCGGCCGACTATACGCTTTACTACCTGACCGAACGGATGGTGCACGGCGCGGATCACTCCCCCTGGCAAAGCCTGGCCAAAGTGCGCAATGCGCTACTGCTGGCGCTGCTGACGACCGTCGCCGCCTACCTGATTATGATGCTGGCCCCCTTCCCCGGGATCCGCCAGATGGCGGTATTTGCCGCGACGGGGCTGAGCGCCTCCTGCCTGACGGTAGTTTTCTGGCATCCGTGGCTGTGCCGGGGTTTGCCGGTGCGCCCGGTTCCCTTTATGGTCCTGATGTTGCGCTGGCTGGCCGCCTGGCGACGCAGTAAAAAACTGTCCGTTGGTCTGCCCGTCGCGCTGGCGCTGCTCTCCGCAGTGGGAATGAGCACCCTGAAGGTGGACGACGACATCGCCCAGCTGCAGGCGCTGCCGAAAGATATTCTGGCGCAGGAGAAAACCATTACCGCCCTGACCGGCCAAAGCGTCGATCAGAAATGGTTTGTGGTGCATGGCGCTTCGCCCCAGCAAACGCTGGAGCGGCTGGAAGCCTTTACTCCCGCGCTGGCCGAGGCGCAAAAGGCGGGGGATCTCACCCGTTGGCGCACCCTGCCGCTGAACTCGCTGGCCCGCCAGAAAAGCGACCTTGCGCTGCTGCGGGACGCCGCGCCTGCGGTGACGAACGTGCTGAAAAGCGCAGGGCTCAACGCCGTTTCCCCCAATCTGGACGCCATGCCGGTCAGCGTGGACGCGTGGCTTGAAAGTCCGGCCAGCGAGGGCTGGCGTCTGCTCTGGCTGACCCTGCCGGGCGGGGAAAGCGGCGTGCTCGTGCCGGTGGACGGCGCAAAAAACAGCGCGGCGCTCGGTGAGCTGGCCGCGCGCTATGACGGCGTCGTCTGGGTGGACCGCAAGGCCAGCTTTGACAGCCTGTTTGCCCTCTACCGCACGCTGCTGACGGGGCTACTGTTTGCGGCGCTGGCGGTGATTGCCTGCGGGGCGATGCTGCGCCTCGGCTGGCGCAAAGGGTTGATAAGCCTGGTGCCGTCCGTACTGTCGCTGAGTTGCGGCCTGGCGGTCCTGGCCGCAACGGGCCACCCGGTAAATCTGTTTTCACTGCTGGCGCTGGTACTGGTGCTCGGCATTGGTATTAACTACACGCTGTTCTTCAGCAACCCGCGCGGTACGCCGCTGACTTCGATGCTGGCGATTACCCTGGCCATGATGACCACCCTGCTGACGCTGGGCATGCTCGTCTTCAGCGCCACCCAGGCCATCAGCAGCTTTGGTATTGTGCTGGTGAGCGGTATTTTCACCGCCTTCCTGCTGGCACCGCTGGCGATGCCGGATAAGAAAGAGAGAAAACGTAAATGAACGCTGTTTATCGCGCCGTCGCGCTGGCCGCGGTGTTGCTGCTGGCAGGCTGCAGCCATTCGACCGATACCAAGGAGACGCGGCCTCAGGCCTGGCTTCAGCCTGGCACCAAAGTCACTCTGCCGCCGCCCGGCATCAGCCCGGCGGTAAGCTCCCAGCAGCTGCTGACCGGCAGCTTTAACGGGCAAACGCAGTCCCTGCTGGTGATGCTCAACGCGGATGCGCATAAGGTCACGCTGGCCGGCCTCTCTTCCGTGGGCATTCGCCTGTTCCTGGCAACGTACGACGAGAGCGGTATTCATACCGAGCAGTCGATCGTCGTGCCGCAGCTGCCGCCCGCCAGCCAGGTGCTGGCCGACGTGATGCTCAGCCACTGGCCGATTAGCGCCTGGCAGCCGCAGTTGCCGAAGGGCTGGACGTTAACGGACAATGGCGATCGGCGCGAGCTGCGCAACGCCAGCGGCAAGCTGGTGACGGAGATTGTCTATCTCCAGCGCAAAGGCAAGCGCGAGCCGATCAGCATCGAGCAACACGTATTCAAATACCACATCACCATTCAATATCTGGGTGACTGAGATGATTTATATATCCGCTGTTGGCATGGTCAACGCGCTGGGCAACTCGCCTGATGAAATTGCCGCCAACCTGGCTGCGGGCGTGGCGCCGGGCATGCACGCCCGGACCGGCTGGCTGCAGGGAATGCCCGAAGCGGTACTGGGCGGGGTGGAAGGCGAACTGCCGCTCATCCCGGACACCTTCTCTGCACACCGCACCCGCAACAACCAGCTGCTGCTGGCCGCGCTGGCGCAGATTCAGCCCGCCGTTGACGAGGCCATCGCTCGCGTTGGTCGCGACCGCGTGGCCGTGGTGCTGGGAACCAGCACCTCCGGGCTGGATGAAGGCGATGAGCACGTGCGTCTCATGACCGACGGCGAGATCAGCACGCGCTGGCAGTATCCGCAGCAGGAGCTGGGCGATCCGTCCCGCTTTCTCGCCAACTGGCTGCAGCTTGAAGGCCCGGCTTATACGATCTCCACCGCCTGCTCCTCCAGCGCGCGGGCGATGATCGGCGGCAAACGCCTGATCGAAGCAGGGCTGGTGGATATCGCCATTGTCGGCGGAGCAGACACCCTGAGCCGGATGCCCGTGAACGGCTTTAACAGTCTTGAATCCTTCTCCCCCACGCTCTGCGAGCCGTTTGGCCGGGACCGCCGGGGGATCACCATCGGTGAAGCGGCGGCGCTGATGGTATTAAGCCGGGAACCCGCGGACGTGGCGCTGCTCGGCACGGGCGAATCCAGCGATGCGTACCATATTTCCGCCCCGCATCCGCAGGGCGACGGGGCGATAAGGGCTATCACTCAGGCGCTCAGCGAAGCGGGCATGCAGCCGGACGACATCGGCTACATCAACCTGCACGGCACGGCCACGCCGCTCAACGATCAGATTGAATCACAGGTGGTTCACGATCTCTTCGGAGAAAGCGTGCCGTGCAGTTCAACCAAACACCTTACCGGCCACACGCTGGGCGCTGCCGGCATTACCGAAGCGGCTTTGAGCTGGCTTATCCTGACGCGCGATCTGCCCTTGCCGCCGCAGGATTTTTCCCGCTACGCTCCGGACGAGACGCTGGCGTCGTGCGGCCTGCTGCACCAGAGCACCGCCCTGAAAAAGCCGGTGATTTTGTCTAACTCGTTCGCGTTTGGCGGCAATAACGCCAGCATTCTGCTGGGGAGAACGTCATGAGCTATCTATCACCCGAAGCCTATTTGCCGCACGATGCGCCCATGATGCTGCTGGGGTCCGTTGAAAATGTGACGGATGACATGGCGGTCTGCCGCGTAGCGGTTGACAGGCAAAGCGTGCTGGCACCGTTTCTCAATGCCGATGGCGACCTGCCGGGCTGGTACGCGCTCGAGCTAATGGCGCAGACCGTTGGCGTCTGGTCGGGCTGGCATCGTCAGCAGCAGGGGCAGGAACATATCGCGCTGGGCATGGTGCTCGGCGCGCGCGAGCTGGTCTGCGCCAGCGGGCGTTTCGCCAAAGGCTTAACGCTGGACATTACCGTTAAGCTGCTGATGCAGGACGAACGCTTCGGCAGTTTTGAATGCACGATTTGCGCAGGTGAAGAGACGCTGGCCACGGGCCGGGTCAATACCTTCCAGCCGACTGCAGAAGAATTAACATCGCTTTTTAATCAGGGATCCCACGCATGAGTCGTTCCGTACTGGTCACAGGGGCCAGCAAAGGCATTGGTCGCGCCATCGCCCGCCAGCTTGCCGCTGACGGGTTTACCGTCGGCGTGCATTACCATCGTGATGCCGCAGGCGCGCAGGAGACGCTGGACGCCATCACGCAGGCGGGCGGCAGCGGCCGTTTACTCTCGTTTGACGTAGGCAACCGCGAGCAGTGCCGTGAAGTGCTTGAGCAGGAAATTGATGCCCATGGCGCATGGTATGGCGTGGTCAGCAACGCCGGAATTACCCGCGATGGCGCTTTTCCGGCACTGAGTGAAGACGACTGGGACAGCGTGATCCACACCAATCTCGACAGCTTTTATAACGTCATACACCCCTGCATTATGCCCATGATCGGCACCCGTCAAGGCGGGCGCATTATTACCTTATCCTCCGTCTCCGGCGTGATGGGCAACCGCGGCCAGGTGAACTACAGCGCGGCCAAAGCGGGCATTATCGGCGCCACCAAAGCGCTGGCGATCGAGCTGGCAAAACGCAAAATCACCGTGAACTGTATTGCGCCAGGGCTGATTGATACCGGCATGATTGAAATGGAGGAGGCCGCGCTTAAGGAAGCGATGTCCATCATCCCAATGAAACGTATGGGCCAGGCAGAGGAGGTCGCCGGGCTGGCAAGCTATCTGATGTCGGATATCGCGGGCTACGTCACCCGCCAGGTCATTTCGATTAACGGAGGAATGCTATGACGCGTCGCGTGGTGATTACGGGCATGGGCGGCGTCACCGCCTTTGGCGAGAACTGGCAGTCCGTTTCCAGCCGGCTGCTGGCGTATGAAAACGCCGTGCGTAAAATGCCGGAATGGCAGGTTTATGATGGCCTGCACACCCTGCTGGGCGCGCCGATCGACGATTTCGCGCTGCCGGAACACTATACCCGCAAGCGTATTCGCGCCATGGGCCGCGTGTCGCTGATGTCGACCCGCGCCACCGAGCTGGCGCTGGAGCAGGCGGGGCTGATTGGCGAAGCGGTGCTCACCAACGGGCAAACCGGCATCGCCTACGGTTCTTCGACAGGCAGCACCGGCCCGGTCAGCGAATTCGCGACCATGCTTACCGAAAAGCACACCAATAACATCACCGGGACAACCTACGTCCAGATGATGCCGCACACCACCGCGGTGAATACCGGCCTGTTCTTTGGACTACGTGGCCGCGTGATCCCAACGTCGAGCGCCTGTACCTCCGGCAGCCAGGCGATTGGCTACGCCTGGGAGGCAATTCGCCACGGCTATCAGACCGTGATGGTCGCGGGGGGCGCGGAAGAGCTTTGTCCGTCTGAAGCGGCGGTGTTTGACACGCTGTTTGCCACCAGCCAGCGCAACGACGAACCCAAAACCACCCCCTCGCCGTTCGATACGCAGCGCGATGGTCTGGTGATTGGGGAAGGCGCAGGCACCCTGATTCTGGAGGAGCTTGAGCACGCCAGAGCGCGTGGGGCCACCATCTACGGTGAGATCGTGGGCTTTGCCACCAACTGTGACGCGGCCCATATCACCCAGCCGCAGCGTGACACCATGCAGATATGCATGGAGCAGTCGCTGGCGATGGCGGGGTTAAGCGCCCGGGATATGGGGTATATCTCCGCGCACGGTACCGCCACCGACCGCGGCGATATCGCCGAAAGCCAGGCCACGGCCGCCATCTACGGTGACAGCGTGCCGGTTTCCTCGCTGAAGAGCTATTTTGGCCACACGCTGGGGGCCTGCGGCGCGCTGGAAGCGTGGATGAGCCTGCAGATGATGCGCGAAGGCTGGTTTGCCCCGACGCTCAATTTAACGCAGCCGGATGAGCAATGCGGGGCTTTAGATTATATTATGGGAGAAGCCCGTCAGATTGACTGCGAGTATCTGCAGAGCAATAACTTCGCGTTTGGCGGCATCAATACCTCGATTATCATTAAACGCTGGGCGTAACTATGTACCGGTTTGTACTGGGAAAAATTTCCACCCTTTGCGCGGACCCGCTGGCGTCAACGCTTGCAGATAAGGCACCTCAGGGTGCACGACAGGCCTCCTGGCTGGCGGGTCGGACGCTGCTCGCCAGAACATTATCCCCTCACCCGCTCCCCGACATCATTTACGGCGAGCAGGGGAAGCCGGCTTTTGCGAAGGGGGAGCCGCTGTGGTTCAACCTGAGCCATAGCGGTGATGATATCGCCCTGCTGATGAGCGATGAAGGCGAAGTGGGCTGCGATATCGAAGTGATTCGCCCCCGCAAGAACTGGCAGGCGCTGGCCAACGCCGTTTTCAGCCTGACAGAGCATGACGAGCTGGAGCGTGAAGCGCCCGAGGAACAGCTTTCTGCCTTCTGGCGTATCTGGACGCGCAAAGAAGCGATTGTGAAACAGCGCGGCGGCAGCGCCTGGCAGATTGTCAGCATCGACAGCACGGCGCAGTCGCACTCGGTCAGCCAGCTGCAGCTCGGTTCTCTGAGCCTTGCCGTCTGTACCTCGACCCCTTACACCCTGACCACCGAGTCGATTATTCACGTCGGGGCAGGAAAATCACCAGTACACCCAGCATAATCAACGCGACGCCCAGCAGCCCATGCCAGGAGAAGTGCTCCCCCCAGCCGGGCAGCAGGATTGCCGCGCCCCACACCAGGATATAGCTGAGGCTCAGCAAGGCATACGCTTTGCTGAGCGCCATGCGATGCAGCGCCAGATACCAGCAGCCCATGGAGGCAACGTATCCCGTTAACCCCAGCAGCAGCGCGCCCGTGCCGGACGAAACGTGCCACAGCGCGGAGATAAACGTCAGAAAATCGCTGACCGGCGGCAGAGCCTGCATGGCATCGCGCAGCAAAAGCTGTGCGGCGCTGACTAACAGCACGCTGCATAACGCCCAGAACGCGCCTTTCACAGGCTTCCTCCCAGCACGATAATCCCCATGATAATGAACCCGACCCCCAGCCAGTGGTGCATAGCAACGTGCTCGCGCCAGAAGACCTTCGCCGCCAGCGTCACCCAGACAAAATTGAGGCTTAGCATAGGGTAAGCTACGCCGACGGGCAGGCGCTGCAGCACCACCAGCCAGACCAGCATTCCGCAGCCCAGTGCCAGCATCGCCAGGCCAAGCCACCGCATGATGTGCGCGCCACGCCGTCCGCCTTTCGCCGGACGGGTAGCCTGTTTCTGGCACAGCTGTCCCGCGCAGCTCAGCAGGCTTGCCAGTATGAGCCAGGTCCAGGTCATCACTTCGGCAGATACTCCAGCAGGGCCAGACGCCCCTGGATATAGAGATTGTCCGGCTGCGGTAAATTCGCCTCTGCAATATCGTCACGTTTAGACAGCAGCATCACCAGCGACACGCTTCCCTGCTTACGATGCGTTGCCAGCCACTGCGCGAAGTCGTCTTCACTGACAAAGCGATCTTTCGCATCGGGATAATCCAGCCCGTAGCGCAGCTCGCCGCTCTGAGCAAACAGCGTGATGTCACTGCGCTTCAGCTCCCACGCCAGGCCCGCGGCCACGCCAACGTTATTGGTCAGCACAAAGCGGCTGCCCTGTAGCGGCTCGCGCACGGTATCCACCAGCGACTGCGGCTGCTTGGAATCCACCACCAGGTTCGGAATGGCAAAACCAATCAACAACGCCAGACCCGCAGGACACAGCGCCGCCAGCCACCAGCGCCGCTGGCTCTGCCGCAGCGTAAACCAGCCTACCGCGCCCCAGATGAGGAACGCCACCACCGCGCAGAAGACTTTATACAGTTCGACCGATGTCCAGACCGGATGCTTAGCCAGCCCCCACGGCGAAACCGCCAGCGCCGCCACCACGCCGATAGCGCCAAACGCCAGGTTAATGCCGCCGTTAATGCGCAACGCTTTGGCCCCTTTTTCCGCCGCGAGGCAAGCATAGCGCGCCATCAGGATAGCCAGCGGGGCAAAACAGGGCAGGATATAGGTCGGCAGCTTGCCTTTAGCGATGCTGAAAAACAGCAGCGGCATCACCACCCACCCCAGCAGGTAGAACCCGCCGCCCGCGTTTTGTCTGTCATTCCAGCCAAGACGCAGCGCGCCTGGCAACAGCGCCAGCCACGGCAGGCTGCCCGCGAGCAGGAACGGCAGGTAATACCAGAACGGAGCTTTATGCTGCGCGTCGCTCTGGGCAAAACGCTGAATATGCTCAACCCAGAAGAAGTAGCGCCAGAAATCAGGCTCGCGGTGCGCAATGGCCAGCCCCCACGGCAGAACAATCAGCACGCAGCTCAGGACCGCGAGCCAGCCAAAAATCAGCACCTCTTTCCAGCGCTTTTGGGCAATCACCCACGGCAGCACGCCGATCACCGGTACCGCCAGCGCCAGAAAGCCTTTGGTCATCACCCCCATGCCGCAGGCCAGCCCAAGCAGCACATAGCCGCCCGCTTTTCCGGCCACGGTGCGCGCCTGTGAGGCGAGCCAGAAGCTGCACATCGCCGCCACCAGCCACAGGGTGACGATGGGATCCAGCACCGCATAGGTGCCGATGCCATACACCAGGAACAGGGTCAGGAAGATCAGGCCGGAGAAAATGGCCGTACGCTTATCCCGCCAGAGACGCCAGGCCATCCAGATCACCAGCAGCGCCGCGAGCCCGGTGGAGAAGATCGACCCGGCGCGTACGGCAAAGTTCGTGTGCCCGAACAGCCATTGTCCGATAGTGTTGATCCAGTAGCCGGCAATCGGCTTTTCAAAGTAGCGCAGCCCGAGGAAATGCGGGACAACCCAGTCACCCGATGCCAGCATTTCGCGGCTGATTTCCGCATAGCGCGTTTCATCAGGCTGCCACAGCAGGCGAATATCGACCGGAATGAAGTAATAAACGATAAACAGTGCGAAAAGCGCTACGCCATAACGGGCTGTTTTCATGGGACCGGACTCACGGTTTGTTGATAGCCAAGCCAGCCTTCCCGGCCAGCCAGTTCATTACGGACGACTTTACCCACGGGCAGGGTGCTGAGGTCGTCCGGCAGCAGCTCGCTCAACGGACAGAACGCAATGCCTTCCTGAGCGGCCATCGTCAGCAGCGCATCGAAATCATGCTGCCAGGCAATCCCTTCCACTTCGGCATGGATGGTATAGACCGGCGTTCCGGCGTCACGATGGATGCGGTCCAGAATGTAGCGATTAAATGCTTCCGCCTTCACCTCGCGCCCCACCACCTCATCCCACGTAGGAAGCGTGACAGGAATTTGCACAGTACCGTAGCGATTTTCGCCCAACAGCGGCAAAAACGGCCCGGTTCCACGACAGTCGCTGTTGTAGCGAAACGCGAAATGCTCTTTGGCTTTGACCACCCGCTGGTCGGCACGCCATCCCGCCACGGCGGAGCAGCGCACGGGCTGACCGATGATGGCCTCAAGTTCCAGCATTCCACGCTCGACCTCACGGGACAGGCGCGGGATATCCCAGACGCCCGCCCACGCCTGCCAGGCGTGATGATCCCAGGCATGCAGGCCGACCTCGTGTTGCTGCGCCGCCGCGCGGATAACCGCTTCATTACCCGCGCCGATGCGTCTGCCGGGCCAGGCGGTGCCAGCCAGCAAAATATCCCAGCCGTAGAGGGATGCCGCGCGCGAGCGCAGCATTTTGAACAGAAATGCCGGTTTAACCAGACGCCATAAATGGCGTCCCATGTTGTCAGGCCCCACGCTGAAGAAAATGCTGGCACGCACGCCGTGCCTGCTCAGCAGTTCCAGCAGTCTGGGCACGCCGTCACGCGTTCCCCTGAAGGTGTCGACATCAATGCGTAAACCGACTTTTTTCATGAGGCCTGTTCCGATAGCTCCACGGTGCGCAGGAAGAAGTCGAGCGTTTCATCAATGGTCTGCTCCATCTTCACCGTCGGCGTCCAGTTCAGGCAGCGCTTCGCGTTGCGGATGCTTGGCTTACGGTGCTCGACGTCCTGGTAGCCCTTACCGTAGTAGCTGCTGCTTTCCACTTCGCGGAAACCGGCAAACGGCGGGAAGCGATCGCGCAGCGGGTGGCGCTCAAAGCTGGCCAGTAGCATCTCTGCCAGCTCGCGAATGCTCGCCTCGTTTTCCGGGTTACCGATGTTAATGATCTCACCGTTGCAGCGGTTATCTTTGTTCTCAATGATGCGGAACAGGGCTTCGATACCGTCGCTGATGTCCGTAAAGCAGCGTTTCTGGCTCCCGCCTTCAATCAGCTTGATAGGCGAGCCTTCGACCAGGTTCAGGATCAGCTGAGTGATCGCGCGGGAGCTGCCGATTCGCGCTGCGTTCAGGTTATCCAGACGCGGGCCCATCCAGTTAAACGGACGGAACAGGGTAAAGCGCAGACCCTCTTTCTCGCCGTAGGCCCAAATCACGCGGTCCAGCAGCTGCTTGGAGACAGAGTAAATCCAGCGCTGCTTGTTGATCGGCCCGACCACCAGGCTGGAGGCATCCTCATCGAAGTTTTTGTCGGTACACATGCCGTACACTTCAGAGGTGGACGGGAAGATGATGCGCTTGTCGTATTTCACGCAGTCGCGGATGATCTTCAGGTTCTCTTCGAAATCCAGCTCGAACACGCGCAGCGGGTTACGGGTGTACTCGATTGGCGTGGCGATGGCGACCAGCGGCAGCACCACGTCGCATTTTTTAATGTGATATTCGATCCACTCGGAGTGAATGCTGATATCCCCTTCCACAAAGTGGAAGCGCGGGTTGTTGAGGAAACGGCTGATGGCGTCAGAGCCGATATCCAGACCGTAAATCTCGTAGTTATCGTCTTTGAGCAGACGTTCGGTCAGGTGGTTCCCGATAAAGCCGTTCACGCCGAGGATCAGCACGCGCGTGCGGCGCTTGATGGCAACCACCGGCGCGCTGGTGATCAGCGCCCCGGCCACCAGACCCAGAGACTGCGCCAGCTGCGTGCCCTGAACGTACAGGCCGTTGTCGGTCTGCCCGGTGACGATCTCCAGCGCCTGCTCGCCGCAGCTCACAATCAGCGGGGAGACGGAGACGACGGTGCCCGGCTTAGCGGCCGGGATATCGTCACGCACGCGGGATTTCCAGACGATAAATTTGCTTACGCCTGCAAAGCTATACGCGCCCGGCCACGGGTCGGTCACGGCGCGCACCAGGTTGTGCAGCTGGCGGGCGGGTTTATTCCAGTCCAGGCGACCATCTTCCGGCGCGCGGCGGCCAAAGCAGCTGGCCTTGCTTTCGTCCTGCTCGGTCTCGCTGAAGGTGCCGTTGAGGATGGCTGGCAGCGCGTCACGCAGCAGGCTTTGCGCCGCGGTGCAGAGTTTATGATGCAGCTCAAGCGCGGTTTCATCCGCGTCGATTGCCACGCGCTGCTGGGCGACGATGGCCCCGGCATCCGCGCGGCGCACCATGCGGTGCAGCGTCACGCCCGTTTCCGTTTCGCCGTTGACCAGCACCCAGTTCAGCGGCGCGCGGCCACGGTAGGCGGGCAGCAGAGAGCCGTGAAGGTTAAACGCCCCTTTTGCGGCCAGGCCTAAGATCTCGTCGCAGATCAGGTTGCGATAGTAGAACGAGAAGATGACATCAGGTGCGAGCGCGCGGATGCGATCCACCCACAGCGGGTGGTTGACGTCGTCCGGGGCATACACCGGAATACCGCGCTCGGCGGCGATACGCGCCACGGAGCCGAAGAAGTGATTCTCCCCCGCCGCATCCGGATGGGTAAAGATTGCAGCAATGTCATAGCCCGCTTCCAGCAGGGCCAGCGTGCCCGCGCACCCCATATCGTGATAGGCAAATACAACGGCTTTCATGGGTGGTTTTCCTCTTGAGATGCTTTGTGTTCCTGACGGACAACACGTTGAATAAAGTAGCGCGGACGTGCGCGAACATCGTTATAGATACGGCCTATGTATTCACCGAGCAGGCCCATTCCGACGAACTGGGCGCCGATGAACATAAACAGCACGGCAAAAAGCATGAAGACCCCTTCCGCCGCCCACTGCGGGCCAAAGACCAGCCGCAGCACCACCAGCAGGACGGACAGCGTAAAGCCGGCCAGGGCGATGATGCTGCCGAACACGCTCAGCAGGCGCAGCGGCGTGGTGGTCAGGCAGGTGACTAGGTCGTACATCAGGTTGATGAGACGCATAAAGCTGTACTTCGATTCCCCGTGCTCGCGCTCGGCGTGCAGGACCGGAATTTCCGTTGCCTTGCGGGCAAAGGTGTTGGCGAGGATCGGAATAAAGGTGCTGCGCTCATGGCAGTGCAGCATGGCGTCGACAATATGGCGGCGGTAGGCGCGCAGCATGCAGCCGTAATCGCCCATTGCTTTACCGGTGGTGCGCTGAATAAGACGGTTGATGGTGCGCGACGCCAGCTTGCGGAACAGGCTGTCCTGACGGTTCTGACGCACCGTGCCGACCACGTCATAGCCTTCGTCGGCTTTCGCCACCAGGCGCGGGATCTCCTCCGGCGGGTTTTGCAGATCCGCGTCCAGGGTGATAATCAGATCGCCCGTAACGTGGCTGAACCCGGCCATAATGGCGGAGTGCTGGCCATAGTTACGGTTGAGCAGCACGGCGACAATATGGCTGCCTTCGGCCTGGGCGGCTTCGGTCAGCATCAGCGCGGAATCATCACTGCTGCCGTCGTCCACCAGCAGAATTTCATAGGCTTTGCCCAGCGTATCGCAGGCTGCCGTGGTGCGGCGGATCAGCTCGGGCAGGCTCTCCTGCTCGTTATAAACAGGGATGACCACAGAAACTTTTTGTACAGGCGGTGCGCTGAACATATCAATGTCCTGCAAGCTGATGGAGCGCGGTAATGACGCGGGTTGTGTCGTCATGAGTCATGTCCGGGAAAAGAGGGAGAGAACAAATACGCGCGCTGTTCCATTCCGAATTCGGAAGCGATACATCAGGAAAACGCTCGCGGTAGTATTTTTGGGTGTGCGCCGCGCGGAAATGAAGGCCGGTGCCGATGCCTTGCTCCTTCAGCGCGGCCATCAGGTTGTCGCGTGAGATCCCGCAGCGCGCTTCATCAACGCGAATAATAAACAGGTGCCAGGCGTGAACGTGCGGCCATGACGGAATGCTCAGCGGCAGGAACGGCGTATCGGCAAGCTCGCGCAGGTAGCGTTGCGCGATTGCCTCGCGGCGTAGGTTGGCCTCTTTCAGCTTGCCCAGCTGTACCAGCGCCAGCGCGGCATTGATATCTGCAAGGTTGTACTTAAAGCCCGGGGAGATCACTTCGGCCTGCGGCGCGCGGCCGTGCGTCTGGCGGTCATAGGCATCCACGCCCAGGCCGTGGAATTTCAGGCTGCGGATCCGCGCGGCAAGCCGGGCGTTATCCGTGACGACTAAACCACCTTCCGCGCAGGTCATGTTTTTGATGGCATGGAAGGAAAAAATCGCCGTGCCTTTCCAGCCCACGTGACGGTTCTTGTAGTACGTTCCGGCGGCATGGGCCGCGTCTTCAATCACCGGAATACCGTGACGCTCACCGACGGCATGAATGGCGTCGATATCACACGGCGCGCCGGCGTAATGCACGGGAATAATCGCTTTGGTACGCGGGGTAATGGCGGCTTCAACCGCTTCCGGTGTCACCATCAATGTCTCTTTGTCCACATCGATCATGACCGGCGTGGCGCCCAGCAGCACGATCATATTCAGCGTGGAGACCCAGGTTTGGGAGGGGGTAATGACCTCATCGCCCGGACCAATATCCAGCGCCATCAGCGTGACGTGCATGCCCGCCGTCGCCGAGCAGACGGCAATCGCGTGCTGGTTCCCCGTCAGCTGACAAAATGCCGCTTCAAGTTCCTGATTTTTAGGCCCGGTGGTGATCCAGCCGGAGGTTAAAACCTCCTGCAACGCCGCTAATTCCTCACTACCCATCGACGGGCGGGAAAAAGGCAAAAAATCACTCATCATTAATTTCCTTGCAATAAGAATGGCACGCGCTTGATATTAACCAATTACTTTTTCGTTTATTTCAACGAACCATAAACTCATATCAAGGTATCGTTCATTTCTTAGGGAAAAATTAAGATGCGTAATTAAGATGTAACTAAATCAATATTAATTCATTCATAAACAATGGCTTACTTAATTATGAATTATTTATTTCGTGATCAAACTCAATTTTTACAAAATGTTATTTTAAACCGAACATCAACAAACAAAAAAAATCCCGGTTATTTCTTTAAAAGCAGAAATAACCGGGAACTTTTCTTTTTAGTTAATTGTCGCGCTTATTTTAAGTTATCGGGAAAGTTTTTCGGTAACTCGCTGGCCGCGCAGGCAATCACGCTTTCGTTGTTCGCACCGCAGTCGCGTACAAAGGTGATGGTGGCAAATTCGTCAATCACTTCTGTTGGATATGCCGGCCCCGCATCGCGATAGCTGTTCATCAGCGGAATATGGTCGTTCTGGAAGCAGACGGTTTTTTCCGGGTTGTTCATGACCCAACGCGGGAAGAAGATAGTGCCGTGGAACAGTTTGTCGACCAGGTTCACAATCAGGCTAACGTCCGTACCGGTTGGCTCGGTCCAGGAGATTTTATAGATGCTCTCCCCTACCCGCACGATGTAAGCCTGCTGATCTTTAACCCAACGGTTCGCCACCAGACCGCTGTGAATACGGTAGTCGAGAGTAGTCTCGTTTTTGACGTAAATTTCGTAATTCCAGCCGTTGTCATAGGTATAAACCAGATGTTTGCCAACGAAGCCGCTTAAGTCGTGTTTGTCGAATGTGTTCATAAGATGTCTCCTTCGTTTTGATGAGACGATCTTAAGCCTTCAAAAAATGAATGAATAACGCTATGTTTTAATCAAATTCATCCAATTTTTAGATAAATTATGCACAAGACGACGCTGGAACAGTGGGCCCTACTGGAAAAAGTGGTGGATGCGGGCAGCTTTGCCAAAGCTGCGGAAGAAACCCACCGCAGTCAGTCCTCGGTGAGCTATAACCTGTCGCTGCTGCAGGAGCGGCTGGGCGTGGCGCTGCTGGCGCCGGAGGGGCGCAGGGCGGTGTTGACCCCGGCCGGTGAACTGCTTCTCGGCCAGGTGAAACCGCTGCTGAAAGCGTTTTCGTATGTCGAGACGCGCGCGGCGACCCTTCGTAACGGGATGCGCACGCGGCTGGACCTGGTGGTGGACTCGATTTTCCCACGCCGCCGCCTGTTCGCCATTCTGCGTCAGTTCCAGCAGCAGTATCCGCAAACTCAGGTCCGCCTCACGGAGGTGCTGGAAAATACCCGCGCCGATGCCATGAACAACGAGGCCGATGTGATGGTTTTAACCCGCCGCCAGGACATTACCGGGCTCGGCGAATGGCTGATGAACATTGACTTTGTCGCCGTGGCGCATCACCGGCATCCCCTCTTTAGCCTCGACGCGCCGCTGAATGATGAGATGCTACGCCCGTGGCCGCTAATCCAGATTGCGGACAGCCAGAACGCCGCGCGGGCTGCCGGCGAGTCGTGGACGTTCTCGACCATCGACGCTGCCATAGAGGCGGTCGTCTCGCAGGTCGGCTACGGCTGGCTGCCAGAGGAACGCATTCAGCCCCAGCTGGAGCAAGGCGTACTGAAACTCCTCCCGCTGAGCCACGGCGTTCGTCGGGCCACACCGCTGCATCTGATCGTGAAGCGCACCCTCGCCCCGCTGGATGAGCAGGTTGAAACCCTGCTGCGCCTTTTTAGCCAGGAGCCGTCATCATCACCTGCTACGCTTTAAGGTCCGAACGTTAAAACGATAAGGAGCTGATGATGAAAATCGACTTTGCAGGGAAAGTGGCCCTGGTCACCGCCTCAACCGGCGGGATCGGGTTTGCCATTGCCAGAGGCCTGGCAGAAAGCGGCGCGGAAGTGATCGTTAATGGCCGCAGCACCGACTCGGTGAACAAAGGTATTCAGCAGCTGCAGCAGGTTGTGCCTGGCGTGCAGGTGCGTGCAGCCATTGCCGATCTCAGCACCGCGGAAGGGGTTGAATCGCTGCTGAAGGTCACGAGCGACGTCGATATTCTGGTGAACAACGCCGGGATTTACGGCCCGCAGGATTTCTATGGCACCGACGATGAAACCTGGGAGCGCTACTGGCAGACCAACGTGATGTCCGGCGTGCGCCTCTCCCGCGCCCTGCTGCCGGGCATGGTGAAAAAAGGCTGGGGCCGCGTGGTGTTTATCTCCTCCGAGTCAGCCTGCAATATCCCGGCAGACATGATCCACTACGGGGTGACCAAAACGGCACAGCTTTCGCTGGCGCGCGGGCTGGCGAAGTTCGTGGCGGGAAGCGGCGTGACGGTGAACAGCGTGCTGCCGGGCCCGACGATGTCCGACGGTTTCGCTGAAATGATGAAAGATGAGATCGAGAAAACCGGTAAATCGCTGGAGCAGCTGGCGAAAGAATTTGTCATGACCAACCGCCCCAGCTCGGTTATCCAGCGCGCCGCCACCGTTGAAGAGGTGGCTAATATGGTGATTTATGTCTGTTCGAAGCAGGCCTCCGCCACCTCAGGCGCGGCATTGCGCGTCGATGGTGGCGTGGTGGATGACATTATTTAATGTCGTCAGGCGGCGCTGCCCGCGACACGACGGGCGGTAATGTAACGATCCTGCCAGTAGTCATCAGTCAGGGTTGAGACCGTTACGCCCTGGCTGCTGGAGGCATGAATAAACTGGCTGTTACCGATATACACGCCAACGTGTCTGCGGTTCGGGCCCGTCTGGAAGAAGACCAAATCTCCCGCCTTCAGACGGTATTGCGCTACCTGTACACCGCGATGGATCTGCTCGCTCGTCGTGCGCGGCAGATAAAGATGCGCCGCATCGCTGAACAGATGCTGCATAAGCGCGGAGCAATCCACTCCGCGGTGCGTGGTGCCGCCCCACTGATAGTGAGTCCCTTTCCATTTCTGGTATTGAGCCAGTATCCGGGAGCGGAGTGGGCCTGTCTCCTGGCGAAGCAGGGCCGACTTCACCGGCGATTCCGCAAATGTGCTATCGGCGGAGATCATCGATGCGGGCAACTGAAAACTCAGTGCGGAAAACGAAGCAAAACTTAACGTGAGGATTGAAATAAGCGATCTGAATGTCATATCTAAACAGGAGCTAAGAGTGAATTTTTCCTTACCTGTGGAGGCCAACGTTCCCCCGAAATATCTTTCGATGTGGCGATAATATAGACTGCTCACTTTTTCACCAATCAGTATTGAGGCCAAAATTGGACTCACTTTCAGATCGCAAGATTGAGAAAAAAAAGGGTGGTGATGTAAGGACTGTTCAGATAAAGCAGGTAAACTGATCGACAGAATGTGTAATTCAGCTAAGACGTATTTATGACCAATATGATTGCCGACGAGACGGTGGCGAAATCCAGCGTGCTCTCTGTCTTTGACTTTGACGGG
Source organism: Enterobacter cloacae complex sp. P17RS (assembly GCF_014895885.1). Classification (NCBI taxonomy): domain Bacteria; kingdom Pseudomonadati; phylum Pseudomonadota; class Gammaproteobacteria; order Enterobacterales; family Enterobacteriaceae; genus Enterobacter; species Enterobacter cloacae complex sp. P17RS. Next base: position 114,092 of record NZ_JADBQK010000024.1, read on the forward strand.
ACGCTCACGCACCACGACAGCTTTATCCCTTTCCTGCGTTTTGCCTTTGGGAAACGCTACTTTGCGGGTCGTCTGGTGCGCATGGCGCTGCCCACGCTCCACTGCGTGCGCCGCAAGCTGACGCGTGATGAGCTGAAGGAAGTGCTGATTAAAACGTTCCTGACGGGCGTGGACGAACACTGGCTACGCCAGCAGGCGGAAGCCTTTTGCGAAAAATACTGGAACAAGCTGATGCGCCCCGAAGGGGTTCTGGCGGTGGCGGCTGAGGTGAATTCCGGCGCGGAAGTGACGATCTGCTCTGCGTCGCCGGCGCTGGTGCTCCAGCCGTGGGCGGACAGGCTCGGCATTAAGCTGATTGGCACGCAGCTGGAAGTGAAGGACGGCAAGCTGACGGGACGCATTACGGGCAATAACTGCCGCTGCGCCCAGAAAGTGGCGAGGCTGGAGAAGGTGTATGGCGATCTGAACGACTATCATCTGCGAGCCTGGGGCGACACCCGCGGCGACCACGAACTGCTGGCCGCGGCGCAGGATCCTCACTGGCGGCACTTCCATCACCCACGCAAGCGCCGGAATTCACCGATTAAGGGTTAGGTGCGGTCTGTTGCCCTCACCCCAGCCCTCTCCCACAGGGAGAGGGAGAAAAGCGGTGCATCAGGCCTCACGTTTCCCCGGGAACATCACGCTCGCAATAATCCCCAGCGCCAGCACACCTAACACCACAAACAGGCTGGCCGTCGCGCCAATGCTGTAACCGTGGTGCCAAAAGTGATCGGTCGCATTCAGACCCAGCTTGAACGCCACGAAGAACAGCAGCAGCACCACCGCTTTCTCCAGGTGCACCAGATACTGCTTAAGCGCTTCCAGCACAAAGTAGAGGGTACGCAGGCCGAGAATGGCGAACATCATGGCGCTGTAGATAATCAGCGGCTCGCGGCTTACCGCAATAATCGCCGGTACGGAGTCAAACGCGAACATCACGTCAGAGAGTTCCACCACTGCCACGCAGAGCAGCAGCGGCGTTGCGTAGCGCTTCGCCTTCTTCACGCGGCCAACCGTTACGTCCTGGTTTTCCGGCTTTTCAAGCTCCGCATCCACCTCTTTCTGCGTCAGGATAAACGCGTTGCTGCTGATTTTGGGCCAGACGGGATAGAAGCGTTTCACCAGGCGATAGGCAAGGTGACCCGAGTAATCTTCCACTTCGTCACTCTCTTCATTGCGCTTGAGCATCATCACCGCCGTCCAGCCGACGACCAGCGCAAAAATAACCTCCACGTACGGCCCCAGGCTCAGCAGGCTGGTGCCGATCGCCACGAAAATACCGCGGAAGACAATCGCCCCCAGCACGCCCCAGTAGAGCACACGGTGACGGTACTTATCCGGCACGCCGAACCAGGCAAAGATCGCCATCATCACGAACAGGTTATCGATGGAGAGCACCTCTTCCAGCGCGTAACCGGTGAGGAACAGGCTCGCCATCTCGGCGCCGTGGTGGATGTACAGAAAACCGGCGAAGGCCATCGCCATCGAGAACCAGAAAACGGACCACATGGCCGCACTTTTCAGCGAAACAGGTTTATCGTGACGGTGCATGAAGAGGTCGATAAACATCGCCCCAACGGCCATCACCACAAAGACAACAACGGTTTCAGTCGGGAAACCGAGATGAGCAGAAGCCATGAATCTATCCTTAACCTTCATCTGCGCGCTGGCAGAGGCAACGTTTGCAACAAAAAAAAGAAAACGCCCGTATCACCGGGCAAGAGAATAATAATAACACTTCTTAGCGCCAGCCCGGCAATGTATATGTGATGTTAAAAGCGCCAGGATTCCCCTTACATCTTCCGGGAAGGCAACGTGTTCTTCCGGAGATTATTCTTTCATTATTATGAAAGTTTTATTATCTGAGCTGAACCTGACATACGGCAAGTAGTAAATAAGCCGTAAAATTCTCACACTGAATTGCTGATAAAACCCTGATAAAAACAACCTAACTCATTGATTTTAAAACAACCAAAGACAAATCATGACGTTCTCACTTTATTTTTTTTAAACGCTTGTTAACCTGACCCAGAAAAATATTCAGACTTCTTGTGATGGAAGTTTTTCACATGGACTGGTAAGCGATGATGAATATCCACCTTAATGTTTCATATTAGCGGAATATCCACATCCCGTGACCACAACAACGCTTTCGAGTGACTAACCCGAAATAATACTGTTCTACCTTTTACACACTGAGGAATATTTTAAAAAATGAATAAATCCGTTATTACCATGGGATTTTTATTGGCTGCAATTGCCAGTCCTTCCAGCCATGCAGCGCCAGGTAAAGGCGCAGGGACGATTGAATTCACGGGTATGATTACCGCGAGCACCTGTGATGTCGATATTAACGGTCAGGGCGGGAACCCAACGATCGATATGGGTACCATCTCGTCTTCAGCATTTAAAGAAAAAGGTGACGTTGCGGGTATTCACCGTATCCAGATAGAACTGTCTAACTGCGATACCGCCGTCCTTAAATCAGCCGGAGCACGATTTGGCGGTGCCTATGATGCTAATGATAATAATCTGCTCGCGCTTAAAACCGGTGGCGACGCTGCAACGGGTTTGGGTATTGAATTCCTGAATGAAGATGGAACATCGTTAAAACTGGGCGACAACCCGAATAAATTTGTTCCTATTACCGGTGATGGCACCGCGGGGGCAGCCACCCTGCTGTATTCAGCCCGTTATAAATCATCCCTGGATGCTGTGACCGCCGGTAAGGCAGATGCGGTTGCGGATTACACCATTATCTATAAATAAATCATTCAACTCAGTTCCGGGCAATGAATAACAGCCCGGAACGCAAGGACGTTTTATGTTAAGGAAACGCTATCTGACGCTGCTGGCTCTGCTCTTTGGCTCTTGTATGTCACACGCCAGTGTGACCTTATCCAATACGCGGGTGGTATATCATGCGGACAAGAAAGAGAGCAATATTACAGTCAGAAATAATACTGCCAGCCCGTTCCTGGTACAGAGCTGGGTACAGGGCAAAGATTCACAGGGCACCAAAGCCCCGTTTATTGTGACGCCACCGCTTTTTCGCATGGATGCAGGTAAGTCCAACGCGCTACGTATTATCTATAACGGCGCGCCTTTACCGCAGGATCGCGAGTCGCTTTTCTGGATCAACGTAAAATCGATCCCCTCCTCTTCCAGAGAGGATATTAATAAACTGCAGATAGCGGTAAATACCCGAATCAAATTATTCTATCGTCCGTCAAATTTAATGGATGAACCCACGGATATTAGTAAGAATGTGCAATGGTCTGTTAAAAATAACGAACTCATTGTACGCAACAACTCGTCTTATTACATTTCCTTTGCGGAGGTGAAGATCAATAACAAAGCATGGTCAGAGATTGACATGCTCGCGCCTAAAAGCAGCACAACATTCACGCTCAGGAACACGCTTTTGAAAAACAATGCCACCGTGCAATGGAAATATATCAATGATTATGGCGGCAACAGCCAGTTAATCACACAAAAAATAGAATAACGATTTTAAAACAATAACCTCACAGGGGTATTTTTTCATGACTATATTTTGGGGCATTCGTCCAGCGCTTTGCTTTGCCTGGATATTACCCAGCGCATTATACGCCAGTGATTACTTCGACCCGGCCTTTCTGGAAACGGGTGGCGCGCCGCGTACCGCCGTCGATCTTTCTCTCTTTGAGAACAAAGAGAGCCAGACACCCGGCGTTTATCGTGTTGACCTGTTTATTAACAATAAAATGTTCGACACGCGCGATATCACGTTTCGACTCGAAGAGAACGCGCAGCATAAAAATATCCTCGCACCCTGCCTCAGCGAGGAGACGCTCCAGTCGTTTGGTGTTAAAACGGCGGCATTCCCGTTGCTCCGGGACGATACCCAGGGCTGCGCGAATCTGTCGGCGATCCCTCTCGCAAGCAGCGAATTTGACTTCAGCGAGCAGGCGTTAAGGCTCAGCATTCCCCAGGCGGCCCTGGACAGCCACGCTCACGGCTACATCGATCCTGCGCGTCGGGAACAGGGTATTCCGGGCCTGATGCTCAGCTACAACTACAGCGGCGCCACGTGGACCTCGCACAACGGGACGGGAACCGATAGCCAGTACCTCAGCCTGCGTCCGGGACTGAACGTTGGACCCTGGCGTTTACGCAATTTCTCGACCTGGAGTAACAGCCAGGGGCAAGCTGGGCGCTGGGAATCGGTTTATACCTATCTGCAGCGTGATATCAGCGCCCTGAATAGCCAGCTGATTGTCGGGGATAACAGTTCTACCGCAGAAGTCTTTGATAGCACCCCGTTTCGCGGCGTTCAGCTTTACTCGGATGAACAGATGCTTCCGGGCAGCCTGCGAGGCTATGCGCCGGTGATCCGCGGTATTGCTCGTACTAATGCCCAGATCACTATTTTTCAGAACGGCTACAGCATTTATCAAAGCTATGTCCCGCCCGGTGAATTTGTCATCAACGATCTTTACCTCGGCAGCAGCGGCGAGCTGAAAGTTGTGGTGAAAGAGGCGGATGGCAGCGAACAAGTCTCTTTAGTGCCTTACGCGTCGTTAGCGGTTATGCAGCGGGAAGGGCAATACAAATATGAAGTCATTAGCGGCAGCTATCGTTCCAGCAGCAGCGATGCTGAGAATGCCCTGTTTTCACAAGGGAGCCTGATTTACGGTCTCCCGTGGGAAACCTCGATATACGGAGGCATGCAGGCTGCCAGTCAATATCAGTCCCTGCTTTTTGGCATGGGTAAAAACATGGGCGATTTTGGCGCACTGTCATTTGATATTACCCAGGCCTGGGCCACCACTAAACAGGCAGAGAAAAACCGGGGACAGTCGCTACGCCTGCGCTATAACAAAAATCTGCTGACTACCGGCACTAACGTTGCGATTGCGGGCTATCGCTACTCGACGTCCGATTTCTACACGCTCGGTGAAACCCTGAGCAGCTATCACTCGCAACCCTCGCGCCTGGATCGACGCCGTAGCCGTACAGAACTGACGCTAAACCAAAACCTGGGAGAAAACCTCGGCTATCTCTCCGCCATGCTGGTCAGCGAGGACTACCACACGAGCCAAAAACGCACGACCTCCGCCACGCTGGGCTATGGCAACAGCTGGAACGGGATCAGCTATAGCCTGAATTACAACCACTATCTGAACGTGACAAAAGAGGATAACCAGCGTCTCTATAACCAGGACAATCTGTTCAGCCTGAGCGTGAGCGTCCCTCTGGACAAATGGCTCCGCTCCACACGTGCCGGTTACACCTTCTCTGCGGCGGAAAAACGCTCGCCAGGCCACAGTGTTTCCCTGAGCGGCAGCGCCCTTGAGGACAATAACCTGAACTGGAGCGTACAGCAGAATATCAACCCAGGGAGCCAGGCAAACAGCAGCGATGCCTCGCTTAGCTATAACGGACGCTATGCGCAGGTTGGCGCCGGGTATGGCTATAGCCGGGACGCGCAGCGGCTGAATTACAGCCTGCGCGGGGGCGTGCTGGTTCATCCTCATGGCGTCACGCTGGCGCAGTCGCTGGGTGAAACGGTCGCTCTGGTTGAAGCGCCGGATGCCGCAGGTGTCAGCGTCCGTAACCACACTGGCGTGCGCACCGACCCCTGGGGCTATGCGGTGGTGCCTTACCTGACACCTTATCAGGAGAGCAATATCCAGCTGCGTCCCGATACATTACCTGACGATGTCGAGCTGGAAAGTAACAGCCATAAAGTCGTTCCCACCCGGGGGGCTATCGTTCGGGCACGTTTCACCACGGCGGTGGGTAAACGCCTGATGATGACGCTGAAAGATGCGCAGGGCAAACCCGTTCCGTTCGGTGCCATTGTTTCTCAGAATACCACCAGCAGCATTGTGGGTGATGAAGGCAGCGTATTCCTCACCGGGATGGCGGAAAAAGGGACGTTAGACGTGAGCTGGGGTAAGAAACCCGATCAGCGTTGCCAGGTTCACTATCAGCTTTCTGGCCAGGAACCCACGATTAGCGGAATTGTGCAGTTAACGCAGACCTGCAAATCATCCGTTAATAAATAAAGGAATTAAAATGAAAAAATTAACGTTACTCGCGTGCCTGGCTGCAGGGGGATTGATGGGCGCGCCAGCTTATGCTGATGTTGTAGGAAGCTGCTGGCCGACATCAACCGTATCTGGCCAGGCGCACAAGTTTGATATTATCGAAAACCTTACTGCCGACGACGTACCCGGCACAACCCAATCCACATGGAATAATAAAGGTAATTTTAATGGTATCTGCTTCTGTCAGGACTCCAGCTTGCAAGAAAGTATCTTATTTCTATTTACCAGTTCGAAACTGGGCACAGGAGGCGGCAAACGTAACGCAGACTTTATCTATTATCCTCTGGATGCGGAAAAGGGTATTAATATCGGTATAAATGTCGTTCTTGGTGGCGAGGATGAATTGCGGTATATCCCGGTTGATTTGAGTAATACCGCCGGTGTTGATAATGGACGTCCTGCGACAAATAACTGTAATGATAAAAACGACCATACTCTGTTCGCAACCGGCTCCAGCGGGACTGTCTCTCTGGAATTAACTAAACCGCTTCCTTCAGGCCGCATTGATATTCCTATGCAGGAATTAGTGACCATTTTTGCCAAAAAACAGACGGGGAGTTATGACACCTCCAGACCTTTTGTCACACTTAATTTCCAACTGTCAATTGATATTCCACCACAATGCATGATTAATGACGGGCAAACCATCAAGGTCCCGTTTGGCAATATTACCGCGAATGAATTTAAGCCCGAGGCCACCAGTAAGCAAAAAAGCGTGGATATTCGTGTGACTTGCAAAAATCCTGAAGATGAAAGCAAGGTGAGTATTAAGTTCCGCGCGTCCGATTTTAATGGCTCTGGTTTTATCAAGACCCATAATGATGAAGGTGAGCGCAATGATTTAGGGATAAAACTTGAACACAACGGGAATAAAATTGATGGCAGCAGTTCGGCCGTACCAACGCAGGAGGGGAATGTCACTATTATAGCAACACCTGTCCAACAAGGAGAAAAGTCTCCACAACCAGGAAAATTTGAAGCCACATCCACGCTGGATTTCGAGTTTAAATAAAGAAAAAACTTAATACAGCGTAGAAACCTCTTATTTCCCGGCAACACATAGCGCTATACAAATGAGTTGCCGGGTATGAAAAATGGATTTGTATAAGGATATATACTATGAAACTCAAAACGAAAACGCGTGTAGCGCTTTGCGTTGCAGCTTTATCAGGTACTGGCATCACGGCATCACAGGTTATCGCCAGCGATATCGAGCCTTATTCTGTCCCTGTATCTATTAAGGGTGAAAAACAAAAAGACTATTTCGGTATGACGATGACCACGATCGGTAAGTTTTCCGATAAGGACAATGGTTCGCATATCGCGGGTGAAGATATTGTCATTACGGCTCCCTGGGGGGATGGCGCAAAAGGGATCGCGTACGTCATTTTCGGGACTTCCGGTGGGAAACCCATGCAGCAAGTCAATAACGTAGGTGAATTCGATCCGCAAAACGCGCTTAAAATTATCCACAGCAATAAAGCGAATAAGCCTGGCTCAGTGACGACAAAATGGATGGGCGTCGCGGTACGTAAAATAGGTGATATTAACGGCGATGGATATGATGATTTAGTCATCGCCTCCCACTGGCATGATCAGGTCTATATTATCTGGGGCGGACCGCATCACCGTACCGGCGCGCGTCTTTCTAATCAGATTGACCTCAATGATATCGACAACGGCGACGCTCGCCTGGGTATTCGCATCCGTACGGTGAATTCTTCAGGCAATGCGAATACCGGCGGCTGGTTTGGCGCCGCGGTAGGCCCAACTAAATATAAAAATTCTGCAGTGGCTAACAAGATGGTCGATCTTGCTATCGGCGATATCGAAGGCACGGGCGGACGCGGCGGCGCCATCATTATCTACGGCGCTCAAAAGCCAGGCGATCAGTGGCAGAACATTGATATTAAGCGCAACAACCTGGGCGACTGGGAGATCCCTGCCGCGACCGGTGCCTATATTCGTCCGCAAATGACCGCCACCAACGGTCCGGATAAACCCCTTAACTACAACCTTGGGCAGCAGATCAGCGATGTCGGGGATATTAACGGCGACGGCTTCAGTGATTACCTGATCGTCGACCCGGAATCGGTCAATGAAGGCCGTAAATCAGAGAACAGCGGCACTGATGGACGCGGCACGGCCTATCTCGTCTACGGCAGCAGCTTCAACCAGGGGAATCTCGACATCGCCTCGCTAAACTCGACGCAGGCAACCCGCATTCACGGTATGGGGGCGGCTTTCCTGGGTGGTCAGTCCGGCGGAGGTGAAGGAAGTAACGATCATAGCGCGTATACGCAGGATAAGCCCAATAACGGCACCATTACGCCATTAGGTAACTTTCTGAATGCTCACGCTAACGCTTTTGCGATTAGCGCCCCTGCCGACATGGGTATTGATAAAAAACGTTCCGGGCTGGTCTGGATTATTAAAGGTAAGGCCGACGGCAGTAAGCTGCCATCGTCTCTGTTCCTCGATGCGGCGCACACCCGGCTGAACTACAACAAAACATTTAGCGTACACGATGGCTATGCTATTTACGCCGACAGGCCTGGCAGCAAGCTGGCAGGGTTCGGGAACAGCATTCTCGGTAATGTGGACTTGAATGGCGACGGTAAAAAGGATCTGGTGATTGGCGATCCGAATGCGGTAAACGGCAGCGGCACGCAGGTGGGCGCCGTGTATGTCATCAACGGCGGTAAAAGCCTGGATGACTACGCTGACGATGAAGAAGGCATGATCAATATTAATACGCTGGTGAGAGAAGGCGTTGCGAAAGTCTACTGGGGTAAAAATCAGTATGAAAAATTCGGCGCGTCCATTGCGGCCGGGAGCTTCAATGGCTTCACTCAGGACAGTCTCGCCATTGGTTCTTACCGTGATAACACCTGGACAGGTAAGGTCACCTTCCGCATTGCGGATTACGCTATACCGGATTAATGCTTACATCATCTGAATGGGCAACACCGCCGGGGAGGAGACTCCCCGGCAATTTATTGCGCATTTTGCAGCGCCTGCGCGCACGCCCAGGCGCTCGACCACGCCCACTGGAAATTGTACCCGCCGAGCCAGCCGGTTACGTCCATTACTTCGCCAATAAAGTAGAGCCCCGGTACGTTGCGCGCTTCCATCGTGCGTGAAGAAAGCTCATTCGTATCAACGCCGCCCAGCGTCACTTCCGCCGTGCGATACCCCTCGGTACCGTTTGGCTGAACGCGCCAGTTCGTCAGCGTATCCACCAGCGTATCCTGCTCGCGGCTGTTAAGCTGCTTGAGCGACACGTCGGGGATCTGCCCCAGCCCCTGCAAACACTCCACCAGACGCTTCGGCAGCTGCATCGCCAGGGTATTTTTCAGGCTCTGATTCGGGTGCGCGGCGCGCTGTTCGTTGAGGAACGCGTCCAGATCGCTGTCCGGCAGCAGATTCACCGAGACAAATTCCCCCGGCTGCCAGTAGCTGGAGATTTGCAGGACCGCCGGGCCGGAGAGACCACGGTGGGTAAAGAGCAGGTTTTCGCGGAACACCGTCCCGTCTTCGGCGGTAATGACGGAGGGAACAGAGACACCGGACAGCGTCTGTAGCTGCTCCAGCAGCGGCTTATGCAGCGTGAACGGCACCAGCCCGGCGCGGGTTGGCAGCACCTTCAGGCCAAACTGCTCGGCAATCTTGTAGCCGAACGGTGACGCGCCCAGCCCGGGCATCGAGAGGCCGCCGCTGGCGATCACCAGGTTATCGGCGCTGACGGTGTCACCGTTCAGCTGCAGCGTGTACCCCTGCTCGTCGCGGGCCACCTCCAACACCTCGGTGCGCAGGCGCGTGACCACGCCGCCCTTCTCGCACTCGGCCACCAGCATATCGACAATCTGCTGCGCGGAGTCGTCGCAGAACAGTTGCCCGAGCGTCTTTTCATGCCACGCGATGCCATGCTTACCCACCAGGTCGATAAAGTCCCACTGGGTGTAACGCGCCAGCGCAGATTTGCAAAAATGGCGGTTCTGGCTCAAATAGGCCGCGGGTTCGACATAAAGATTGGTGAAGTTGCAACGCCCGCCGCCTGACATCAGGATCTTGCGGCCTGGCTTTTTTCCGTTGTCCAGCAACAGCACGCGACGACCCGCCTGTCCGGCCATCGCCGCACAAAACATACCCGCCGCACCGGCGCCAATAACCACGGCATCAAACCTTTCCACGTCAAAACCCTCTTCGTTAACTGCCGCGGATTGTAAAGTTTCCTCTGTGGTCACACCAGCGTAAAAAGATATTACAAAGCCATTCCATTGAAATTTAACGATTATCCTTTCAGGCACTTTTCCCAAATCAGGTGGTATGTCAAAAAAAGTCTATATTTCACTTTGCCCGTTGCGCATTTGTCCTGGATAATGCGCCGCGTTCATGTCCTCAAAATGGCGTAACGTCCTATGCTACATTTGTTTGCCGGCCTGGATTTACATACCGGGCTTTTACTATTGCTTGCTCTGGTTTTTGTACTGTTTTACGAAGCGATCAACGGCTTCCACGACACTGCAAACGCAGTAGCAACGGTTATCTACACTCGCGCAATGCGATCGCAGCTTGCGGTTGTTATGGCGGCGGTATTTAACTTTTTTGGTGTCCTCCTGGGCGGACTGAGCGTTGCGTATGCGATCGTGCATATGCTGCCAACGGATCTGCTGCTTAACGTGAGTTCCGGTCATGGCCTCGCCATGGTGTTCTCAATGCTGCTTGCTGCCATTATCTGGAACCTCGGTACCTGGTATTTTGGCCTGCCTGCATCCAGCTCTCACACCCTCATCGGCGCGATTATCGGTATCGGGTTAACCAACGCCCTGATGACCGGGACATCGGTTGTTGATGCGCTGAATCTGCCTAAAGTACTGGGCATTTTCGCTTCTCTCATCGTCTCCCCTATCGTGGGTCTGGTGGTTGCGGGTGGATTGATTTTCATCCTGCGTCGCTACTGGAGCAACACGAAGAAACGTGCGCGTATCCACCTGACGCCAGCAGAGCGTGAGAAGAAAGACGGTAAGAAAAAGCCGCCATTCTGGACGCGTATCGCCCTGATCATTTCCGCTATCGGCGTGGCCTTCTCTCATGGCGCGAACGACGGGCAGAAAGGCATTGGTCTGGTGATGCTGGTTCTGATCGGTGTCGCACCGGCGGGCTTCGTGGTGAATATGAACGCCTCGGGTTACGAAATCACCCGTACCCGTGATGCGGTCAACAACGTTGAAACCTATTTCCAGCAGCACCCTGAGCTGCTGAAAAAAGCGACCGGCGTTGACCAGCTGATCCCTTCTCCGGAAGCCGGTGCCACCACCGCGCCTGGCGAATTCCACTGCCATCCGGCTAACGCGATTAACGCGCTGGAACGTGCCAAAGGTATGCTGGGCAACATCGAAAGCTACGATAAACTGGCCGTTGAACAGCGTGGTCAGCTGCGTCGTATCATGCTCTGTATCTCCGACGTGACCGATAAAGTCGCGAAGCTGCCAGAGGTGAATGGTGACGACAAGCGTCTGCTGAAGAAACTGAAAAGCGATATGCTCAATACCATTGAGTACGCGCCAATCTGGATCATCATGGCCGTCGCGCTGGCATTGGGTATCGGTACGATGATTGGCTGGCGTCGTGTGGCGACCACCATCGGCGAGAAGATCGGTAAGAAAGGCATGACCTATGCGCAGGGTATGTCCGCGCAGATGACGGCGGCAGTGTCTATCGGTCTGGCGAGCTACACCGGTATGCCGGTATCCACCACCCACGTACTCTCCTCGTCCGTGGCAGGTACCATGATTGTTGACGGCGGCGGTCTGCAGCGCAAAACCGTGACCAACATTCTGATGGCCTGGGTGTTTACCCTTCCGGCTTCTATCCTGCTGTCAGGCGGGTTGTACTGGATTTCGCTGAAGCTGATTTAATTGGCTGAAGGCGACAAAAAGCGGGTCAGGAAACTGACCCGCTTTTTTATGGCTGTTATTTGCAATCCAACAGTTTATAACATTAGGATTTTCTGAACATTTTTTGCTCAAAAGAGTTGCGAAAATAACACTATGATGACGGCCAGAAGAAAAACCAGGCAAAGGAGAATGTATGGCTTCTGTCCCAATTTCAGGACCTGGCTCAATAGTTATAGCAAATAATATGCGTGAAGCACGTCTCCATGGCATGTCGCGTAACATGGCCACTCCCTCAACGTATTACTGGTTCTACCAAAAAGTCCGAAATGGTGGTCCCTGGGATTACAAAAAATTCGACCCTTATTTTGCTGCATTTGGTAATTTCAACTTCGGAGCCGCCGGAACTGCAGCAGGCATACCTGCAAACATCCTTCTTATGGGCGCTGGTTGGGCTCAAGGCCGTGCTGGCACGTCAAAACCTGAATGGGGAAAATGGCACGAAAAGCCGCCTTACGGGGACGATCCAACGGACCAACGCAATATCAGAGAAGGAATAGCGTATGCCATTCAAAACGGCTACTAAATGGATTCATCGCCTTGTTACTGTTTCGCTTCTGGCTCTGGTCATTGGATTTGTCTGGCTCAACCACCAGCCCAACCAGCAAGAGGACGATAAACTTCAACGCGTTTATAAATTATCTGACAGCGTCTGGCTCTATATGACCGTGAACAATCAGGGTGGCGCCACCGTACCCACAATCTACCGTTACTATCTCTCGGAAAAGATAACAGGGAAAGACACCGACATTATCCATCAGTTGGCAATGAAGCATCCTGTCATTGAAGGTACGGGTACAATCACGGCGGCCAGCATTGATACAAACGGACACGTTAATATCGCCTATAGCGGGAAGGTTATTTCGATTGAGACCAATATCTCCAATCTGCAGTTCTCAGTGAAGCCCTGAACCAGAGGAAAGCAGGCGGGGTTATCCCCGCCTGTTGTGGTACTCAGTGCCAAATCATCAACGCAATCATACTGACCACGACCAGCCCACACAGGGCGCTGGTTAAAATGAACTGACGGCGCAGACGCTCGCAGCGACGGATAAACTCTTCATCGTGATGATCGCGGTAGCGCTGGTAGTAGATATACCCCACCAGACGCATCTGCTTGCTGGGCTGTCCATGCGAGGTGAAGAACCCTCCACCGTCCACATACTGATACAGCAACGGATCGCAACCACGAAGTACCACTAACAGCGCACGTAACGATGAGAAGTAGCGCGCCATATTCACTATGCAAACTACGCATAACGCCCAAAACAATGCGACGGTGCTAATCATACATCCTCCCCGGCGTCCGCCCACGAAGCAAGGCTCCTGAGCTACCGCACCCCAATGCCCTGACAGACAGTTCAGTGAAAGAATGACTAAAAGTCGATCCGGTTCGCGTTTTAATATCCGAACGGCTCATTAAATAGTGTAGGAGATCCGTTAATTTTTTTGCCACAAGGTTAATCGTTATCAACACCAAAGCTTGAAAAATATGTTTAACTGGGCCGTAATGAAAGCATCAGACGACGGCTTTCCCATTTAGTCATCGATAACTTAAGGAAGGAGTAACACTATGGCTTACAAACACATTCTTATCGCGGTAGATCTCTCCCCGGAGAGCAAAGTGCTGGTTGATAAAGCGGTATCTATGGCACGTCCCTACAACGCGAAAGTCTCCCTGATTCACGTTGATGTGAATTACTCCGACCTCTACACCGGTCTGATCGACGTCAATCTGGGCGATATGCAGAAACGCATCTCTGAAGAAACGCATCACGCGCTGAGCGAGCTCTCCACCAACGCGGGCTATCCGATCACCGAAACCCTGAGCGGCAGTGGCGACCTGGGTCAGGTGCTGGTTGATGCGATTAAGAAATACGATATGGATCTGGTGGTATGCGGTCACCATCAGGACTTCTGGAGCAAGCTGATGTCTTCAGCACGCCAGCTGATTAACACCGTTCACGTGGACATGCTGATTGTTCCGCTGCGCGACGAAGAAGACGAGTAAGTGCAAAAAAAGCGGCACTGAAAGTAGGCCGGGTAAGGCGAAGCCGCCACCCGGCTTTTTTTATTCTGGCGTCCCCGAATAAATATCAAACCGATGCCCTTTCGTGGTCACCGCGTTAGTAGTCGCAACGTCCGCCAGCGGCGGCGCGTAGTCCGGGCGCTTCACCACTACCCGCTTCGTCGCGAGCTGACGAGCCGGCTCCAGCAGGCCATCTGCGTCTAAATCCGGCCCCACCAGCGACTGAAATACCCGCATCTCTTTCTTCACCAGCGCGCTTTTCTGCTTATGCGGGAACATCGGGTCGAGGTAGACCACCTGCGGACGCGGGGTGATGTCCGTCAGCGCCGTCAGGCTTGACGCGTGGATAAGCTGCAAACGCTCCTGCAGCCACGGGCCGATTTCCGGGTCCGCATAGCCTCGCGTCAGCCCGTCGTCGAGCAGCGCGGCGACAACCGGATTACGCTCCAACATTCGCACATGACAGCCCACCGACGCCAGCACAAACGCATCGCGTCCCAGCCCCGCCGTGGCGTCCACCACGTCCGGGAGATAGCTCCCCTTAATGCCGACCGCTTTGGCCACCGCTTCGCCGCGACCGCCGCCGAACTTACGCCGGTGCGCCATCGCGCCGCCAACGAAGTCGACAAAAATCCCGCCGAGCTTCGGTTCATCGCGCTTGCGTAATTCGAGATGTGCTGACGTCATTACCAGCGCCATCAGGTTCTCTTCATCGTGCTCCAGCCCCCAGCGGGCCGCCAGAACAGATAAGGCGCCGTCTCCGGCGCCCGTTTCATCCACTAAGCAGATCTTCACGTAACAATCAGCCTTTGATCCCGTAATGCTCAAGCATCGCATCCAGCTGCGGCTCGCGGCCACGGAAGCGTTTGAACAGCACCATTGGCTCTTCAGAACCGCCGCGGGTCAGGATGTTGTCAAGGAACGACTGGCCGGTTTCGCGGTTGAAGATCCCCTCTTCCTCGAAGCGAGAGAAGGCATCCGCCGCCAGCACGTCGGCCCACAGGTAGCTGTAATAGCCCGCCGCGTAGCCGCCCGCGAAAATGTGGCTGAACGCGTGCGGGAATCGGCCCCAGGTTGGCCCTGGAATAACGGCAACCTGTTTTTTAATCTCGGCCAGCGTTTCGAGGATTTTCGCCCCCTGCTCCGGGCTGAACTCGGCGTGCAGGCGGAAATCGAACAGGCCGAACTCCAGCTGACGCAGAATGAACATCGCCGCCTGGTAGTTCTTCGCCGCCAGCATTTTATCCAGCAGCTCTTTCGGCAGCGGTTCGCCGGTCTCGTAGTGGCCGGAGATAAACGCCAGCGCGTCCGGTTCCCAGCACCAGTTTTCCATAAACTGGCTTGGCAGCTCGACCGCATCCCATGGCACCCCGCTGATACCGGCGACGCCGGCGGTTTCGATGCGGGTCAGCATGTGGTGCAGACCGTGACCGAACTCGTGGAACAGGGTGATCACTTCGTCGTGGGTGAACAGCGCAGGTTTGCCGCTTACCGGACGGTTGAAGTTACAGGTCAGATAGGCGACCGGTTTTTGCAGGGAACCGTCGGCTTTACGCATCTGGCCCACGCAGTCGTCCATCCACGCCCCGCCGCGCTTGTTTTCACGCGCGTAAAGATCCAGATAGAAGCTACCGCGCAGCTCGTTTTTCTCGTCATACAGCTCAAAGAAGCGTACGTCCGGATGCCAGACGTCAATATCAGTACGCTCTTTAGCGGTAATGCCGTAAATGCGTTTCACCACTTCAAACAGGCCGTTGACGGCTTTGTTTTCCGGGAAGTACGGGCGCAGCTGCTCGTCGCTGATGCTGTAGAGGTGCTGCTTCTGTTTTTCGCTGTAGTACGCGATATCCCACGGCTGCAGCTCGTCCACGCCGAACTCCGCTTTCGCGAAGGCGCGCAGCTGGGCCAGCTCTTTCTCACCCTGAGGACGAGCACGTTTGGCCAAGTCGGTCAGGAAGTCGAGCACCTGCTGCGGGTTTTCGGCCATTTTGGTGGCGAGGGATTTATCCGCGTAGCTGTCGAAGCCCAGCAACTGAGCCAGCTCGTGACGGAGGGCGAGGATTTCCGCCATGACCGGGCTGTTGTCCCACTTACCGGCATTCGGCCCCTGATCGGAGGCGCGGGTGCTGTAGGCGCGGTACATCTCTTCACGCAGGGCCTGGTTGTCGCAGTAGGTCATCACCGGCAGATAGCTCGGGATATCCAGCGTTAACAGGAAGCCTTCCTGCTCTTTCGCTTCGGCCTGGGCTTTCGCCGCCGCCAGTGCGCTTTCCGGCATACCCGCCAGCTCTGCTTCGTCGGTAATCAGCTTCGTCCAGCCCATGGTGGCGTCAAGGACGTTATTGCTGTACTGGTTGCCCAGTTCGGACAGGCGCGCAGCGATTTCACCGTAGCGAACCTGCTTCTCTTTTGGCAGACCGATACCGGACAGTTCGAAATCACGCAGGGCGTTATCAACCGATTTTTTCTGCGCCGTGTTCAGTTCGGCATAATGGTCGCCGTCGCGCAGGTCGCGGTAGGCTTTGTACAGCCCTTCGTGCTGGCCGACCCAGGTGCTGTACTCAGAGAGCAGCGGCAGGGTTTGTTCGTAGGCTTCACGCAGCTCCGGGCTGTTTTTCACTGAGTTCAGGTGGCTTACCGGAGAGAAGATACGCCCCAGCACGTCGTCCACTTCGGCCAGCGGCTGACACAGATTCTCCCAGGTGTACGGCGCGCCCTGCGCAACCACGCTTTCTACCGCCGCGCGGCAGTTGTCCAGCGACTGGGTAACGGCTGGAACCACATGCTCAGGGAGGATTTTAGAAAACGGTGGCAACGAAAAAGGCGTCAGTAATGGATTGGTCATAAACGCTGTCCTGTTGAAATAGGTGAATGAAGCGCGCATCCGGCGCTGTGCATATTGTTTTCAGTAATGGGGTTAAGTGTAGAGGATTTCAATAGCTGCGCTTACCGGGCCTGCGGGTAATCTGTGCCGTTCTGCTGTAAACTGTGGCAAATCGTCAATTCAGCGGAATACCATTACCCATGCTCAGTTATCGCCACAGCTTCCACGCTGGCAACCATGCCGACGTCCTCAAACACACCGTTCAGAGCCTGATCATTGAATCGCTTAAAGAGAAAGAGAAGCCGTTTCTCTATCTGGACACCCATGCGGGCGCGGGCCGTTATCAGCTGAGCGGCGAGCATGCCGAGCGTACCGGCGAATACCTTGAGGGCATCGCCCGCATCTGGCAGCAGGACGACCTGCCCGCCGAGCTGGAGCCTTACATTGGCGTGGTGAATCACTTCAACCGCAACGGCCAGCTGCGCTACTACCCTGGCTCACCGCTGATTGCCCGCCAGCTACTGCGCGAGCAGGACAGCCTCCAGCTGACCGAACTGCACCCGAGCGATTTCCCGCTGCTGCGTTCGGAATTTCAGAAAGACAGCCGCGCCCGCGTCGACAAAGCCGACGGCTACCAGCAGCTGAAAGCCAAGCTGCCGCCGGTTTCCCGTCGCGGCCTGGTGCTGATCGACCCACCGTACGAAATCAAAACCGACTATCAGGCGGTGGTGACCGGCATCAACGAAGGCTACAAACGTTTTGCGACCGGAACCTATGCCCTGTGGTACCCGGTGGTGCTGCGCGCGCAGATTAAGCGCATGATCAAAGATCTGGAGGCAACCGGCATTCGTAAAATCCTGCAGATTGAGCTGGCGGTACGCCCGGACAGCGACCAGCGCGGCATGACCGCTTCCGGCATGATCGTCATTAACCCGCCGTGGAAGCTGGAAGCGCAGATGAACAACGTGCTGCCGTGGCTGCACAAAACGCTGGTGCCAGCCGGAACGGGCCACGCCACCGTCAGCTGGATCGTGCCGGAGTAATTGCAGCCATCGGTGGAAACTATTGATTTCAGGTATACAATCGCGGCAATTCACGATTAAGGACAAAAGCTATGACTAAGCATTATGACTACATCGCCATCGGCGGCGGCAGCGGCGGCATCGCCTCCATCAACCGCGCGGCCATGTACGGCCAGAAATGTGCGCTGATTGAAGCCAAAGCGCTGGGCGGCACCTGCGTGAACGTGGGTTGTGTACCGAAAAAGGTGATGTGGCACGCGGCGCAAATCCGTGAAGCGATCCATATGTACGGTCCGGACTACGGCTTTGACACCACCATCAACAATTTCGACTGGGACAAGCTGATCGCCAGCCGTACCGCCTACATCGACCGCATTCACACCTCGTACGACAACGTGCTGGGCAAAAATAACGTCGACGTGATTCACGGCTTCGCCCGCTTTGTGGACGCGAAAACGATCGAAGTGAACGGCGAGACGATCACCGCCGATCATATCCTGATCGCCACCGGCGGCCGCCCGAGCCACCCGAATATTCCGGGCGCGGAATACGGTATCGACTCCGACGGCTTCTTCGAGCTGCCTGCTCTGCCTGATCGCGTGGCCATTGTGGGCGCAGGTTACATCGCGGTTGAGCTGGCTGGCGTGATTAACGGCCTGGGTGCAGAAGCGCACCTGTTCGTGCGTAAACACGCACCGCTGCGCAGCTTTGACCCGCTGATCGTCGATACGCTGGTTGAAGTGATGAACACCGAAGGCCCAACCCTGCACACCAACGCCGTGCCTAAAGCGGTCGTTAAAAACGCGGACGGCAGCCTGACCCTTGAGCTGGAAGATGGCCGCAGCCAGACCGTTGATTGCCTGATCTGGGCGATTGGCCGTGAACCGGCGAACGACAGCTTTAACCTGGCGGTGACCGGCGTGAAAACCGACGAAAAAGGCTACATCGTCGTCGATAAGTTCCAGAACACCAGCGTACCAGGCATTTACGCCGTCGGTGATAACACCGGTGCGGTTGAACTGACGCCGGTGGCCGTTGCGGCGGGCCGTCGTCTCTCCGAGCGTCTGTTCAACAACAAGCCGGACGAGCATCTGGACTACAGCAACATCCCGACCGTGGTCTTTAGCCACCCGCCAATCGGCACCGTCGGCTTAACCGAGCCGCAGGCGCGCGAGCAGTACGGCGATGACCAGGTGAAAGTGTATAAATCCGCGTTCACCGCGATGTATACCGCCGTCACCTCTCACCGTCAGCCGTGCCGCATGAAGCTGGTCTGCGTGGGCCCGGAAGAGAAGATTGTCGGTATCCACGGCATCGGCTTCGGCATGGATGAGATCCTGCAGGGCTTTGCGGTGGCGCTGAAGATGGGTGCGACCAAGAAAGACTTCGACAACACCGTGGCTATCCACCCAACGGCGGCGGAAGAGTTTGTCACCATGCGATAATGCAGAAGCCCCTCTCCGGAGGGGCTTTTTTTATTCACATACATAAATCGTTGCAAAACGAATGCTCCGAAAAGAGTGATCTACCGCACATATCCCTCCACATCTACCGAAGCGAATGTCTACGCTTATAGGACGCCCGGAGAAACCTGTCTTCAGAACACACAACCGGAGGTCCCTATCACCATGTTCAACCAGAAACTACAGGCTACCGAGAACATCGAATTCGAGATTGCAGAAGAGCTGCGCTACGAGACCGATCCCTGCGAGTTAAAACTGGATGAGATGATTGAGGCGGAGCCGGAACCCGAAATGATCGAGGGGCTACCCGCCTCCGATGCCCTGACGCCCGCCGATCGCTACCTTGAACTGTTCGAGCACGTCCAGTCGACGCGGCTGTTTGCGGACAGCAAAACCTTCCCCGACTGCGCGCCGAAGATGGATCCGCTGGATATTCTGATCCGCTACCGTAAGGTCAGACGGCACCGGGATTTCGACCTGCGCCAGTTCGTGGAGAACCACTTCTGGCTGCCTGAAACCTACAGCACGGAATATGTCTCCGACCCCGGACTGTCGCTGAAAGAGCACATTGATAGCCTGTGGCCCGTCCTGACGCGCGAACCGCAGGACCATATTCCCTGGTCGTCCCTGTTGGCGCTGCCGCAGGCCTATATCGTGCCCGGCGGGCGATTCAGCGAGACCTATTACTGGGATTCGTACTTCTCCATGCTGGGGCTGGCGGAGAGCGGCCGTAACGATCTGCTGAAGTGCATGGCGGATAACTTCGCGTGGCTGATCGAACGCTACGGCCATATCCCTAACGGCAACCGCACCTATTATCTCAGCCGCTCGCAGCCGCCAGTCTTTGCCCTGATGGTGGAGCTGTTTGAAGAGGACGGCGTGCGCGGCGCGAAGCGCTACCTCGACCACCTCAAAATGGAGCACGCCTTCTGGATGGACGGCGCGGAGTCGCTCCTGCTTAATCAGGCCTACCGCAGCGCGGTGCGCATGCCGGACGGCTCGCTGCTGAACCGCTACTGGGACGACCGTGACACCCCGCGCGACGAATCGTGGATTGAGGACGTGGAAACCGCCCGCCACTCGGGTCGTCCGCCGAATGAGGTCTATCGCGATCTGCGTGCGGGTGCAGCGTCTGGCTGGGATTACTCCTCCCGCTGGCTTCGCGATCCGGCACGGCTCGCCAGCATTCGCACGACGCAGTTTATCCCCATCGATTTGAACGCCTTCCTGTTTAAGCTGGAGAGCGCGATTGCCAATATCTCGGCGTCGAAAGGGGATAAAGAGACGGCCGAGCTGTTCCGCCAGAAGGCCACCGATCGCCGCGCGGCGGTGAACCGCTATCTGTGGGACGAGGAGAGTGGCTGTTACCGCGATTACGACTGGCGACGCGAGCAGATGGCGCTGTTTTCTGCCGCCAGCATTGTGCCGCTGTATGTTGGAATGGCGACGCACGAGCAGGCAGAACGTTTATCTGACGCGGTTAAAGCGCGTCTGCTGACGCCGGGTGGGATTCTGGCAACCGAGTACGAAACCGGCGAGCAGTGGGATAAACCCAATGGCTGGGCGCCGTTGCAGTGGATGGCGATCCAGGGGTTCAAGCAGTACGGCAACGACTCGCTGGGGGATGAAATCGCCTGGAGCTGGCTGCATACGGTGAATCACTTCTACAAGACGCACCACAAGCTGATTGAGAAGTACCACATCGCCAGCAGTACGCCGCGCGAAGGGGGCGGCGGGGAGTATCCGCTACAGGATGGCTTCGGCTGGACGAACGGCGTGGTGCGACGGTTGATTGGGTTGTATGGGGAGCCTTGAGAGGGGTGCGATCTGGCCCCTCTCCCCTCTGGGGAGAGGGGAAAACGTTAGCGAATCACCTCATAAATGGCGGTCTGAATAGACTGCCATTTTTTCGTGGTGGCATCCGGCTGTGACTGCGCGCGTCGCGTTGCCATCTCAAGATCGTGCTTCTGGCGCTTAACCACGGCCGGCACGGTGCAGAACGCTTTCAGATACTCTTTACGTATTGACGTCAGGGACTCGCCGTTTGACATGGCGTGGCTGAGCGTATTGATGAAACGACGACACGGCTTCTCTTCTGCCATGTTCTGCCGATAGCGCAGCATAAGCTCCAGAACGTCGTCATAGCCTGCCGACATCGCCTCTTCGGTCCATGACAGCTTCCAGTCCATCCCACCCTGCAAAAAGAGCAGCGCCACGCGGGTATCGTTGCGGTTAATCGCCGAACGGAAATTACTCTCGTCCCAGGTCACTCCCATGCGCGTCAGCGTCTCCCGCGAGGAAGGGGTTTCGCGCATCTCCTGCGGCGGAGCCGCCGCTTGCGCCGTATTTTCGGCCACAAGCTGCGGTTTGCTGCTGGTCACCAGCCAGAAGCCGCCTACCACGATGGCAATCACCATCACGCCGACCGCTCCCCATAGCGCACCGGAGATAAGCTGCTCACGCTGTTCGGGCGTGCGCGGGGCGCGCTGGGTCGGCTTTTCAATCGTGTCGCGGACTTCAAACAGATCCCCACCGGTAACCCGATCCATTTTTTGCGCCTTTTCCCAGAACGCGTGCAGCTCGCTGGCATCCACCGCCATGAATCCGGCCGGGTTGACGCGCGTTCTCCCCTCTTCAAACGCGCGTTGAACCGGACGGGAGATCTGCATGTAGTAGTTATCCAGCAGCTGAATTTGCGCCGAACTCAACGTTTTCTGCACCGTAATGCTGTTGCGGATTTGCCGGATGTCGTCGAGGAAGGTTTGCAGCGTTTTGCGCGGCTCCACCAGGAGCGTCAGCATGGACGGGTCGTTAAACAGCGAGGCGTAATAGCGGCTGAACTCTTTTTTATCCACCAGCATTTGCGCCAGTTCACTGAACATCATGCCGCTCAGGACATCGTTGATTTCGCCATGCTTCAGCCAGCGCCGTACGCGGTCAGCGTTAAATAAGGTTTTAAGATGATTATTGAGCCGCACCTGATCGGGCCAGGCCTGCTGAATGAGGCCTTTAATCATTAACTCAATTGCGCGTACCTGCTTGTGCGCCTGCTGTTGCTGGAGTTCGCTTCCCGGGGCCAGCTCGGTGCTGTAGGTCAGAAGCGGCTGCTGCAGACGAAGATGTTCCAGCGTAGTCACAAACCGCATCGCCGCAATAAGCTGGTTTTCACTGACATCCTGCCCGCTTTCGTACTGCGGGACGCGCTGCTGCAGCAGGCGCAGCTGCAGCGTAAATTCCGACATCTCGGCATCATTCAGGTTAAGCTTCTTCGCAACCGTAGCCCATCCCCCGAGCCCTAAACGCGCGCTGTCCAGCTGTTCCAGAAACCAGCGTGGATCTTTCCCCTCAGAAACATGTACATTCAGAAGAAGCAAGATTTCCACCGACGCCTGGCGAATGACCGCCAGACAGTGTTCAAACTGTTCGCGGATATGATGTGATGTGCTGAGAGTCATTGTTTTCCTTAAGCGACAGCGAAGACATCCGGAATGGGCACTAACGGCCGTTTTTCTTTTTATTTATACGCGCTTAACCATACCTGACTTTCTGTTGAAATAAAGTGACAACCCTAAAATCATTTAAAATGCTTCAGGAGAATCTTAATGCCAGTTTTAATGACCTCACGCCTGAACTGCTCGCCCCTGCAGGAGCAAGACTGGCCCTTTTTTCTGGCGTTGCAGCAACACCCCGAAGTCATGCGCTTTGTTGCGGAGAACCGCCCCGTCGCAGCGATCCGGGAGGCGTTTGATTCGCGCCTGACGCCCTGGACGCCAGGCAGCGCGCACTGGCTGTGCCTCGTCGTACGTGATGCCCTCTCACAGGCCCCGCTGGGCGTTACCGGGTATATTCATCGGGAAGAAGATTGCGCCGAAGTGGGCTTTCTTTTTGCCCCCGAGGCGCAGGGCAAAGGTTACGGCTTCGAATCCCTGCAGGCGCTTTGCGATTACGCCTTTCATCAGGGCGGTATTCGTCGGCTCACCGCCACCGTCACCGCGGGAAACGTCGCCTCCAGGCGCCTGCTGGAAAAAGCTCGCTTCCAGCTGGAAGGCGAGCTACGTGAAAGCTATTACCTTTCCGGTCGCTGGCAAAATGACTGGTTATTTGGGTTATTACGGCAGGAATACCTGAACAATAATTCCTGATCAACAGCCATTTGGCGGATATTGCTCGTACCGCGATTCCTCTACAGTATCGCCATTAAGAGGAAACGAATATGAACGGTCATGCGCTAAATATATCTTCTGCCGCCATAGAATTAATAAAGAAACATCAAGGGCTTTCACTGGAGAAATATCGTGATGAAAAGGGTGTATGGGTTATCGGCTATGGGCATGTGATCCGCGAACGGGAAAATTTTCACGGCCTTATCACGCCTCTTCAGGCGGAATATTTACTCCATGAAGATATTCAGCTTTGTGAAACGCTGCTGCGGGAAAAGTGTATACATCCATTAACCCAGCAGCAGCATGACGCGCTGGTACTGATGATACTGAGTTTCGGCGTGACGTCTTCACTCCCGAAAGCGCTGCTTCAGGCCGTCACCCGGGTGTAGTACATGGCTGCCTGGGTTCGGTTTTTTACCTCCAGCCGGCGAAAAAGCGCTTCCAGATGCGCTTTTACCGTGGCCGCACTGATGTTGAGATTCCGACCAATCTCTTTGTTTGATTCGCCCGCCGCCAGCAGCTTCAGCACCTCACGCTGACGCTCGCTTAAGGAAAGTAACGCCTGCGCTGACGATTGCTGGCTGACCCACTCAGCGGGAAAGCAGACCATCCCTCTGGATACGGAATCCAGCACGGCGGCAAACCGCTCAGGATTAGCGTTACGGGGGATAATAGCCATCACGTTTCGCTGCATGAGTTGTTCAACCCATCGGGTCTCTTTTTTTGCCAGAACCATCATCACCCGTACCGACGGGAAGCGATGCATGATTTCATCAAGGAAAGAACTCCCCTCATCCTGAATTAAATTGCCGTCAATCATGACGATAGCAGACGGTGACGCGGATATTTGCGTCCATAAATCGTCTGCCTGACAAGCCCCCGTTATATTTATTTCAGGAATTAATTTCTGCAAACCGTGTATCGCTCCATGAATAAATATCGACTGCCTGTCAAACATGATTACTCGCATCGTATTTCTCCCTCTGAGAATAGCGAAGGGGGATTCTACATAGGCGCTATTTAAGAAAAAACTCAATGAATGGAGAGGTTACAAATCCGCCAGTGGTTTTTATATTTACCCGCATTTTGACACATCCATATTAAGGATTTCCTTAAGGGGTTCCCTCCCCTTAACATCAGACATCACAGGAACATACCGCCTGACACTTCAATACGTTGCGCGTTCATCCAGCCAAGCTTATCGCTAAGCAGCGCCGCAATGGCATCCCCGATATCGTCCGGCAAACCTACCCGCCCCAGCGCCGTCTGCGACGCCAGCATCTGGTTAAGCTGCGCGTTGTCGCGCACGCGCCCACCGCCAAAGTCGGTTTCGATCGCGCCTGGTGCGATAATATTGACGGAGATACCGCGCGCTCCAAGCTCCTTCGCCTGATAGCGGGTGAGCACTTCCATCGCCCCTTTCATGGCCGCGTAGGTTCCTGAGCCTGACTGGGTGAAGCGGGCCAGTCCGCTGGAGACATTGAGGATCCGCCCCCCGTCGTTAAGCAGAGGCAGCAGGCGCTGCGTCAGGAAGAAAGGCCCTTTGAAGTGAATGTTCAGCGCCTCATCAAACTGCGCTTCCGTCGTTTCGGTATAGGGTGCGTATAAACCTGTTCCGGCATTGTTCAATAAATAATCAAATGTTTCGCGCTGCCAGACACTCTTCAGGATCTCCTGAAGCTGTTGAGCAAAATTTTCGAAACTGGCGATATCCCCGACGTTGAGCTTTAATGCCGCCGCCTTGACGCCTTTTTCCTGAATTTCGCGCACAACTTCCAGCGCTTCCTGCTGGCTACGATTGTAGGTCAGGATAATTCCCGTGCCGTCAGCAGCCAGCTTTAACGCAGCGTTTTTACCTAAGCCGCGGCTACCACCCGTCACTAATGCGATACGTTCAGTCATCATAAACCTCGTTTTGGCTGTTATGGAGATTGAGAAAGAGCTTATTAGGTGATAGAAGATCAATAAAGATGGGTAATAACGCTTCACTGTTTCATTGCAAACAACAATGAGCTTCATCTATGGATAAAATTCACGCAATGCAGCTGTTTGTTCGCGTCGCGGAACTGGAGAGTTTTTCCCGCGCGGCAGAGACATTAACGCTGCCGAAAGGCAGCGTTTCCCGGCAAATTCAGGCACTGGAAAACCGGCTTGGCACCCAGCTACTGCACCGTACCACGCGCCGCGTCAGCCTGACGCAGGACGGCATGGTCTATTACGAACGGGCAAAAGATCTGCTGGCGAACCTGGATGAGCTGGACGGCATGTTTCAGCACGATCCCTCCAGCATCAGCGGAAGGCTGCGCGTGGATATGCCCGTTGGCGTTGCTCGAAATGTCGTCATCCCCAAACTGCCTGCGTTTTTACAGCAGTATCCGGGTATCGAACTGGAGCTCAGCAGCAGCGATCGTCTGGTGGATGTGGTCCGGGAAGGGTTTGATTGCGTCGTCCGCGTGGGTTCCCTGAAGGACTCAGGGCTGATAGCCCGTCCGCTGGGCAAGCTGTCGGTGATCAACTGCGCCAGCCCGGATTATCTGGCGCGTTTTGGCTACCCTGACACGCTGGACGATTTAGGCTCGCACGCCGTGATTCATTATGCCGCGATGCTGGGAAGCCGCCCTCAGGGCTTTGAATTTTATAACGGAAGCACAACGCAGTGGATAAAAACGGGCGGGGTGCTAACCGTCAACAGCACGGAAACTTACCAGGCCGCCTGCCTTGCCGGGCTGGGGATCATTCAGGCCCCGCGCGTTGGGGTGCGCGACCTGCTGCGCGCAAAGAAACTGATTGAGATCCTCCCGCAGTATCGCGCGGAACCGATGCCTGTCTCCCTGATTTACCCCCACCGGCGCAACCTCTCTCGCCGGGTTCACCTGTTTATGGAGTGGCTAACCGAACTCACAAAAGCTTACGTGGACTAGTCGCAAGCTATAATTCAATAACATCCAGCCAAACGAAAAAGGAAAAGACGCGTGACGCCGGAAAATAACCCGCAACGACCCACCCAACATTTAGATTATGAACCCATCAAGAAGATGGAAACCGAGCCGGAAGAGGCTAAAGCCCCTGGTACAGCCAGCAAGGCGCTGGGCACCGTCACCAGCCTGGCGGAGAGAATTCAGCAGTTTCCCATGGTTGCGCATCTTATACGTGCGACCGAGCGCTTTAATGACCGCATGGGAAACCAGTTCGGTGCCGCGATCACCTATTTTTCGTTCCTGTCGATGATCCCCATCCTGATGGTGTCGTTTGCTGCGGCCGGTTTTGTACTCGCGTCGCATCCAACGCTGCTGCAGGATATTTTCAATAAGATCCTGAATAACGTCAGTGACCCAACCCTCGCCACCACGCTGAAAAGCACGATTAACACCGCCGTTCAGCAGCGCACCACCGTCGGGATCGTCGGTTTGCTCATCGCCCTTTACTCCGGCGTTAACTGGATGGGCAACCTCCGCGAAGCTATTCGCGCCCAGTCCCGCGAGGTGTGGGAGCGTAAACCGCAGGATCAGGAGAAAATTTGGGTTAAATATTTCCGCGACTTTATTTCGCTGATTGGCCTGCTTATCGCGCTCGTCGTCACGCTCTCCATTACCTCCGTGGCGGGCTCCGCGCAGCAGATGATTATTTCTGCGCTCTATCTTGATTACATCGAATGGCTGAAGCCCGCCTGGCGCGGCATCGGGCTGGCGATTTCCATCTTCGCCAACTACCTGCTGTTCTTCTGGATTTTCTGGCGCTTGCCTCGGCATCGTCCGCGTAAGAAGGCGCTGCTCCGCGGCACATTGATTGCGGCGATCGGCTTTGAAGTGATTAAGATCGTGATGACTTACACCCTGCCGTCGCTGGTGAAATCCCCGTCCGGCGCGGCATTTGGCTCGGTGCTGGGGCTGATGGCGTTCTTCTACTTCTTCGCGCGTTTAACCCTGTTCTGCGCGGCGTGGATTGCCACCGCCGAGTACAAAGGCGACACGCGAATGCCCGGAAAAACACATCGTTAATTCCGCTCTCGGGCTGATATTTCAGCCCGACTCATCATTTCAGCATATAAATCCAGTCCGTAACTTTTATTTAACCGAAAACCAGTTTTATCCACCAATATTTAAAAAACGTGAAGCATTTCATGGAAGCATTTTGGCTGGCCTGAACATTATCCGCTTTTTGTTGATTTTATAATCAGGAAGCTAATTTGTTACAGATTGAAATGTCGCTTTTGCTGTGCGTAATATGGCCTTTCGTTCGACAAAAAATAAGAAAATATTATGCAATCAACAGCCACAACACTCGACTCTGGTGCGGAAAACGTCCCGGTAAACTCGCGCAATAAAGTTGTCGTCGCATCGCTGATTGGCACCGCCATTGAGTTCTTCGACTTTTACATTTACGCCACCGCAGCGGTCATCGTTTTCCCGCATATTTTCTTCCCCCAGGGAGACCCGACGGCGGCGACGCTACAGTCTCTGGCGACCTTTGCTATTGCGTTTGTGGCGCGTCCGATTGGCTCCGCGCTGTTTGGACACTTCGGCGATCGTATTGGGCGTAAGGTCACCCTGGTGGCCTCGCTGCTGACGATGGGCATCTCCACCGTGGCGATCGGCCTGCTGCCGACCTACGAAACCATCGGCATTCTGGCGCCGGTCCTGCTGGCGCTGGCGCGTTTTGGTCAGGGTCTGGGGCTGGGCGGTGAATGGGGTGGCGCGGCGCTGCTGGCGACCGAGAACGCCCCGCCGCGTAAACGTGCGCTGTACGGTTCATTCCCGCAGCTTGGCGCGCCGATTGGCTTCTTCTTTGCCAACGGGACCTTCCTGCTGCTCTCCTGGCTGCTGACGGACGAACAGTTCATGAGCTGGGGCTGGCGTATTCCGTTTGTCTTCTCGGCCGTGCTGGTGCTGATTGGCCTGTATGTGCGTGTTTCCCTGCATGAGACGCCGGTGTTCGCAAAAGTAGCCGCGGCGAAAAAACAGGTAAAAGTGCCGCTGGGCACCCTGCTGACCAAACACGTGCGCGTGACCGTGCTGGGCACGTTTATCATGCTGGCGACCTACACGCTGTTCTACATCATGACGGTGTACTCCATGACCTACAGTACCGCTGCCGCACCGGTTGGGCTGGGCCTGCCGCGTAACGAAGTGCTGTGGATGCTGATGATGGCGGTAATTGGGTTTGGCGTGATGGTACCGATTGCCGGCCTGCTGGCGGATAAGTTTGGTCGTCGTGCGAGCATGATTACGATCACCACGCTGATCATTCTGTTTGCTCTGTTCGTCTTCCCGCCGCTGCTGAGTTCAGGTAGCCCGGCGCTGGTGATGGCGTACCTGCTGATTGGCCTGAGCCTGATGGGGCTGACCTTCGGCCCGATGGGCGCGCTGCTGCCGGAGCTGTTCCCGACGGAAGTGCGTTATACCGGCGCATCGTTCTCCTATAACGTCTCGTCTATTCTGGGCGCGTCCGTGGCACCGTATATCGCCACCTGGCTGCAGGCAAATTATGGTCTGTTCTACGTGGGCGTTTATCTGGCGGCCATGGCGGCGCTGACGTTGATTGCGCTGCTGCTGACGCATGAGACTAAGCATCAGGCGCTGTAAACTAATGCCGGGTGGCGGCTACGCCTTACCCGGCAATAACAAACCGCACCTTACTTCTTCATCTGCGACAAAATCGTCCGGCATTGATTCGCCTCGCCTTCTGACGGCGAAATCAACGCTAGCAGCGCGGCGGCCGGGGTGACCAACGTCGCGAGGGCTGCGGCCACCGCGCCACGCGCAATCAGCGGCCCGGGCTTGACGCCCGCCTGCGGATTTTTGAAGGTCCCACGCACGTAAAGCGGCGAGCGCAGGGTAATAATACGAATCCCCTTACTTTCCGGATCGATGGTCAAATCCAGCTGTTCGGAGGCCATGCTGGCGGTACCGGTCACGTTAATCACCGCGTTTTCCGTGTCGAAGGCAAAAATCTGCGGACGCGCCACGCCGTTAACCAGATCCACATTCGCCGCCGCGCAGTTCACCCTCACCTCGTCATCGCCAAAGATTTGCCCGATGATAAAGTTACCGACGTTCAGCCCCAGGATCTCCATCAGGTTGCGGCTGACCAGACCGTCGTTCATTAGCAGTTTCAGGTTACCGTTGCCGCTGCCCAGCAGTGCCGCCACGGAATTCCCCACCCCGCGAATGTCCGCATCGCCGTTCATTTCACCGAGGGTTTTCTGCATCAGCTCCACGTTCGGCATCAGCTCTTTCAGCTTCAATCGACGCGCCTGGATCTCCGCCCGCCCCTGCATCGGCTTTTTATCGCCTTCCAGGTGAATGTTGGAGGAAATCGTCCCGCCCGCCATGCCAAACTTCAGCGGCTGCAGGCGCAGGTCGGCATTTTTCAGGATGATATGCGTCGAGAGATCGCTCAGCGGCAGCGTGCTGCCATGCTCAATCTTGCGTCCTTTGAAGCGCACATCCGCATCCATCACGTCCCACTTATCGGTTTCAAAGCGATCGTAAGGCAGCACTTTTCCCGCAGGCTGAACGTCCTTCTTAACCTCTTTTGACTTTGTCCCTTTGCCCGAATCCACGCCTATCAGCGGGCCAAGATCGGCCAGACGCAGCTGGCGGGACTCGACATCCCCTTCCAGTTTTGGCCGTGGTTTTCCGGTGGTGTAGGTCAGCGTGCCGTGAATATCGCTGTCGCCGATGCGGCCGTTGAAATCCCGGTAGTCAAAAACGGACGATTTTTCGGTATCAATTTTGGCAACCAAATGCCCGTCCGTTTCGAACGGCGGGGTATCCGGCAGCAGTACGCCAGTCAGTTCATACAGTTCGCCAAGCGAGTCACCGGCGAACTTGAGCTGCAGGTCGACGCCCCCCATGTTCATCGGGTCGTTGACCGTCCCCACAAACGCCACGCGCGTATTCCCCGAGCGGAAATCCGCCTGCACCGGGAATGGCGTGCCTTCGCTCCGGAGCGCCAGCATGCCGCCGATTTTCCCTTCCCCGTTAAGCGCCTGGCCGTTGTAGTGCCCTTTTGCCGTCAGGCCGAAGACATAATCACCCGCTTTGGCGCTATCGCCTTTCGCTTTATTGCCCGTGACTTCGCTAAACGGCAGCGGTTTACCCAGCGGATCGACCAGGATCTCCACGTCTGCCTTGCTGACCTTATCGTCGATGGCGATCCGCCCGCGATCGAAAAGAATATTGTCCAGACGGAATGACCACGAAGAGGGCTTGGCATTCGGATCTTTTTCGCCGTCGCTGGCAAGGTTAAACGTCCAGTTATTGTTTTTTTCAGAGAGGCGGATCAGGCGCGCATCGGGCTGCTGGAGCTTGATCCACGGTAGATAGACGGTTTTGGTCAGGAGCGCCAGCGGCGCCAGCGTGGCTTCCACGCGCGGCAGATGCACCATGGTCACTTCGGGGATATCCGGCGGGTTGCCGAGAATAATGTCGTCGGCGTGGACGTGCGGCCAGGGGATCCAGCTTCGCCAGCCGGTCTCCTCTTTCTGACGCTCCCATACCACACCCAGATCGCCACGAATGGCGAAGGGACGGTTCAGCTCAGTTGAGACTTTCTGGTTGATGGTCGGCTTAAGGCGGTTCCAGTCAAACGTCGCGATAATGATGACGACGATCGCGATCAACAACAAGAAAATCCCTGTAATCCAGGAAATGACCCTGGTTGTTTTTGTCATTGTTATCCCCTTTCCTGATGACCTGTCCTGTAAAACTATAGTCCAGACAAAGGGAAACGGGGCTATCAGAGGGTCGTTCTGGCGCTTTCGAGGAGATCCATCGGCACGGGGCGAGAGAGGAAATAGCCTTGCGCCGCCGCTGCGGGAGAGTTTTGCACATCACGCCACTCTTCCAGCGTTTCCACGCCTTCAACGATCACCCCCTGGCAATAGCGATTCATCAGCTGCAATAACAGCGTAAACAGATTCCGTCCTTCCGGGGTCTGGCGCAGCATGATGAACAGATCGCGAGCCACCTTGATGTAGTCATAGCGCACTTCGCTGAGGGCCGAGAAGTTCGCCATACCGGTGCCAAAGTCATCCAGCCACAGCGGGCCAAATTCACACATTGACGCAAACGAGGAATCCTGCGGCAGGCGCACGTGCTCCACCAGCTCAAAGCGCAGCCACGGCAGGGTGGCGATCAGCTCCTGCAGCTTCGCGTTCTGACGCAGCGCCAGCAGAGTTGGGCCATCCACGTTCACCGAGGCGAGGATCGTATGCTGCTCGAAAAAGGCCTGTTTCGTCGCCAGCATACGGAGCTGCTCTTCCAGCACGTCCAGACGCTGGCGAACGGCAACTTCGGCAAAGTAGCGATCCGGCGCGATGCGCTGAGTAGGGTTTGAGGGATGCGTAACGACGGTCAAAATCTCAATTGCCATCAGCCGACCGTCCGTTCGATAGATCGGCTGCCAGGTGTACGCGCGCTCACATTGCAGCCAGTAGCGATGCTCCTGCAAGTTCTCAATACTTGCCTCAGGCGTAGTGCTCAGCCGCTGGATAACCTGCTCTGACTTCATTTCAGATGTCCTGTTGTTGGGATAGCCTTTCTGGACTCGTCACAGGATTATCGGCGCGATAATTGAGAACTTTATGTTCAATTCACCGTGAAAATGAAATTAAGATGACAGAAATTTGCCGGAACACGCGCTGGCTCAAATAAAATAATGGAACACCGTTTTAATATAGTTGACCATCTAATTCACTCGGCGCACACTGCTGAAAATTCTTCTGTTCAGGTTCACGACTATGTCCAAAAAAATTGCCGTGATTGGCGAATGCATGATTGAGCTGTCACAAAAAGGCGCGGAAGTCAGCCGCGGATTTGGTGGCGATACGTTAAACACCTCGGTTTACATTGCCCGTCAGGTTGCGCCTGAGGCACTCACCGTGAACTACGTCACCGCCCTCGGCACGGACAGCTTCAGCCAGCAGATGCTGGAAGCCTGGCAAAGTGAACATGTTGAAACCTCGCTTATACAGCGTATGGAAAACCGCCTGCCTGGGCTTTACTACATCGAAACTGACAGCACCGGCGAACGCACGTTTTATTACTGGCGTAACGAAGCCGCGGCCAAATTCTGGCTGGAGAGCGACGCCGCTGGGGCCATCTGCGAAGAGCTGGCGACGTTTGACTATCTCTATCTGAGCGGCATTAGCCTGGCGATTTTAAGCCCGACCAGCCGCGAAAAGCTGCTCTCGCTGCTGCGCGAATGCCGCGCCAACGGCGGGAAGGTGATTTTTGATAACAACTACCGCCCGCGCCTGTGGGCCAGCCGCGAAGAGACGCAGCAGGTTTATCAGCAGATGCTGCAGTGCACGGATATCGCCTTCCTGACGCTCGATGATGAAGACGCCCTGTGGGGTGAGAAGCCGGTAGAGGACGTGATTGCCCGCACGCACGCAGCAGGCGTGAGCGAAGTGGTGATTAAGCGCGGCGCGGAGTCGTGCCTGGTCGCGATTGCGGGTGAAGCGGTGGTTGAGGTCCCTGCGGTGAGGCTGGCCAAAGAGAAAGTGATTGATACCACTGCGGCGGGGGATTCCTTCAGCGCGGGCTACCTGGCGGTACGCCTGACGGGGGGAACGCCGGAAGCGGCGGCACAGCGTGGGCACCTGACGGCCAGCACCGTGATTCAGTATCGCGGGGCGATTATTCCGCGCGAGGCGATGCCTGTTTAGTTTCCCCTAACCCTCTCCCTTTGGGGAGAGGGCCGGGGTGAGAGGATTACTGCCCCTGCGGAATATCCGACGCGTCCTGGTGTAGATCATCAGCCGTTGCAGCCTGCGCCGGCTGCGACGCGGTGGCCATAATGGAATCCCAGGTCTTCTGAAGTTCCTTCATGTCATATTCCGGCTCGCCTTTCGGCTGCAGAAGGATCAACGCCATATCCTGCGACAGCTGCTGACGTAAATCCTGATTCAGCATATTCACAGTCAGACCGTTCAGGAAGTCCTGACGCAGCTTCTGGTACTGCTCAGGCGCAATGTCGACAACCTGATTCTGCAGGGAGCGAATCCGCTGGCTGATCAGAATGTCGGTATCGGCGCGAGCGTAGGTGGCAAACAGCTTCTGCAGCTCCAGTTTTTTCTGGGCCAGCAGCGCGTTGAACTCCTCTTCAGAGAGCCCCTCTTTACGTACTTTTTCCAGCTCTTTCGCCACCACACCCAGGTTCGCATTCAGTTTATCGCCCGGCGATTCAACGTTAATGGCACATTGCGCACGCTGGAACAGCACGCGGCAGTCAAAGCCAAGGCCAATGTTCTTCACGTTGTTTTTGCTGAGCGTCTGCTGAACGTGCCAGAACAACGCCTCACGCGCCAGATCGGCACGCCAGTAGCGCAGCAGCGCCGCAGACTCGCGAATAGGCTGCCAGGCGTTATCCCACATCACGGAGAGCCTGTCCTGGCGCACGGTGTCCGTCATAATGCTGACAGGCTCGGCGCGCAGCGGAGAGAGCGTCGGGACAGGGGCTGGCGTTTCACGTTTGCCCTTCAGATCGCCAAACGCTTTGTTGATCTGCTCAACCACCGCGCGGCTATCCACATTGCCGACGACGATCAGCGTCATCGCGTCCGGGGTGTACCATTTCTGGTAGAACGATTTTACCTGTTCGACGTCCACCGGCTGCTTCAGCGGCTCTGCCGGATCGTGCCCCAGCAACGTTGAGCCTTTCAGACGGTAGCGCCACCAGCCCTCTTTGGTATCCGCAGGCCAGGTCGCCACCATGTCGCCGTTGCTCAACGCATAGTTCACGGTGTCCGGCGTAATCGCCAGGTTGCCAGAGGCATCGGAGAGATAGGTAAGGGCTTCTTTAAGCAGGTCGTTACGGTTATTTGGCAGGCTCAGGTTAAACATGGTGTAGTCATAGGAGACCACAGCCGGAGGAAGGGGGCGTTTCGGATCGATGGCCTGTTGCCACAGCGAACGCACCTGTACTGCCTGCAAGCTGCCGCTCTGCGTGAGCGCCAGACGGGGAATAAAATGGCTAAAACCGGTTTGCTGAGTGCTTTCCGTAAGGGAGCCGGTATTTACGGACAGACGGATTTCAATACGATCGCTGGGACGCTGTGGAGTAGATAACACCTGCCACTGAAAACCGTTCGCTAGCGTGCCTTGTTGCCAGGCCGGGTCTGGCTGGAGCGCATCTGCCTGCACATAACTGGCTGCTGCCATCATCAGCAAACCGCCGGTTAAGAGTCGAATTTTTGTGCCCTGCATGTGAACCCCTGATCAACATTCCTGGTTAAAAAAGAGTGTCTCGCGACGCGCTGCACTCTAAAAGATGACGATGAAAACACGTCGATTAGACCGCGCGTTCGGCAAAACGTCACGGTCCGAAGTGAAATATACCCAAAAAAAATCTTGTCGAATTATGACAGGTATGAACAGTTATTATGCGCAGGAGCCCGCATCCCGACAAGGGAATGCGGGCAATTGTGACAAGATTAGGAGGTTAAACCAGGATTTTTGCTATCAGACGCGCGATTATTCAGCGTATCGTTGAGCTTCTTGTGATCCAACTCTTTCACCCATTTCGCGACCACCACCGTGGCCACGCCGTTACCCACCAGGTTGGTAAGAGCACGCGCCTCAGACATAAAGCGGTCAATACCAAGAATCAGTGCCAGACCCGCCACCGGCAGATGCCCCACCGCAGAAATGGTGGCTGCCAGCACGATAAAGCCGCTGCCCGTCACGCCCGCAGCCCCTTTAGACGACAGCAAGAGCACCACCAGCAGGGTGATTTGATGGAAAATATCCATATGGCTGTTGGTTGCCTGGGCGATAAACACGGCCGCCATCGTCAGGTATATCGAGGTACCGTCAAGGTTGAAGGAGTACCCCGTCGGGATCACCAGGCCGACCACCGATTTACGGCACCCGAGCTTTTCCATCTTGTCGAGCATACGCGGCAGCGCCGATTCTGAAGAGGAGGTCCCCAGAACAATCAGCAGTTCTTCACGGATGTAGCGGATGAATTTGAAAATGCTGAAGCCTGTCGCACGGGCGATGGAGCCCAGCACCACCACCACGAAAAGAATACAGGTGATGTAGAAGCAGATGATCAGCTGACCCAGCTGCACCAGCGTGCCAACGCCATACTTGCCGATGGTGAAGGCCATCGCACCGAAGGCACCGATCGGCGCCAGGCGCATGATCATATTGATGATGCCAAAGATGACCTGCGAGAAGCTTTCAATCACGTTGAAGATAAGCTGGCCTTTGCTGCCCAGACGGTGCAGGGCGAAGCCAAACATCACGGCAAACAGCAGCACCTGCAGAATGTTTCCGCTGGCGAAGGCGCCGATGACGCTGCCAGGGATGACGTCCAGCAGGAAGGCGACCACGCCCTGATCCTTCGCCTGTTCGGCATAGACCGCAACCGCTTTGGCATCCAGCGTAGAGGGATCAACGTTCATACCCGCGCCAGGCTGTACCACGTTGACGATGACCAGACCAATAATCAGCGCAAGGGTACTGACCACTTCAAAGTAGAGAAGCGCCACTGCACCGGTACGGCCCACCGCCTTCATGCTTTCCATGCCAGCGATGCCCGTTACCACCGTACAGAAGATCACCGGGGCGATGACCATTTTAATGAGCTTAACGAACGCGTCGCCAAGCGGTTTCATTTGCGCGCCCAGCTCCGGGTAATAGTGACCCAGCAGAATACCGATGGCGATGGCTGTCAGGACCTGGAAATAAAGACTTTTGAAGAGTGAGGTTTTCATAGGGTGTCCTTGGGAAGAAAAACCACAGGCTTTGTAAGGTTATGGTTAACCTGCGGCTCTAAAATAACACCCGTATAACAGGACAGAAATAAACCCGGTTCAAATTTGAAACACAAATGTTAAGAACTTTGAACTGGCTCGCACAAGCCAGCAACAAAATTACACTTTTGCGTTATGGTCAGCGCCAGAAAGGTATCGCTGCTCGAAGACATCCGGCGGCACCGCGGGGGCAAAAAGGTAGCCCTGGCCGCTCTCGACGCCCGCCTCTGCCAGCCAGACGCGTTGCGCTTCGGTTTCAATCCCCTCGGCAATAAGATGCACCTTGAGGCTACGCGCCATCTGGACGATGGCCTGCACCATGCTGCTGTCCTCCGGCAGCCCGTCGACAAACGATTTATCGATTTTGAGCACGTCCACCGGCAGAGCTTTCATGTGCTGAAGCTGGCGCAGCCCGGCGTACCCCATACCAAAATCGTCCAGCGCGATGCGAATGCCGGCATTGCGCAGCGGCTTCAGGATGGCCACCGCGTCGTTAGGATCGTCAATGCGCCGGCTCTCCGTCACTTCCAGCGTCAGCGTATCAGGCTTGATCCGGTAGCGGTGGATCAGCTCCAGCATCTCGGAGACCATCGTCGGATGCATAAGCTGCAGGGCAGACAAGTTGACCGACAGCGGCAGCGTTACGCCGCGCTCCTGCCAGGCGGCAAGCTGGCGGCAGGACTCCTCCAGTACCCAATAGCCAACGGTGACCATCAGGCCGCAGGATTCGATGCGCTCAATCAGCCCCTCCGGCAGCTCCCAGGAGCCATCCGGCTGCTGCAGGCGGAGCAGCGCCTCGGCGCTTTTCACTTCCCCCGTCTGTAGATTCACCTGCGGCTGTAGCCAGAGGGCGAACTGACGGTTATCCAGCGCGGTCAGGATATCGCTCTCTTCCGTCAGGCGCTGCTGCGCCTTTTCCATCTGCTCCGGGTCGAAGAACTGGATCTGATTTTTCCCTTTGCGCCGGGCGGTAAACGCCGCCGAGAACGCGCGGCGGTACAGCTGTTCCGCCGTTAAATCACCGTAGTACATGGCGATACCGATACTGGCGCTCGGACGAAGCTGGATGCCCTGCACGGGCAGCCGCTCATTTATAACAGTGAGTACTTGCTGACCTAATGTGATGGCATGCCACGGCTCTTTCACGCCGTTGGCAATCACCACCAGGTCGTAACCGCTGACCTGGGTCAGCACCATGCGCGGGGCAAGAACAGACTTCACCTTTTCCACCAGCGTCAGCAGCAGCATTTCACGCTGGCTCTCCTTGAGCACGCCCGCCGTGTCCTGCAGGGTTTCACAGGCAATCACCATCAGCGCCGTGGTTTGCTGCCGCGCAACGGTCTGCTCCAGCATTGCCATCAGAAACGCTTTATTAGGTAGCTCCGACACCGGGAAGCGCGTGGCGCTGTTGTTTAGCTCATCCTGATGACGCTGGATGCGCTGCTGGTTGAGGTTGTAGCTGCGCACCAGCATACCGATCTCATCGTCTTGATGCAGACGCGGCAGCTCAAGCTGGTGCCCCAGTTGATCCTGCGGCGAAAGCCCATTCAGCTCGCGGGCGATACGGCGCAGCGGGTGAACAATGAGGCGGTTTATACACCACGTCAGCGCTACGCTGATGATCAGGGTCATAAGTAAGCAAGTGGTCACTAACGTAACCACCCAACTCATGACGAATTTATACATCCGGTACGAGTCCGCCTGCAGAACCAGGTAGGCCAGTGGCTGCGGATTGGCAGGACGTTCAAGCGAATAGAGAGGCAGAGAAATTTGCACCGGCAGTTCAAACAGGCGCATCACCATCATCGGGACGGGACGCTCCGGGATAAAACTCATCCGCAACGCCTGGAACTGGTTGGGTAAGACGACATCGGCGCGGCTAACGACCCCGGCAGGCTGAATGCGCTTTAAGATGGTTTCCGCTTCGGGAATGTCCCCTTTCAGGATCGAGGCGGAGAGCGGGCCGCGCACCGAGCGGGCGATACTTTCTAACTGCGAAGCCGTGTTATAGCGATTCTGCTGTACGGAATGAAACAGCAAAATTACGCAGAAGAGCAGTACAAACAGCATAGTGACGGCAGAGACCATCGCCATTTGTTTGATCGTTAAGGAACGGCTGACACGCAAAATGACTCTCCACAAAACTCGAAGCGCAGGGCGCGCCAGGGTGTAAACCTGGCGCGCCTGAGTATACCCGATTGCCGCGCTATTAAGAGAGACTTACAAATGGATTAAGGAAAATCCGATTACCAGTCCGCATAAGGAATAAGCGGCTGCGGCGGTAAGTCCATATCGCCCTGCCAGCCTGCAGCAGAGTAGCGCACATAAATTAGCGCATGGCTTGGGGTGTAATCTTTCGCTTCCTGAATATCCACGCCCATACCCACAAACCAGTTGGAGGTGACCCGGCGTTCAATAATTGCCCGCGCGGTATAACCCGTCCCGGAGGAGGAGCTGCCGGTTTCCATCGCGCCACGGTCGGTATAGCGGCCTGGCTCATCGGTCGGGATCAGGCTCTGGATCGGGTAACGCAGCTCGTCTTTGGTTTTGGAGTGGGACCAGGACACCGAGCCACCCAGCTCCCAGGACCAGTTTTCCGTACGCTTACGCCAGGTCACCGGCAGCGCGAAGGAGACATACTCCTGCGGGCTGTAGTAGCCGCCCTGACCGAGGGAATAGCCGCTCAGATCCTTATCGTAGTGCCAGAGCATATTGGAGACACCGACCGTCAGGCGCTCGTTGTTTTTATTAATGAGCTTGTAGTAATAACCCGTCATCCAGCGGACGCGCCAGTTATCTTCCACATTTTTACCGGTCAGCGTTTCCGCGTTCAGGCTTGACCAGACGCCGTTCGCCTCGCCTTTGTCATAGCTGATGCTTACACCGCCGCCCGTCGCGCGCACGCCGCCCCAGGTGGTGCCGGTATTGGTATCTTTTTGCCCGGCGAACGCCAGCAGAGAGCTGGAGATAGGCCGACGATGGGCGTTGACGGTGTAGCCGATGGGGCCTAAATCGCTGCTGTAGCTGATACCGCCCACCACGTCGACGACGTCAAAGCCCATTGGCGTGGTACCAATATCCATCGCCCAGGTTTTATTCTGCCAGCCAACGGCGACGCTGGCGCCGCTGTCGCTCTGGCTGGTGTTGCCGCTACACGGCGTGTCGTAGCAGGTCCCCCATTTAGGGTCGTAGGTTCCGTTATTGTTATCAAAGGTGCCGGCGTCCATGTTGACCAGATCGCTTCTGAAGAACATGCGCCCGTCAGAGAGCGGGGCGTCCACCTGGAGCATGGTGGTATGCGCTTTCAGGTCAGAATAGCCGCCCGTGCCGCTGGAGCCCCAGTAGTCGTGCTGCAGCGTGACGTTAACATCCTGCTGACGGTACAGATCACCGGCGTCACTGCGCACGCCGCGCTTCAGCCAGTCATCTTTTTCATCGTTACGCGTCAGACGGGTGA
This sequence comes from Enterobacter cloacae complex sp. P17RS, assembly GCF_014895885.1. NCBI lineage: Bacteria > Pseudomonadati > Pseudomonadota > Gammaproteobacteria > Enterobacterales > Enterobacteriaceae > Enterobacter > Enterobacter cloacae complex sp. P17RS. Next base: position 153,910 of record NZ_JADBQK010000024.1, read on the forward strand.
AACTGTCATTGTCCACCGGACGCGTCGTGGTGATGCCGGACGACACCATCGCATCTTTATACGTCTCCAGCGCCTGCTGCGGCTGGCCGTTTTGCGTCTGGAAGCGGGCAGCATCACGCAGCACCAGCGCGCTTTCCATGGAGGCGGGCTGCGATTTAGCCTGCGGAATGATTTTGCTGAAGGTCTGTTCTGCGGCAGCGGAATCGCCCAGTCCTGCCTGCGCCATCGCGATCCGGCGCTGCATATTGAGCGACAGCGGCTGGCCGTTTTGCGCGGCGGGCAGTTTCGCGAGCTCCGCACGGGCGGCATCTTTGTTACCTTCCGCGCTGTAAATTTCGGTCAGACCGAGGATCGCGTCTTCGTTCTGCGGCTCACGCTGCAGGACGGCGCTGTACGTCGTTTTCGCCGCGTTCAGATCGCCACGCTGCTGCGCCCAGTCCGCCAGCGTCAGGTCGATGCGGGTGGAGGCAGGCTGCTGACGCAGAAGATTTTCCGCCTCCTGCTCTTTGCCGCTGTCGCGCAGGCGGTTGGCGGTTTCCAGCACCTGATTGCTTTGCAGACGGTCGGCAAGCTCCTGAATGTTGCCGTTCCACTGGCTGCGCGGCAGGGTATTCAGATGCGCCAGCGCGGCCCGGTCCTGATCGTTTCCGGACAGGTAGAGCCCGTTGGCATACACCTGCTCCGGGTCAGACGGTTTCTGGCTGGCAAGCTGGCGCATCAGGGTATCCGCCTGGCTGCGCTGGCCCGCGCTGTAGAGATCGCGCGAGAGACGATACGTTATCCAGACGTCACCGGGCGAGAGTGCCAGACGGCGACGCTGAATTTCTGCCGCCTGAGCGTATTTCCCTTGACTCTCCAGCTGTTCTGCCTGGGCGGAAAGCTGCTCATTAGTAAGGCTACGCTCAATATCATCAATACTCCGGCGTTGGCTGGCAGAGAGCGACTGGATAAACTGCGAGGCTTTCTCCGGAGACTGCGCACGGTAAACATTGGCAAGGCCGCGAACCGCATTGCTGTTGCTGCTGTCCATACGTAACGCCTGGCGGTAATAACGCTCCGCCGCGTCGTTATCTTTACGCGCCGCAGCGGCATCTCCCAGCCCCAGCACCGCATAGCTGTCGGTATTGTCGACGTTGCGCGCCTGCTGATAGTAACGCTCCGCCTGCGCCGGGTTATTCGCCTTCAGCGCCGCATCCCCCTGCTGGATCAGCAGCCAGTAGCGGTTAACCTTCAGCAAGCTGTCCCATTTCCCGCGGTTATCGCTCTGCGGATCGAGGGCAATCGCCTTTTCAAACTGTGCCACCGCGCGGGCGCGGTCGCCTTTCTGGGAATAGGCCTGCCCCAGAGCCCCCACCGCTTCACTGTCGGCATGGTTGGCGCTGACGGCTTTTTGCAGCTCCGCCACCGCCTTACTCCCCTGCCCGGCATCCACCGCCGCCAGCCCTTCTGCTTTCGCGCGGAACGCCGGGTCAGCGAGCTGCTTTTGCTGCGCCTCAAGCTGGGCGCGCGCCGCCGCGACGCTATCGCCGTCGCTGAAGACGGTCAGGTATTTTTGCAGCGCGGTGACGCTGGCGCTGCTGGCAGGCTGGTCTTTGATCTGCTCATACCACATGTCAGAGGCCTGGCCGCGGCCGCCGGTGGATTTAGCCATCTCCTGCAGCACCGCAAAGCCTTCATCACGGCGTCCGCTCTGGAACAGAAGCTGGGCCAGCGTCGTCTGGAGCTGGGTATTCCCGGGGCTGCTGCTGTTTATTTTTTTCAGCTGGTTGATGGCCGAAGCGCGACGGGCAGGATCTTTCGCCACCACATTCCAGTATTCCGTCGCCACGTCGCCGCCCGGCGGGTTGCCGTCAAAGAGCTTGTCATAGGCGGCAATCGCCTCCTGCGTGTGCCCTGTCGTAGCGAGTAAGCGCGCCTGCTGAAGCTGCTGGCGGCCATCCGGGGTGGAAAGCAGCATGGTATTGCGTGAGGACTGGTACGCGCCGGAGTCAGGGGCGATCCCCTTCAGGCGGTCCAGCTCTTTTTGCGCTCCGGCGTTATCGCCCTGGCGCAGCAGGTAGCGAAAGCGGGCGGCAATGACGTCAGGGTTGTTCGGATCGATCAGCTCAAGACGGTAGAGCGACTGACGAACCAAATCCTCGCGATGGGTCGATTCGCCCAGCCGAACCTGCTCCAGCAGCTGTTTCTGCTGCGGAGAGTTAACGGCCTGCGCCAGCGGCATCAGTGCCAGCCCAAGCGATAGAGTGAGTAGATTTACTGTGAACTTGCGCATTCCTGGCCCCAATCCGGTATTAATTCACCCTTAGCGGTGAAGCGAAAACGATGCTGATCCCATCCCTGACCAAAAAGAGTCAATACATAGCTGTAGTAGGCATTGTTATCGGGAAAATGATCTGCCACGCGCTGGCGCTGAACCGCCTGGGCATCGCGCTGCTGTAAAAACGGCAGCATCGCGGCAGAGAACCCGACCGGGCCATTGCCGGTGTGTTTACCCGTCGCCACATCCACTTTCTCCGGCGGCACGCCCTGTTTGATTGTCTTTGCCGCCATCGGCTGGAAGCGCGTCAGCAGCCGGGCTTTTTGAGGATCTTTATCGCTCATCATGCCCACCCAAAGATAGACACGGATGGCGTCATAGCCCCCTTCCAGCGTTTTATCCTGCTGTAGCTGCCAGCCTTTGTTTTTCTGATACTGCACCCAGTTCGGCGAGAATCCCTTCGGCGCGCTTTCCAGCAGCAGCCGCAGATTGGTTTCACGCAGCGTGGTCCACGGGGCACCGTAGCGGGTGAAATAGCTCGCTAACTGTGGAGGAAGGTAGCTGGGGTTAAAGCGCCAGGCGTTTTCTTCGGCAAAACCGACTTTACCGGGAAGCAGCATTGAGCCGAGCCCCGGCACTTTCACCACTTCCTCGCTGGCAATGCGTTTTAGCAGTGCCTTGCCCGTTTGGGTATAGTCCGGGTCTTTCCATAACCGGCCCGCTTCGAGCAGCGACCAGGCAATCCAGACATCGGCATCTGAGGCGGAGTTGGTATCAATCACCCCCCAGTTTTCTTTGTCTTTCTGTCCCCAGAGCCAGGCGGGCAGACGATCGTTGAGATTGCCGCTGGCGAGGTTATCGCGCGTCCACGTCAGCAGCTGGTCAAACGCCTTGCGATCGTTAGCGGCCAGGGCAAAGAACAACGCATAGCTTTGCCCTTCCGACGTTGTAATTTTGCGCGTGTCGCTCGGATCGATGACGCGCCCGCCCTCGCTGATGTAATCCTTTTTAAACTGTTCCCAGGCAGGCCAGGTACAGGCGGCGCGAAGAGGGATCGCCGCCAGCATCAACGCTGCGACTACACACCAGCGAAAGGCTTTCATCACGTCTTACTCATCCGGGTTAAGGCGACGACGGCTGATGATGCGCAGCAGACGCCACAGCACCCATGCCAGCAAGACCACGCTGACCGCAGCCAGGATGGCGAGCAGAACCGGATGGTTCGACAGCGCATACCACAGGCGCTCGAACCACGGCAGATGGCCGACGTAATACACATCACCCACGCGCAGGCTGTTAACGCCGGACTCGCGGATCACCGACACAGAACCAAACATCGCGGCACGTTTGCCGCTGTCGTTCATCGCGGTATTCAGCAGCTCATAGCCGCGCGGGCTGTCCGCCAGCAGGGCTATCACGCTACGCTGATCGTTGTAAGGAGACTGGAAGCCCACCACCGCAGCCATCGCCCCCTGAGAGGTTACGGCCGTCTGCGCGCTGGCCTTACGGTCGTTCACGTCCGGCATAATGCTTGGGAACTCGGTCTGGCGAAGCGGCGTGTTAACCCACGACTCGGTGGCTTTCACCAGCAGGTCGATACGTTTTTCATCCTTCAGCTTGTCCGGGATGGTGCCGATCACCATGATATCCGCATCTTTGTTCTGGATCTGACTGCCATCGTCCGTCAACGTGACGTTAACTGCCGGTAATCCGGTTTGCGCGCCTACGGTTGCCATGGTGTCGAGCAGGGTCGTCACCTGACCTTCGTTTGGCGCTTTTGGCATCACCACAATGGATTCAGAGAGATCGGCCATGCGGCTGAACGGGAAGCCCGCGTTAGCAAAGGCACGCAGATCCGGCATCGCCAGGAAATGGTAGTACTTCGAGAAGTCGATGGTCGACTCATCGCCGATCACAACGTGGTTTTGTACCGGCTGGAAGGTGATGCAGTTATCCACCGAACCGCCAGGCATCGGGTTCATGTACTGGAAATCAAAACGCAGCTGGTTGATCGCGCCAAGCTTCAGCGCCGGAATAGAGACGTCCGTTTTTCCGTCCAGCAGCCCCTGCAGCACCGGCAGGCGGAGCATCAGACGGTTAGTGTCCTGGGTACTTTGCAGGCTGAACGATTGCAGGAACTGGTTGTTCAGGCTGATATCCATGCGCGAGCTGTCTTTCGTCGCCGGCGCGGTATAGCGGTAGTTGAGATTGATATCAATGCCGTTGGTGCGCAGCAGGTACAGATCCGGCGGCAGGTTCAGCGACAGGCTAATCGGCGATGGCTCCAGCCCGGACGCCTGCAGCTGCTCTTCATAGGTCTTCAGTTCACCAAACGTCACGGCGCGGTCGGTACGCACCCAGTTTGGCGCGTCATAAGGTTTACGCGCCAGCAGCGGCTTAACTTCGTCCACCACCACGCTGTTGCCGCGGAAAAGGACGTTGCCCTGAGCAATCGCCTTCGCGGCCTGGACCAGATCTTTATCATCACGACCAAAGACCACCAGCAGCTTCACGTACGGGTTATCCGGGTGGCTTACCATCTCAATGGTTGGCGCTTTGACTTCCGGGTGGTCGCGCAGGAAGCCCGGACGCTTCGCGTTGGTTGCAAAGACAATCGCGTTCCTGTCCGGCATTTTGTCATACATCACCGGGAAGTTCTGACCGCGCCAGCCGGAGCGGGAGCCAAACCAGGAGGCCACAATGGTCGCCGCCAGCTGCTCGGTTACGTCAGGGGACGATGCAAACACCATCGGCAGCGTGAGCGGACGGTTATCACGCGGGTCGAAGAACGGAACCGGGAACGCCGACAGATCGTTTTTCAGCGCCAGCGGCTGGTAGGTCATCTGCAGCGAGGAGTTACGCCCGACGTCCAGCCACAGCGTGTTGCTGGCGGGGTTTTCGCAGACATCGCGGTAGTGACCAACAAACTCCAGACGGATACGGTTAAAGTCGGTGATGAACAGCGGGTTAATCGGCACCTGCGCCTGTGTTTTCTTACCCAGCTGCTCTTTGGTCACCGGCAGAACGTCCATCAGTTCATCGTTCAGGTAGACCTTCAGCTGAGACTGTGTCGGCAGCAGGGATGGCGACGGGGTGTATTCAAGGTTCAGTACCGCATTTGAAACAACCTCATCGCTGCGCATACCAAATTCAATGCTGCCGTTAGGGTTGACGCCGCGCAGCACCATGCTACCCGGCGGCGGCGCAATTTGCGCGAAGGTCAGCTTCACGTCCCGCGACGGCACATTATCCGCGACAACGGGCGCGTTAGCCCCCCGCACGCCCGGCATCACCTGCCCGATGACCGGATTCTCGACCGGCAGGGTGTTCCCCTCCGTTGGCTGGTTCGGAATGATGTTTTCTGTTTGACCGGGTGCCGCCGTAACAACCGGATCGGTTGCCTGCGCGACGACAGGGACCGTCGGCGCAGGCGTCGCCGCTGCGTTACCGGGTGCTGCGTTAGCCATTGTTGCGGGAAGTGCACTCACTCCCATTGCCACTGCACATAACCAGGAAAGTTTTGTTTTCATCGCGTTATCATCATTGTTGAGCCATAACCGGGTCCGCCTGCTTCGTCTCATCCCGCTCGGGACGACGAGGAATGAACGACACGACCCAGGAAACCAGCGAAGTAAGTGACCGGAAAATTAATTTCACCGACGACGGGGCAAATTCTGCAAGGTGACGATAGCCACGGAACCCCAGCTTCAGAATATCCAGCAGGCTTTCCAGAGGTTTATCTTCCGGGAAGCTGTCCTGCCAGAGAGCCCATGTATCCGCACGGGCAAACGTACACTGCACAAAATCAATGTGTTGCTTTTTGGTCAACGGCATCAGCTGCAGACCCACTTCACTGCCTGCCACACGCACAACCTGCGTCGGGAAGACATACTCCTGCTGACCGCGCTTAAGCAGCAGGTTAACCTTCTGCCCTTCCAGCACTTTCGCCTGGCCGTTGATTTTGATCCCCAGGCCACCGTCAGAGAAGTCGTGCACCGTACAGGAGAAGAGGTGACCATCTTCACGGGCGATCGCCGCAGGCATGCAGATTTCAACGCGATGCGCGCGACGAACCTGTTTACTCTCTACCGACACCGCCACCGCGCCGCCGAGGATAATCAGGTTGTAGAACACCCAGGCCATACTTACAAAGACGGTCAGGATTTCGTTTTCCGGGCCGTAGAAGTAGCGCCAGATACCGGCTATCACGCCGACAATATTCAGCAGCACGAGGAAGATATACGGGCGGGAGATCACCCAGTCGACGTACTCTTCTTCCACCAGACCGCCCTTCGCGGTGACGTTGAATTTCCCTTTGTGCGGGTTAATCAGCGCGACCATCGTCGGCGGCGCGATGTACCACGCCAGCACCGTTTCGTAGATTTCACTCCAGAAGGAGTGCCGGTATTTGCCCTGAATCTTCGAGTTCGTCAGGCTCGCGTGGATCATGTGCGGCAGAACGAACAGCGCAATCATCAGCGCGGGGGCGTAAATGATATAGGCGTGAAGGAGCAGGAACGCCAGCGGCGCGGTCAGGAAGATCAGCCGCGGGATGCCGGACAAGAAGTGGAACATGGCGTTGACGTAGCAGAGACGTTGCGCCAGCTTGAGCCCTTTGCCTATCAGCGGGTTATCGAGGCGGAAAATCTGCACCATGCCGCGCGCCCAGCGAATACGCTGACCGATGTGCGCGGAGAGTGATTCCGTCGCCAGACCGGCGGCCTGAGGGATACGCATATAGGCAGAGGTATAGCCCCGACGGTGCAGGCGCAGCGAGGTATGCGCATCTTCCGTTACCGTTTCAACAGCTATTCCGCCGATTTCATCCAGCGGCTTACGGCGGATAACCGCGCAGGAGCCGCAGAAGAAGGTGGCATCCCACATGTCGTTCCCGTCCTGCACCAGCCCATAGAACAGCGTGCCTTCGTTCGGGGTTTTGCGGAAGCGGCCAAGGTTACGTTCAAACGGGTCCGGCGAGAAGAAGTGGTGCGGCGTCTGCATCATCGCCAGCTCTTTCTCTTTCAGGAACCAGCCCATGGTCATCTGCAGGAACGAGCGCGTCGGCACGTGGTCACAGTCAAAAATCGAGACGAACTCCCCGGAGGCATACTTCAGGGCGTTGTTGATATTCCCGGCCTTCGCGTGCTCGTGAGTCGGGCGGGCGATGTACTCAACGCCGACCTCTTCCGCAAACTGGCGAAACGCCGGACGGTTGCCGTCATCCAGGATCCAGACTTTGAGCTTATCTTTCGGCCAGTCGATGCCCAGCGCGGCATAGATGGTGTTTTTCACCACGCTCAGGTCTTCGTTGTAGGTCGGGACGAAGAGATCGACGGTCGGCCACTGCGTGGTGTCTTTAGGCAGCGGAACCGGCTGGCGGTTGAGCGGCCAGATCACCTGGAAATAGCCTAGCACTAGCACAATCCACGCGTAGGTCTCAGCAAACAGCAGCACCAGACCGCACACCAGGCTGACCGGGTCGTCCCAGTTCAGCGTTGAGGTGTAACGCCACCAGATGTAGCGGCAGGAAACCGTCAGCGACAGCACAATCAGCATCAGCGCCGAGAAACGGCCCGGAATACGACGAACCAGTAACGCCACGCCCCACAGCAGGATCAGGAAGATGAACTGCGCCAGCGGGTTGAAAGGTTGCGTAATACAGACCAGCGCCAGAATGAGCGAGAACACGACAATCACGCCGAGAATAAAACGCCGCAAGCCTGGGTGGAGATGCCCAAGCTCTTTATGGTTATCCAGATGGCTGGTCTTATCGCTGACGCTAGCGGGCAGTTTATCCAGCCACTGGTGATAGCGTTCACGTAACTGCTGTACGCGGGAATAGCTGCGCCAGTGCGGCGTTATTTTCTCCGTTCGGGATGACGATATTGCCAGCCAGACGGCCTGAATAAGATAGCGCGCCGGGTCCAAAGGCCGTGGTCGGTCGGGGTTAATGTGTGGGTATAATTCGCCGTGACGCGCACGGATGCGCTGCCAGCGCGGGTGCTCGAGTGGAATGAACGTCCAGGCCAGAATCAGCCAGAAACAGCCGAGCGCGGCGCTGAATGCCGGAGCACCATGCCGGCGAAAGTGCCGGTAATGGTCGCTCAAACGCGAACTGACCGGCGGGATGAGAAGCCAGCTGGCGAGTCGACTCATACCGAACTCCCAGCAGGCTCCGCCTTGCTGGCGAAGTTCAGCAGACACCAGTTCGCCAGCGTCAGGATCTCTTCTGCTGCCAGCGAGTCGCTGCGGTATTCGCCCAGCGGCTGCTTGGAGGCGAGGCATTCCGCCATCCCCTCATCCCGATGAATCACAATGGGAAGCAGGCGGCGCTGGCTTTGCAGCCACACCTGATAGAGATCGTCCTGGATTTGGCTACCGATACGTAAATCGTTAATCAGGAGGTGCGCGTTCTGAGGCAGTCCCTGCTGATGCAGGCGAATATGGCAGTTCGCATCGACGTTCACCACGGAAAGTACATGATCGCACTGGGCGATGAGCTGCCGGGTCAGCGTCCCGGCGCCGTGCGGCAGATCCAGCAGGATCCACTGGTAGTGCCCCTTTTCTTTCAGGCTCTGCAGCGCAAGCGTGAACTGCGAAAACAGACGCTGATAGGCGGCTTCATTCTCGCGTTCTGTGGTGGTCAGTTGGCCAAAAGGCAGTAAATCCAGCTGGGAGGTATAGCGTAGCCCCGCATCCCGCCAGTCTTTGTCATCAAGCAGCGCGCGGGCCCAGCCCTCTTCGCGAGTGAAATCGACGTTGAACGACATACGCAGCAAATTATCGGCGCAGGCGTCAATCACCAGCACCGATTCACCTAAAAGCTGTAATGACCACGCCAGCGCCGCGGTAACAGATGTGGTACCCACACCGCCACGGACGCCCTGTAATCCGAGTATGGCCATCAATGGCTCCCTTAATGTTGATGGGCGAATTCAGCTAATAACGGCCAGCGTTTAATAGCAGCAGCCAACTGTTCCCGCTGGGAAATATCGGTGTAATCTATTTCAGGTAGAGAAAAGGCCTGCGCCAGCGCCAGAAAATCGTTTTGGAATGTGTAACCCAGAGTCGAGTCGACTGGGGTTGCAGGTTCGTTATTATCCATTCTTATTCCATCCCTTTGAGGAAAATCGCACGCTCGGAAGTTGCGGGGCATCCTGCCCTGACAAATTTCATTTACATGCTAAATCTGATGTTCTTTAATTTCAATGTTAGGTTTATTTCTACGCTTTCGCTAGTAAACTGAGATACAGGCAAATTAGACGAAAAGAGGGACATCGTGGACTCCATATTTTCTATTGGCATCCAGTCATTATGGGACGAATTGAGCCACATGCCAGTCGGTGGAGTCTGGTGGATTAATACGGATCGTAATGAAGACGCTATCAGCCTGGTAAACCAGACAATTGCCGCTCAGGATAAGGATTCCCGCGTGGCCGTCATTAGCATGGGCGAAGAGCCGAAGAAAATAATTACGCTGGAAAGCGACAGCGGCCCCCAGAAAGTACGTTTGTTTTCTATGTCAGCGGAAGCGGATAGTCTATACTTTTTGTCCCGCGACGTTCAGTGCTCTATAGATCCGGATCACTATTTAGTGATTCTTAAATGTGCAAATAACATACTGCAAAATATTCCTGCTGAAAAACTGCTGTCGTGGCTGGAAAAAATCAATAAATGGGCAAAGTTTCAAAATTGCACGCTATTGGTCGTCAACCCCGGCAGTAATAACGACAAGCTGTTCTCACTTTTGATGGGCGAATATCGCTCCCTGTTCGGGCTGGCAAGTCTTCGTGACCAGGCAGGCAGCTATCTCTACGATATTGCCTTCTGGTGCAATGAAAAGGGCGTGAGCGCCAGGCAACAGCTGACTCTTAAACCTATTGAGGGGAAATGGCACCTGGCACAGCAGGAAGAAACCGTGGTGCAGCCGCGCAGCGATGAAAAGCGCATCCTGAGCCATATTGCGGTTTTAGAGGGCGCGCCCGCGCTTTCGGAAAACTGGTCACTGTTTGAGTCTAACGAAGCGCTTTTTCATGAAGCCCGCACCACCCAGGCAGCCACCCTCGTTTTCTCGTTGATGCAGAATAATCAGATTGAAACGCTGGCGAGACAAATTCACACCCTGCGCCGCCAGCGCGGCAGCGCGTTAAAAATTGTGGTGCGCGAAAATAATACCAGCCTGCGCGCTACCGATGAGCGTCTGCTTCTGGGCTGCGGGGCAAATATGGTTATCCCCTGGAATGCGCCACTGTCACGCTGCCTGACGCTTATTGAAAGCGTTCAGGGTCAGCAGTTCAGTCGCCATGTACCGGAAGATATCTCCACGCTGCTCTCCATGACCCAGCCGATGAAGCTGCGTGGCTACCAGAAATGGGATACGTTCTGCGATGCCGTCGGCAACATGATGAGCAACACGTTACTTCCGGCGGACGGGAAAGGGGTTATGGTTGCCCTGCGGCCGGTCCCGGGCATTCGCGTTGAGCAGGCGCTCACCCTGTGTCGCCCGAACCGTACAGGGGACATCATGACCATTGGCGACAATCGCCTGGTGCTGTTTTTGTCGTTTTGCCGGGTCAACGATCTTGATACCGCGCTTAACCACATCTTCCCCCTGCCTACCGGGGATATTTTCTCGAACCGTATGATTTGGTTCGAAGATAATGCTATCAGCGCAGAGCTAGTGCAAATGCGCGCTCTCCAGCCTGAACAATGGGTTAAACCGCTCGCAATCACGAGCGATGTAAAACCGCTCCTCAATGCCAGACATGACGGACATGTCTGGCGTCGGGTTCCGGAACCCCTTCGCTTATTAACTGAGAACGGGGAGAACGCACCATCATGAATATCAGCGATATCATCCAACTGGTCGTATTCTGCGCGCTGATCTTTTTCCCGCTTGGCTACTATGCACGCCATTCCATACGCCGTATCCGTGATACGGCCAGAGTGATGTTTGTAAAACCTCGCTATGTAAAACCAGCCGGAACACTGACACGGGCATCACACGTCAAGGCAGACCGTAAACATGACTAATTCTTCCTATACCGCTTCGTCACCCTCGCCGCTCTGGCAATACTGGCGCGGCCTTTCCGGCTGGAACTTCTACTTTCTGGTGAAGTTTGGCCTGCTTTGGGCAGGTTATCTGAATTTCCATCCCCTGCTTAACCTGGTGTTTATGGCCTTCCTGCTGATGCCTCTGCCGAACATCAGGCTGCATCGTTTACGCCATTGGGTGGCCATCCCCATCGGCTTTGCGCTGTTCTGGCACGATACCTGGCTGCCTGGTCCGGAAAGCATAATGAGCCAGGGATCGCAGGTCGCGGGCTTCAGCGCAGACTATATGCTTGACCTGGTTGAGCGTTTCATTAACTGGCAGATGATTGGCGCCGTCTTTGTCCTGCTGGTTGCCTGGCTGTTCCTGTCTCAGTGGATCCGCGTCACGGTGTTTGTCGTCGCCATTATGATCTGGCTTAACGTGCTGACGCTGGCGGGGCCAAGCTTTTCGCTGTGGCCTGCCGGCCAGCCGACGACAACGGTGACCACGACGGGAGGAAGCGCAGCGGCTACCGTTACAACGGCAGGCGATACGCCGGTGGTGGGCGATATTCCAGCGCAGACTGCACCGCCGACCTCCACCAATCTTAATGCCTGGCTCTCCAGCTTCTATACCGCTGAAGATAAGCGACAGACGAAATTCCCGGATGCGCTGCCAGCCGATGCGCAGCCGTTTGAGCTGCTGGTGATTAACATCTGTTCCCTCTCCTGGGCCGACGTGGATGCCGCCGGTTTGATGTCTCACCCGCTGTGGTCCCACTTTGACATCCAGTTTAAAGATTTTAACTCTGCCACCTCATACAGCGGCCCGGCGGCAATCCGCCTGCTGCGAGCAAGCTGCGGTCAGGCATCGCATAAAAACCTGTATCAGCCCGCTGGCAACCAGTGTTATTTATTCGATAATCTCGCGAAGCTGGGCTTTACGCAGCACCTGATGCTGGGGCATAACGGTCAGTTCGGTAACTTCCTGAAAGAGGTACGTGAACAGGGTGGCATGCAGGCGCCACTGATGGATCAAACCGGTCTTCCCGTTACGCTGCTGGGCTTCGATGGCTCGCCGGTTTATGACGATACCGCCGTGCTGCAGCGCTGGCTGCAGACCATCGAAAAAGACAGTAATCCGCGCAGTGCAACGTTCTATAACACCCTGCCGCTTCACGACGGTAACCACTTCCCGGGGGTGAGTAAAACGGCGGATTACAAAGTGCGGGCGCAGAAATTCTTCGACGAGCTGGATGCGTTCTTCACGGAGCTGGAAAAATCTGGCCGTAAAGTGATGGTAGTCGTGGTACCTGAGCACGGTGGCGCGCTGAAAGGCGACAGAATGCAGGTATCCGGCCTGCGCGATATCCCAAGCCCGTCCATTACCAACGTGCCTGCAGGCATTAAATTCTTTGGTATGAAGGCACCGCACCAGGGCGCACCAATTGAGATTACCCAGCCAAGCAGCTATCTGGCGATTTCAGAACTGGTTGCCCGCGCCGTTGACGGGAAGCTGTTTGTGGAAGATAGCGTGAACTGGGATCAGCTCACCAGCAACCTGCCGCAAACGGCAGAAGTCTCCGAGAACGCCAACGCGGTGGTGATTCAGTATCAGAACAAACCGTACGTTCGCCTGAACGGCGGGGACTGGGTACCGTATCCGCAGTAACTGATTTCCCCCTCTTCCCACAGGGGAGAGGGGATAGTCAGTGCGTCATTATTGCGCTGAAATCCACATCCGCATTTTCAGACTTGTCGAATAGTCGTCGTCTTTAGAGGTGATTTCGGGCTCTCCGGAAGGCTGCCCCATCGTTAAATGCCAGGGTAGCGCAGACGGATTTTCGCATCGTTTACTCCATCCGGTCATTCGGCGCTTCGCAGGGAAATCTCACCGCCCACCCAGGGCTTGATCGCGCCATCCTGCTCCAGAAGCAGCGCGCCCTGTGCGTCAATACCGCGGGAAATGCCGTAAATCTCTTTATCACCAATCAGCAGCTTCACCGGACGGTTGATGAAGTTATCCAGCTTTTCCCAACGAGACAGGAACGGTGCCAGGCCTTCCTGTTCAAAAAGCGTGAGTGAGCTGCGCAGCTCTTTAATCATGCGCACGGCAAGGGTGTTACGATCGATGACAATCCCCGCCTCCTGGAGATTGGTCCAGGCCTGATTCACCACGTCGTTTTGGACAGTACGCATCACCATATTGAGCCCCGCGCCAATAACAATTTGCGCCGCATCACCGGTTTTTCCCGTCAGTTCGACCAGAATACCGGCAAGTTTACGATCGTTAAGGTACAGATCGTTTGGCCACTTAACGCGGACCCGATCGGCACCCAGATCGTGCAGCACTTCCGCCATGACGATACCAATGACCAGACTCAGACCAATGGCTGCGGCAGGCCCCTGCTCCAGACGCCAGTACATGGACAGATAGAGATTGGCGCCAAATGGCGAGAACCATTTGCGACCGCGACGGCCACGACCGGCCTGCTGGTATTCAGCAACACAGGCATCGCCGGATGAGAGTTCGCTCAGCCGATCCATAAGGTACTGGTTCGTCGAATCAATCACCGGCAGCACCGCAACGTTGCCGTGTCCAAGCTGGCTGCGGATGACGTCTTCATTCAGCAATTGAATTGGCTCCGGCAGGCTGTAGCCTTTTCCCGGCACCGTGAACACATCGACGCCCCAGTCGCGAAGCGTCTGGATATGCTTGTTAATGCCGGCACGGCTCATGCCCAGCTGCTCGCCCAGCTGTTCGCCAGAGTGAAACTCCCCGTCAGCAAGGATGCTAATCAGGGTTAATGGAATGGTATTGTCCTTCACGCAATGGTCTCCACGGCATTCACTTCACCTGTGCGGCCAATGAAGCGGACTTCTGGCTCCAGCCAGACGTTAAACTTTTCGCCCACACGTTGACGAACATAATGCGCCAGCTGTACAACATCATCGCTGGTCGCATCGCATTGATTAATCAGTACCAGAGCCTGCTGCTGGTGAACGGCAGCGCCACCTACGGACGTGCCTTTTAACTGGCATTGATCGATCAGCCAGCCAGCGGCCAGCTTCACGCTGCCATCTGCCTGAGGATAATGAGGCGCAGTGGGCCATCCTTCAAGAAAGGCTTTTGCATTTTCGCTGCTAATAACCGGATTTTTGAAGAAGCTTCCTGCATTTCCGTTTACTTTCGGATCGGGAAGTTTGGTCATTCGCATATGGCAAACTGAGTCAAATACATCGCGGGGAGTGACGGTTGCCGGATCGAGACGCGTTAAATCGCCATAGGTCAGCACCGGCTGCCAGTTCTTTGGCAGACGCAGGCCCACGGCGACAATCACGTAGCGATCCTGATATTCATGCTTGAAGATACTGTCACGATAGCCAAACCGACACTGCTCTGCCGTTAAGCGCTTAGCCGTTCCGGTCGCCAGTTCGATGCAGTCGACATATTCACAGACATGTTTCAGTTCGATGCCGTAGGCACCGATGTTTTGGATGGGTGACGATCCGGCGCAGCCTGGTATAAGCGCCAGGTTTTCCAGACCCGGCATCCCTTTTTCGAGGGTAAATTGCACCAGCTGATGCCAGTTTTCTCCGGCCCCCACGTGCAGATGCCAGCTATCGGCGCGCTCTTCCACACCAATGCCCATGATGCGGTTAACGATCACCGTTCCCGCGAAATCGTCGAGAAACAGGACATTGCTTCCTTCGCCCAGAATCAGTACGGGTTCGTTATTTTCTGTTGCGCTTTGCCATGCATCCAGCAGCTGCTGTGCAGTATCGGCACGTACAATTTGATTAGCATTACATTGAATGCCAAAGGTATTCCAGGGCTTAAGGGAGTGGTTCATAGACGCTATCCTGATGCAAAAACGCAGGTAGTTTACCGTATAAGCAGGGCGTTGGGGGATTAGTTTGTGCAGCGCAGAAACGCAAAAAGGCCATCCTTCCGGATGGCCTCTTCACTTATTTGATGCCTGGCAGTTCCCTACTCTCACATGGGGAGACCCCACACTACCATCGGCGCTACGGCGTTT
>NZ_JADBQK010000025.1:0-30013 GCF_014895885.1 Enterobacter cloacae complex sp. P17RS
AAATTGTTAAAGAGCAGTGCCGCTTCGTTTTCGCTGCGGCGCGGGGTGTGCATATTACGCTTTCCCGCTTCAGAGTCAAGCGTTTATTTCGCTTTTCTCTGCTGACCCGGCGGCGTGTGTGCCGTTGTTCCGTGTCAGTGGAGGCGCATTATAGGGCGTTATTCTTAAGTGACAAGAGGAAATTCAAAAAAAGTTTCTGACCGTATTTTTTTTCACCAACAGAGGTGATATCAAGCTACAAATTGTTCTATTTGATGTATCTGCAACCACAATCACATTCGAGGTGGCATAATTAACAGCATGAAACATTAAGGAATAAAAGCGATGCCATTAAGCGCACAACAGCTGGCCGCCCAAAAAAATCTGTCCTATGTGCTGGCAGAAAAGCTGGCGCAGCGGATTTTAGCGGGTAAATATGCCCCGGGGAGCATCCTGCCGGGCGAATTGGAGCTGGGTGAGCAGTTTGGAGTAAGCCGTACCGCGGTTCGCGAGGCGGTGAAAACCCTGACGGCAAAAGGCATGGTGCTTCCACGCCCTCGTATTGGCACGCGCGTGATGCCACAGAATAACTGGAATTTTCTCGATCAGGAGCTGCTCTCCTGGTGGATGACCGAAGACAACTTTCATCAGGTCGTCGATCACTTTCTGGTAATGCGCAGCAGTCTTGAACCTCAGGCATGCCTGCTTGCCGCCACGCTCGGGACAGCAGAGCAGAAAGCGCAGCTTAACGCACTCATGGAAGAGATGGTGTTCCTGAAAAAACACTTCAACCGGGAACGATGGATTGAGGTCGATATGGCCTGGCATGAACATATCTATATGATGAGCGCCAATCCGTTCCTCACTTCCTTTGCTTCGTTATTCCATTCGGTGTACCACACCTACTTTACCTCTATTACACAAGACGAAGTGGTAAAGCTGGATTTGCATCAGGCGATAGTAGATGCCATTCAGGAGAGCGACGGGCAGCGAGCCCTGACTGCATGTCAGGCATTGCTGACCGCACCAACCCACCAGCAGGTAAATAAATGACAGAGAAAAAAGCGCGCAGCATGGCCGGATTGCCGTGGATTGCAGCCATGGCGTTCTTTATGCAGGCACTGGATGCCACCATCCTCAATACGGCGCTTCCCGCCATTGCGCAAAGCCTTAACCGCTCCCCGCTGGCAATGCAGTCCGCCATCATCAGCTACACCC
Organism: Enterobacter cloacae complex sp. P17RS; assembly: GCF_014895885.1. Classification (NCBI taxonomy): domain Bacteria; kingdom Pseudomonadati; phylum Pseudomonadota; class Gammaproteobacteria; order Enterobacterales; family Enterobacteriaceae; genus Enterobacter; species Enterobacter cloacae complex sp. P17RS. The sequence goes on from NZ_JADBQK010000025.1 coordinate 1,198, forward strand.
TCACGGTGGCAATGTTGATCCCGGTAAGTGGCTGGCTGGCCGATCGCTTCGGTACCCGCAGAGTGTTCATGCTGGCCGTAACGCTCTTTACGCTCGGTTCACTGGCCTGCGCGCTCTCCACTTCATTAACGGAGCTGGTTATCTTTCGCGTACTGCAGGGCATCGGCGGCGCGATGATGATGCCGGTGGCGCGCCTCGCTTTGCTGCGTGCCTACCCACGCAGCGAACTGCTCCCCGTACTCAACTTTGTCACCATGCCGGGGCTGGTCGGCCCAATACTTGGCCCGGTCCTCGGGGGTGTGCTGGTTACCTGGGCAAGCTGGCACTGGATTTTCCTGATTAATATTCCGATTGGCGTGGCAGGGCTGATCTATGCCCGCAAATATATGCCGAACTTCACCACGCCAAGGCGCAGCTTCGATATGGGCGGCTTTTTCCTGTTTGGACTGAGCCTGGTGCTGTTCTCCAGTGGCATGGAACTCATTGGCGAGAAGCTCGTTGAAACGTGGCTGGCGCTCGCCGTCATCCTCAGTGGTATTCTGCTGTTCCTTCTTTATATACGCCATGCGCGTCGTCACCCGACACCGCTTATCTCTTTATCTCTCTTTAACACCCGAACCTTTTCCGTCGGGATCGCGGGCAATATTGCCTCACGTCTGGGCACGGGCTGCGTACCGTTCCTGATGCCATTGATGCTGCAGGTGGGGTTCGGCTACCCGGCGCTGATTGCCGGCTGCATGATGGCGCCCACGGCAATGGGTTCCATTCTGGCGAAATCAACGGTCACGCAGGTACTGCGCTGGTTTGGCTATCGTAAAACGCTGGTTGGCGTGACGGTCTTTATCGGTCTGATGATTGCGCAGTTCTCGCTGCAATCCGCGGCGTTACCGGTCTGGATGTTGATCCTGCCGCTGTTTGTGCTGGGAATGGCGATGTCAACGCAGTTCACGTCGATGAACACCATCACCCTTGCGGACCTGACCGACGAGAACGCGAGCAGCGGCAACAGCGTACTGGCGGTGACCCAACAGCTGTCGATCAGCCTCGGGGTAGCCGTGAGCGCGGCGGTGCTGCGGTTTTATGAAGGGTTTGACGGCACGAATACCGTTGAGCAGTTCCACTATACCTTTATCACCATGGGCGCGCTTACCGTGGTGTCGGCGCTGGTCTTTATGTTGTTAAAACCGAAAGATGGCCGGAACCTGATTAAAGAGCGTCACAAAGAGAAAGCTAAACCGAACCGCGTTCCATCAGAACAGGAGTAAGCTGCAAACGTTGCTGTTGCAGCGTGGGCTGCGCCATACGGTGGATCAACACGTCGATGGCCAGCTCACCCAGTTCATCCTTCGGCTGATGGATCGTGGTCAGCGGCGGCGTCATGTAGCGCGCCAGTTCGATATCATCGTAGCCCACGATCGCCATATCGTCCGGAACGCGCAGTCCCGCCTGATACAGCGCCTGATAGGCACCAAACGCCATCGCATCGTTGCCGATAAACACCGCCTGCGGGCGAGGCTCTTGCGCCAGCAGCGTCTGCATTGCCTCGAAACCGCCGTTAAACTCGAAATCGCCGGTGATGCGATAGCCATCAGGAATGGCAAGCCCTGCCCGCTCCATTGCCGAAAGATAGCCTTCCAGACGCAAGCGCGCCGGGGTTTTATCCAGCGGGCCGGTAATGCAGGCAATGCGGGTATGGCCTTTATCAATCAGGTGCTGCGTCGCCATATCGCCGCCCAGCAGCGAGTTATCCTGAATCAGATCGCTGGTCCCGTCGAACGGCGCCCAGTCCATCATTACCGTGGGAATAGAAGGATAGCGCTGAATGATCTCTTTTGAAGGTTGATGCGTTTCGGTACAGAGCAGCAGCAGCCCGTCGACGCGTTTTTGCATCAGCGTTTCCAGGTTGCGGTTCATGCGCTGCTCGTCGCCTTCGGTATTGCACAGCACCAGACTGTAGCCACGCTCGAAGCAGCTGCGCTCTACGCCACGAACAAGTTCAGAATAGAAAGGATTGGTACTGGCCGTGATCAGCATGCCGATGGTGCGCGTCTGGTTAAGCTTCAGACTGCGCGCCAGCGCCGACGGCGCATAGTTGAGATCTTTTACTGCGGCTTCGACTTTCTCCCGAATCGCCTCGCTGACGAAGCGGTCGTTATTAATAACGTGAGAGACGGTCGAAGTAGAAACGCCCGCCATGCGGGCGACATCTTTCATCGTAGCCAAGCGTTACCCCTGCTGACTTAAGAATTCATCGATCTCTTTACGCCACGGAACGGAAGGCTGTGCGCCTTTGCGCGTCACCGCAATCGCGGCGGCGGCATGCGCAAAGCGGATCGCGTCATCCATCGCTTTTCCTTCCAGCAATGCCGTCACCAGCGCACCGTTGAAGGTGTCTCCAGCGGCGATGGTATCAATGGCTTTGACCTTAAAGCCCGGCACGCGACGGCCTTCACCATTGACGCTAGCCCACACCCCGCGGCTACCAAGAGTAATGATAACGGTCCCGATGCCTTTTGCATGCAGCACTTTCGCCGCACGCGCGGCATCATTGTCATTTTCAACGCGAATGCCCGTCAGCTTTTCCGCTTCGGTTTCGTTCGGCGTAATGATGTCTACCAGCGCCAGCAGTTCATCTGATAATACACGGGCAGGCGCAGGGTTAAGTACGACAGTGGTATGATTTTCATGCGCAATTTTCGCGGCGGTCAGCACGCTTTCAACCGGGGACTCCAGCTGCATCAGCAGGGCCTCGGCCCCGCCAATGATTGCACGTTGCGCTTCTACACGCTCCGTTGTTAGCGCTGCGTTAGCGCCAGCATGAATACCGATGACATTCTCACCTTCAGCGTTAACGAAAATCAGCGCCACGCCGGTAGACTCTCCCGCGACAACGCTGACCGGTGCGATATCGATGTTGTCGCTCGCCAGCTGCTTGCGTACGCGCTCGCCGGTATCGTCATCACCCGTACAGGCGATAAACGCGATATTCGCCCCGCTGCGCCCGGCGGCAACTGCCTGGTTTGCGCCCTTACCGCCAAACGCGACCTGATACTGATTGCCGGTGACGGTTTCGCCCGGAGTGGGGAACGTTTCAAGGTTAAGAATGTGATCGGCATTGATACTGCCAAGGACGACGAGGTTGCCTGCGGTTTTCATGTATTGAGGTGTCCATCTGAGAGCGCCACCGGTATTACCCGGTGGCGTATGCCACACTTTTCTTTTATTTGGTGTCCCTCAGGCAGCCAGCGACTGCCTGAATCGCCTTTACTGCTTAATGACCAGCTTCAGGTCAACAGGGTATTTGGCCTGAACTTTTTCGCCCTTCAGCACTTTGTCGGCAGTTTCAACGCCAGTCGCGCCAATCTGCTCAGGCAGCTGAGCGATGGTCGCAGCCAGTTTGCCATCATTTACTGCTTTTTCACCATCCGGCGTGCCGTCAAATCCGACAACCATCACATCTGATTTACCCGCAGTCTGGAGCGCACGCAGCGCGCCCAGCGCCATTTCATCGTTCTGTGCAAATACCGCCTGCACATCTGGATGCGCGGTCAGCAGGTTCTGCATGACGTTCAGACCCTTAGTACGGTCGAAGTCTGCCGGCTGGCTGGCCAGCACGTTGAATTTGTGTGCAGCCACGGCCTGCTGGAAGCCTTCACCACGTTCACGGGCCGCGGAAGTACCGGCGATACCCTGCAGTTCGATAACTTTCGCGCCTTCACCGGCTTTCTTCGCGATGTAGTCACCAGCAATTTTACCGCCCAGCACGTTATCAGACGCAATGTGGCTCACAACTTCGCCTTTCGTTGCCTGACGGTCCAGAGTGATCACCGGAATTTTCGCCTGGTTTGCCATCTTCACGGCGTTGCCTACGGCATCAGAATCGGTTGGGTTGATCAGCAGAATTTTGGTGCCACGAACGGTTAAGTCCTGAACGTTAGCCAGCTCTTTCGCCGGGTTGTTCTGAGAATCCAGCACCACCAGGTTGTAGCCCAGTTTGTCCGCTTCTTTCTGCGCACCGTCCTTCAGGGAGACGAAGAACGGGTTGTTCAGGGTAGAGACAACCAGCGCGATGGTATCTTTCGCCATGGCGTTAGCACTTACGGTTGCGCTCAGCGCGACAGCGGAAATCAGGGTAGCCAGTTTTTTCATGTTCATATCTAAGATGTCCTGTAGTGTCGTCAGTTACTGTTTTTTGTTGTCTACCAGTACCGCCAGCAAAATCACCACTGCCTTAACGATCATCTGGTAATAGGAGGAAACACCTAACAAATTCAAACCATTATTCAGGAAACCGAGGATCAGTGCGCCGATCAATGTCCCAACAATGCGACCTTTACCGCCCGCAAGGCTCGTACCGCCCAGAACCACCGCCGCGATGGCATCCAGCTCGTACCCCGTCCCCGCAGTCGGCTGCGCGGAAGAGAGGCGCGCCACTTCGATGATGCCCGCCAGAGAGGCCAGCAGGCCGCACAGGGAGTACACGATAATTTTGACTTTATTAACGCTGATACCGGACAGGCGCGTGGCCGCTTCGTTACCACCCAGCGCATAGATATAACGGCCCAGGCGGGTATGGTGCAGCATGTACCACGCCGCCAGGAAGACGATAGCCATGATCCAGACCGGGGTCGGGACACCCAGCGGGCGACCGATACCGAACCAGCCAAACAGATCCGCGTTATCCGTAAACCCGGTATTCACCGGGCTACCGTTGGTGTAAACCATGGTCACACCGCGCAGCAGCAGCATCATCACCAGCGTGGCGATAAACGCCTGAACGCGGCCTTTTGCCACAATCACGCCAGTTACGGCACCAATCGCCGCGCCAGCCGCCAGTGCAGCCGCAACGGCCACCAGCGCGTTGACCTCAATTCCCACAATTGAAGCGGCGATCGCACCGGTGAGCGCCAGCAGGGAACCGACGGACAGATCGATACCCGAGGTCAAAATCACCAGCGTCATGCCGACCGCCATAATGGCGTTCACCGACGTCTGCTGCAGAATGTTGAACAGGTTATTCACGGTGAAGAAATTCGGGCTCATGGTCGAGACAATCGCGATCAGCACCAGCAGGGCAATCAGCGATTTTTGTTCCATCAGCCATGCCTTTGTGAAATAGCGGCGACCAGAAACAGCCTGGGTAGTCATCTTCTTACTCCTGATTCACGCGATTAAGCTTGCCCACAGCGGCAGCCATCAGAACTTCCTGGGTGGCCTGCTCGCGAGTGAATTCACCGCCGAGATGCCCTTCATGCATGACGATAATGCGATCGCTCATGCCTAATACTTCTGGCATCTCGGAAGAAACCAGAATGATGCTCAGACCGTCGCCCTTGAACTGGTTAATCAGCTGATAGATCTCTTTTTTCGCGCCCACGTCCACGCCGCGGGTTGGCTCGTCGAGGATCAGCACCTTCGGGCGCGTCATCAGCCCGCGGGCAATCGCCACTTTCTGCTGATTCCCGCCGGAAAGCAGGCCAATAGCCTGCTCCATCGACGGGGTTTTAACGTTGAAGAGACGGATAAAATCACTGACCGCCTGCTGCTCATCTTTATGCTTCAGGCTGCCGCCGCTATGGCTGAAATAGCGCAGCGCGGTGAGGGACATATTCTCTTTCACCGACATGCCCAGCACTAAGCCGTCGCGCTTGCGGTCTTCGGAGATATAGACAATGCCGTTCGCCAGCCCGCCCTGCGGCGAGCGGGTCACCACTTCATGGCCGTCAAGGGTAACGTAACCGCTGGTACGCGGCAGTGCGCCGTACAGCACTTTCATCAGCTCGGTACGGCCCGCACCCATCAGGCCCGCCACGCCCAGGATTTCGCCCTGACGCAGGGTAAAGGTCACATCGTTTACGCCTGGGCCGCAGAGGTTATCTACCTTCAGGCGGATCTCGCCCGGCGCTTTGTCCAGATGCGGATATTGGTCTTCGAGCTTACGTCCCACCATCATTTCGATCAGCGTATCTTCGGTCAGCGTCGCCACTTCGCGCTCGGCGATAAACTGGCCGTCGCGGAAGACGGTAACGTCGTCGCAAATTTCGAAGATCTCTTTCATGCGGTGAGAGATATAGACAATGCCGCGTCCCTGCGCTTTGAGCTCGCGGATCACGCGGAACAGGGATTCGGTTTCGGTATCGGTCAGGGCATCGGTCGGTTCATCCATAATGATGACCTTCGACTCGAAGCTCAGCACCTTCGCGATTTCCACCATCTGCTGATCGCCGATGGAAAGGTCGCCCACCAGACGGTCACTCTTAAAGCGCAGGTTCAGCTTCGCCAGCAGCTTGTCCGCTTCGGCGTACATGGTTTTCCAGTCGATTTTGCCGAACCGGTTCACGAACTCGCGGCCCAGGAAGATGTTCTCCGCAATGGTCAGCTGCGGGATGAGGTTCAGCTCCTGGTGAATAATGCCGATGCCCGCTTCCTGAGAGGATTTCGGGCCGTTAAAGGTGGTTTCTTTACCCAGCCAAACGAGTGAACCGGCATCGCGCTGGTAGATCCCGGTCAGCACTTTCATCATGGTGGATTTGCCGGCACCGTTTTCGCCCACCAGCGCCATCACGCGTCCTGGGTAGACGTTAAGCGCCGCACCGGAGAGGGCTTTTACGCCCGGGAACGACTTATCGATCCCTTTGAGTTGCAGTAATGCGTCCATGATGGCCTCAGAAGGTGACGCCAGCACAGAGAATGATATTCGCATACGGGGAACACTCCCCGCTGCGAATCACCGCCTGACTGTCTGCGGTTTGTTGTTTGAACTGTTCGTGCGTTGTGTAACGAATTTCTATGGTGTTTCCCTGGTGTTGTTGCAGTTGCTCAATGTGGCTGAGCAACGTTTCGTGGAGTTGCGGATTATGTTGTTTGATTTCCGCCGCGAGAATGGCCGCCTCAACCTGCATCTCCGCCGTCACCACCTCCAGTACCTGCATAAACGAGGGCACGCCCTGCGTTAACGCCATATCGATACGGGTTGTGCTGCGCGGAACCGGTAAGCCTGCATCGCAAACCACCAGCGTATCGGTATGCCCAAGACGGGAAATAACCGATGAGATTTCTGAGTTGAGAACCGTGCCTTTCTTCATTTTCTTGCTCCACTAGCGAAACGTTTCGCTAAAAATAGTGTAGCCGCATAAATGTTCAGAAAACCATCATGACGTAACGGATTTGTGATCAACGTCGAAACGTTTCGCTAAGTGAAATGGAGGGGAGGTAAATGCAAAACGGTAACCGTCAGGTTACCGTTTTAGATGTTTGCGCCCTCTCCCTGTGGGAGAGGGACGGGGTGAGGGCATCAGGCCGCACGGAGACTTAAATCTCGACCTGCGTCCCCAGCTCAATGACGCGGTTAGGCGGGATCTCAAACTGGTCAGGCGCGCGCAGGGCGTTACGCTGCAGGATCAGATACAGCTTACCGCGCAGACGCAGATACCATGGGCGCTTGCCGATGATCAGCGACTCGTGGGACATAAAGAACGACGTCTCCATCATCCGGCAGCTTAACCCTTCCAGACCGCAGCGGTGGAACACCTCTTCCACGTTCGGCGTTTCGCGCCAGCCGTAGCTCGCCACCACGCGCCAGAAGGTCGGGGACAGCTGCTCAATCTGTACGCGGCGCACGTTGTGAACGTACGGCGCATCTTCGGTGCGCAGCGTCAGCAGGATCACGCGCTCGTGCAGCACTTTGTTGTGCTTAAGGTTATGCATCAGCGCAAACGGGATCACATTCAGGGCACGAGACATGTAAACCGCGGTACCCGGCACGCGCACCGGCGGGGATTTCTCAAGCGACGCGATCATCGCCTCCAGAGAATTACCGTGCTCATGCATGCGGCGCAGCAAGCGGAAGCGCTCGCTTTTCCATGTGGTCATGACAATGAACATCAACAGGCCCAGCGTCAGCGGCAGCCAGCCACCGGAGACAATTTTGTCGAGGTTCGCAGAGAACAGCGGCACGTCAATGCACAGGAAGCCCACCAGAATCATCCCCACGAGGAACTTATTCCAGTGCCAGTTGCGGTACGCCACCGTGGTGGAGAGAAGCGACGTCAGCACCATCGTACCGGTCACGGCAATACCGTAGGCCGCCGCCAGATTACTGGAGTGTTCGAAGCTAACAATCACGATCACAACAGCGAAGTAGAGCAGCCAGTTAACGAACGGGATGTAGATCTGGCCCGACTCCATTTCTGAGGTATGGATGATGCGCATTGGCGAGAGATATCCCAGACGAACGGCCTGACGGGTCAGAGAGAACACCCCGGAAATCACCGCCTGAGAGGCTATCACGGTCGCTAGCGTTGCGAGGATCAGCATAGGCACCAGCGCCCAGTCAGGTGCCAGCAGGAAGAACGGGTTTTTAATCGCCTCCGGGTTCTTGAGCAACAGCGCGCCCTGACCGAAGTAGTTCAGCACCAGCGACGGGAGCACCACAATAAACCATGCCACGCGGATAGGCAGCTTCCCGAAATGCCCCATATCAGCATAGAGCGCCTCCACACCGGTGATGGAGAGCACGACCGCACCCAGCGCCACGAAGGAAACCACTTTGTATTCAAGGAAGAAATGCACCGCCCAGTAAGGGTTCAGCGCATGCAGCACGTCCGGGTTCGCAATAATGCTGCGCAAACCGAGCGCCGCCAGGATCAGGAACCAGGCCAGCATAATCGGCGCAAACAGTTTGCCCACCAGCCCGGTACCGTGTTTCTGGATCATGAACAGCAGCGTCAACACGATGATTGCCAGCGGGACAACCCAGGCATCAAGCTGCGGGGCAATAATCTCCAGCCCTTCAATCGCCGAGAGCACCGAGATAGCCGGTGTTATCACCACTTCCCCGTAGAAGAAGCTGCCACCTATCAGGCCGATAATCACCAGCACAGACGTCATTCTGGCCGAGGTATTGCGACCGGCAAGGGACATCAGGGTCAGGATCCCGCCTTCGCCCGCATTATCTGCACGCATAACGAAGGAGAGATATTTAACGGAAACGACCAGGATCAGCAGCCAGAAGATGAGGGACAGGAAGCCAAACACGGCATCGCGCTCAACACCAAAGCCAAACTGGCCGGACAAACATTCACGAAGCGTATAAAGCGGGCTGGTGCCGATATCACCGTAGACAACCCCGATCGCCGCAAGCGTTATTGCGGGTAATGATTGCTTATTATCAGTGCTCATAGACTAGTCTTTTCGTTTAAATAACAAATGTGTTCCTGTCCCTTGGTCCACAAAAAGCGCACAGTATGCACGATTCATTGCAAAATCGTACCCCTAAATGCAACCGCATTAATGTAGCGCAAAGAAAATTGCGCCGCACTTCAGCCTATTACCAGCCCTGACTGAAACGTCTATACTCGCTTCAATTGGCCGCCACAACGGCGAAAGGATGCAAAACTATTATGGCTCACTCACATTTATTAGCAGAAAGAATTTCCCGCCTCAGCAGCGCGCTGGAGAAAGGCCTTTACGAGCGTAGCCACGCCATTCGCCTTTGCCTGCTGGCGGCATTGAGCGGTGAAAGCGTATTTCTGCTGGGACCGCCGGGCATTGCCAAAAGTTTGATTGCACGCCGCCTAAAGTTCGCTTTCCAGAACGCTCGCGCATTCGAGTATTTGATGACGCGCTTCTCCACGCCAGAAGAAGTTTTCGGCCCGCTTTCTATTCAGGCCCTGAAAGATGAAGGGCGCTATGAGCGTCTGACGGCGGGCTATCTTCCGGAAGCGGAAATCGTCTTTCTTGATGAGATCTGGAAAGCCGGCCCGGCCATTCTGAATACCCTGCTGACGGCAATCAACGAACGTCGCTTCCGCAACGGCGCGAGCGAAGAGAAGATCCCCATGCGCCTGCTGGTGGCCGCGTCAAACGAACTGCCCGAAGCCGACAGCAGCCTGGAAGCGCTGTATGACCGCATGCTGATCCGCCTGTGGCTGGATAAAGTCCAGGATAAATCAAACTTCCGTTCAATGCTGGTGAGCCAGCAGGACGAAAACGAAAACCCGGTGGCACCTTCACTGCAGGTGACGGACGAGGAGTACCATCAGTGGCAGGATGAGATCGGTAAAATTAAGCTGCCCGACGCCGTCTTTGAGCTGATCTTCATGCTGCGCCAGCAGCTTGATTCCCTGCCTTCCGCCCCGTACGTCTCGGATCGTCGCTGGAAAAAAGCGATCCGTCTGCTCCAGGCCAGCGCGTTGTTCAGCGGTCGCGACGCGGTCGCCCCTATCGATCTGATCCTGCTAAAAGACTGCCTCTGGCACGACGCAGAAGGCATGAACCTGATGCAGCAGCAGCTGGACGTTTTGATGACCGGGCACGCCTGGGGGCAGCAGGCGATGCTTAACCAGCTGGGGGCGATTGCCCAACGGCGCATTCAGCTCCAGCAGCAGCAAAGCGATAAAACCGCGCTAAAAGTGAACCGACTGGGCGGCATGTTCGCCCGCAAACCGCATTACGAGCTACCCGCCGATCTGACCGGCACGACGCTGACACTGCTGCTCCAGCAGCCCCTCAAACTGCATGATATGCAGGTGGTGCACATTACGATTGAACGCGAGCCGCTGGCGCAGTGGCTGGATAAGGGCGGGGAGATCCGCGGAAAGCTCAACGGCATCGGTTTCGCGCAGCCGCTGAATATGGAAGTGGACAGCAGCCAGCACCTGGTGATCCGCGACGTGAGCCTTCAGGGATCGCGTCTTGCGCTTCCCGGCACCGCCTCGGACAGCGTGCCGGAAGAGATTAAACAGCAGCTGGAAGCGCTGGATACCGAATGGCATCAGCAGCACACCCGCTTCAGCGAGCAGCAAAAATGCCTCTTTATTCATAGCGACTGGCTAGGTCGCATTGAAGCCAGCCTGCAGGACGTCAGCGCGCAGATCAAACAGGCGCGTCAATGCTAACGCTGGACACGCTCAATATGATGCTGGCCGTCAGCGAGGAAGGGTTGATCGAGGAGGTGGTGATTACCCTTCTGGCATCGCCGCAGCTGGCGGCCTTCTTTGAAAAATTCCCGAAGCTCAAAAAAGCGATGACGGACGATCTCCCGCGCTGGCGCGACAATCTGCGGCAGCGGTTTAAGGAGACAGAAGTCCCGCCTGAACTGACGGAGGAAGTCGCGGCCTATCAGCAGTGTCAGCGGCTATCGACGCCACAGTTTATCGTCCAGATCCCGCAAACCCTTACCCTGCTCGATAAAGTCCACTCTCCGTTTGCCAGCCAGGCCAGAATGCTGGTCACAGAAAACGCCACCTTTACCCCGGCGCTGCACACGCTCTTTTTACAGCGCTGGCGCCTGAGCCTGGTCGTCCAGGCTACCACGTTGAACCAACAGCTTCTGGATGAAGAGCGGGAACAGCTGCTCAGCGAAGTCCAGGAACGCATGACGCTGAGTGGCCAGCTCGAAGAGGTGCTGGTAGAAAATGAAAACGCCGCTGGTCGCCTCTGGGATATGAGCGCCGGGCAGCTGCGGCGCGGGGATTATCAGCTGATCGTGAAGTACGGCGACTTTCTTACCCAGCAGCCGGAGCTGATGAAGCTCGCGGAACAGCTCGGCCGCTCGCGAGAGGCCAAATCGGTCCCAAAGAAGGATGCCCCGATGGAAACCTTCCGCACCCTTGTACGCGAACCGGCTACCGTGCCGGAGCAGGTCGACGGACTCCAGCAAAGCGATGACATCCTGCGCCTGCTGCCGACCGAGCTAAGCACGCTGGGAATGACCGAACTGGAGTATGAGTTTTACCGTCGGCTGGTGGAAAAACAGCTTCTCACCTATCGGCTGCACGGCGAAGCCTGGCGAGAGAAGCTCAGCCAGCGCCCGGTCGTGCATCAGGACTTTGATGAGCAACCGCGCGGGCCGTTTATTGTCTGCGTGGATACGTCCGGCTCAATGGGCGGCTTTAACGAGCAGTGTGCGAAGGCGTTCTGCCTGGCGCTGATGCGCGTGGCGCTCGCTGACCGCCGTCGCTGCTTTATCATGCTCTTCTCCAGCGAAGTCGTGGGCTACGAGCTGACGAACCAGCAGGGTATTGAGCAGGCCATCCGCTTTTTAAGCCAGCGTTTTCGCGGCGGCACCGATCTGGCCAGCTGTTTTCGCAGCATTGTAGAACGGATGCAGGGCGGCGACTGGTACGACGCTGACGCGGTGGTGATTTCCGATTTCATTGCCCAGCGGCTGCCGGAAGATGTGGTAAATAAAGTGAAGGAGCTGCAACGCGTGCACCAGCACCGTTTTCATGCCGTGGCGATGTCCGCACATGGAAAACCCGGCATCATGCGCATCTTCGATCATATCTGGCGCTTTGATACCGGGTTGCGTAGCCGTCTGCTCAGACGCTGGCGGCGTTAATTAAAGAAGAGAATCGACGCTTTCACGTACCTGCTGCGGCCAGACCCCACACTGCACCTGACCAATGTGAGACAGTTGCAGCAGCAGCATGGTCAGACGGGACTGCCCGATACCGCCGCCGATGGTCTGCGGCATTTCACCGCGCAACAGCGCCTGATGCCACTCTAATTTAAGGCGATCTTCATCACCAGTCACCGCCAGCTGGCGCTTCAGCGCCTCTGCATCCACTCGGATCCCCATCGAAGAGAGCTCAAACGCATCTTCCAGAACCGGGTTCCAGACCAGAATATCGCCGTTCAGACCGGCATATTCGCTTTCGCCCGCGGTGCTCCAGTCATCATAATCCGGCGCACGAACGTCGTGACGTTTGCCATCAGACAGTTTGCCGCCGATGCCAATCAGAAATACCGCGCCCAGCTCTTTGGCGATCGCCCGCTCGCGGCCTTTGGCATCCAGATCCGGGAAGCGGCTCAGCAGTTCCTGGCTGTGGACAAAGTGGATCGTATCCGGCAGGAACGGTACCAGACCAAACTCTTTGCTCACGGCCGCTTCGGTCGCTTTGATCCCCGCGTAGATCGCCTCAACGGTGGATTTCAGCGTGCCGACGTGGCGCTCGCCGTCACCCATTACGCGCTCCCAGTCCCACTGGTCAACGTAGACAGAGTGAATCGGGGAGAGGCGGTCTTCATCGGGGCGAAGGGCTTTCATGTGCGTGTAGAGCCCTTCGCCCGCGCTGAAGTCGTGTTGTCCCAGGGTTTGACGCTTCCACTTCGCCAGGGAATGCACCACTTCGAACTGTGCATCTGGCAGTGTTTTCACTTTCACCTGTACCGCTTTTTCGCATCCAGACAGGTTATCCTGCGTCCCGTCACCCACGCGGCTCAGAATCGGCGCCTGAACTTCAATAAGACCAAGCTTCTCTTCCAGCTGGCGGGAAAAATGGGATTTTACGAAACTGATCTGGCGTTGTTTTGCGATGTAAGCGGTTTTCATTATTTATACTCCTGCGTCCTGTTGATATTGATTAAGCAACAGAACCGGCACTTAATTCAATAACCCATCAACAAAAAGCCACCTTCACTTTTGATTCGTTAAAATAAGACGCTAGAATAGACGTATTCATTAATCTTCATAAGAAAAAGCTATGGAAAATTATCAGATCGACAATCTGGACCGCGGCATCCTTGAGGCCTTAATGGCCAATGCCCGTACAGCCTACGCTGAACTGGCGAAACAGTTTGGCGTCAGCCCGGGAACCATTCACGTTCGCGTAGAGAAGATGAAGCAGGCAGGGATCATTACCGGCGCGCGCATCGACGTCAGCCCGAAGCAGCTGGGTTACGACGTCTGCTGCTTCATCGGCATTATTCTTAAAAGCGCAAAAGATTACCCCTCCGCGCTGGCAAAGCTGAACGCGCTCGATGAAGTCACCGAGGCGTACTACACCACCGGGCACTACAGCATCTTTATCAAGGTGATGTGCCGCTCCATCGATGCCCTCCAGCAGGTACTTATCAACAAGATCCAAACAATCGATGAAATTCAGTCCACCGAGACACTGATCTCCCTGCAAAACCCGATCATGCGTACCATCCGCCCGTGATCGGGCAAATTCATTCCCACATTTTCCACAGGTAGATCCCAGCTCGTTCACAGCGTACAATGATCCCCTCTTTATCTGAGCGAGCGATCAATGGCGGACATTACCCTTATCAGCGGCAGCACTCTTGGCGGTGCGGAATACGTAGCGGAACATCTGGCTGAAAAGCTGGAAGATGCAGGCTTTTCTACACAAACGCTGCACGGGCCGCTGCTTGAAGATCTCCCGGCTGACGGGGTCTGGCTGCTGATCACCTCCACGCACGGCGCGGGCGATCTGCCGGATAACCTGCAACCTTTATATGACGAACTGCTGGAACAGCAGCCCGACCTGTCAAACGTCCGTTTTGGCGCAGTGGGGATCGGCAGTCGTGAATATGACACCTTTTGCGGGGCAATAGAGAAGGTCGAAGCCGCTGTTACCGCTTGCGGAGCAAAACAGCTGGGTGAAACGCTCAAGATCAACATCCTCGATCATGACATTCCGGAAGATCCAGCCGAGATCTGGCTCGCGGAATGGAAAAATTTACTCAAAAACGATTAAAGATCGCGCGAACAGATGTGGATAACTCTGGTTAAAAGCTCGTATTAACCCGTAGTTATCCAAAGAACAACCCTAGCGTCGTTTTTGGCCTGTGTATAAAGTCGCGATCTGATCCCAGCTTATACGGTCCTGGATCACCGATCATTCACAGCAAACGATCCTTCCTAACTGCATGATCTTATTTGCAGGATCGGACTTATCCACACGTGTCCGCGATCCTAATAAGAGATCACAATAGAACAGATCTCTAAATAAAAAGATCTTCTTTTTAATAGCCCAGGATCCCAATGCTTTCTCGAAAGACTAAAGTTGAGTAGAATCCACGGCCCGGGCTTCAATCCATTTTCATACCGCTTTACGCGAGGCAGACCACCATGTTTTATCAGGATCCTTTTGACGTCATCATCATTGGCGGGGGTCATGCAGGCACTGAGGCCGCAATGGCCGCAGCGCGAATGGGTCAGCAGACCCTGCTTTTGACACACAATATCGACACGCTGGGACAAATGTCCTGTAATCCGGCGATTGGCGGCATTGGGAAAGGACACCTGGTAAAAGAAGTGGATGCACTTGGCGGCCTGATGGCGAAAGCGATCGATCATGCGGGCATTCAGTTTAGGATACTAAACGCGAGTAAAGGCCCTGCTGTTCGCGCCACTCGTGCGCAGGCAGACCGCGTGCTTTACCGCCAGGCCGTGCGCACCGCGCTGGAGAACCAGCCGAACCTGATGATCTTCCAGCAGGCGGTAGAAGATCTTATCGTTGAGAACGATCGCGTCGTGGGCGCCGTGACCCAGATGGGCCTCAAGTTCCGCGCCAAAGCCGTGGTGCTGACGGTCGGGACATTCCTGGACGGCAAAATCCATATTGGTCTGGACAACTACAGCGGTGGCCGTGCTGGCGATCCGCCGTCCATTCCGCTGTCTCGTCGTCTGCGTGAACTGCCGCTGCGCGTCAGCCGTCTGAAAACCGGCACGCCGCCGCGTATCGATGCGCGCACCATTGATTTCAGCGTACTGGCCCAACAGCACGGCGATAACCCGATGCCGGTTTTCTCGTTCATGGGCAACGCGGCGCAACACCCGCAGCAGGTACCGTGCTACATCACGCATACCAACGAAAAAACCCATGAC
Organism: Enterobacter cloacae complex sp. P17RS; assembly: GCF_014895885.1. Classification (NCBI taxonomy): domain Bacteria; kingdom Pseudomonadati; phylum Pseudomonadota; class Gammaproteobacteria; order Enterobacterales; family Enterobacteriaceae; genus Enterobacter; species Enterobacter cloacae complex sp. P17RS. The sequence goes on from NZ_JADBQK010000025.1 coordinate 16,817, forward strand.
GTGATCCGCAATAACCTCGACCGCAGCCCAATGTACGCTGGCGTGATCGAAGGGATCGGCCCACGTTACTGCCCGTCGATCGAAGACAAAGTGATGCGCTTTGCCGATCGTAACCAGCATCAGATCTTCCTGGAGCCGGAAGGGCTGACCTCGAACGAAATTTACCCGAACGGCATCTCCACCAGCCTGCCCTTCGACGTGCAGATGCAAATTGTTCGCTCAATGCAGGGGATGGAGAATGCGAAAATCGTTCGCCCTGGCTACGCTATTGAGTACGATTTCTTCGACCCGCGTGACCTGAAGCCGACGCTGGAGAGCAAATTCATCCACGGCCTGTTCTTCGCGGGGCAGATTAACGGCACCACCGGCTACGAAGAAGCCGCAGCGCAGGGGTTGCTTGCCGGTCTGAACGCTGCCCGCTTCTCTGCCGAGAAAGAGGGCTGGGCGCCGGCGCGTTCTCAGGCCTATCTGGGCGTTTTGGTCGACGATCTCTGCACGCTGGGCACCAAAGAACCGTACCGTATGTTTACCTCTCGCGCGGAATATCGTCTGATGCTGCGCGAGGACAACGCCGACCTGCGTCTGACCGAGATAGGCCGCGAGCTGGGTCTGGTGGATGACGAACGCTGGGCGCGCTTCAACGAGAAGCTGGAACGTATTGAACAGGAGCGTCAACGCCTGAAAACCACGTGGGTAAACCCACAGGCGGAAACCGCTGCCGAAGTGAACGCTCACTTAACAGCGCCGCTGTCGCGTGAAGCCAGCGGCGAAGATCTGCTGCGTCGTCCTGAAGTCACCTACGAGAATCTGGTCAAACTGACCGCGTTCGCACCGGGCCTTGAAGACGCTGAAGCTGCCGAGCAGGTCGAAATTCAGGTGAAGTATGAAGGCTACATCGCGCGTCAGCAGGATGAGATCGAAAAACAGCAGCGCAACGAAAACACGCTGCTGCCGGAAATGCTGGACTACCGTCAGGTGACGGGCCTTTCCAACGAAGTGATCGCTAAGCTGAACGATCACAAACCGGTATCGATTGGCCAGGCCTCTCGTATCTCGGGCGTTACGCCGGCGGCGATTTCGATCCTGCTGGTGTGGCTGAAAAAGCAGGGCATGCTGCGCCGTAGCGCGTAATTGACATTGCTTTTGGCGGGTGGCGCTTCGCTGACCCGCCCTACTTATTCGTAGGCCCGGTAAGCGGCAGCGCCACCGGGCAAAAAAACTCTCAACAGGTATTCACCGTGCTCAACAAACTCTCTCGTCTGCTGGATCAGGCAGGTATTTCGCTCACCGATCACCAGAAAAACCAGCTGGTGGCGTATGTCGATATGCTGAACAAATGGAATAAAGCGTACAACCTGACGTCTGTGCGCGATCCCAACGAGATGCTGGTTCGCCATATTCTCGATAGTATCGTGGTGGCGCCGTACCTGAAAGGTGGACGTTTTATCGACGTGGGGACGGGGCCGGGTTTGCCGGGCGTTCCGCTGTCGATTGTCCGACCTGAGAGCCATTTCACGCTGCTGGACAGCCTGGGCAAGCGCGTGCGCTTTTTACGCCAGGTTCAGCATGAACTGAAGCTCGATAACATCACGCCCGTACAGAGCAGGGTAGAGGAGTTTCCGGCAGAGCCGCCGTTTGACGGCGTTATCAGCCGTGCGTTTGCTTCGCTCAATGACATGGTGAGCTGGTGTAAGCATCTGCCGGCAGAAGATGGCCGTTTTTATGCGCTGAAAGGACAGCTGCCCGGTGATGAAATTGAACAGCTTCCGGACGGTTTTAGCGTTGAAACCATCGAGAAATTAAACGTTCCGCAGCTCGACGGTGAACGTCATCTGGTGATAATTAAGCCAAACAATTTTTAAAAAAATAATAAAAAATGTGGAATTTGTGCTGTTCTGAGTATGTTAAAAAACAGCACAACTACCCGGGATTAACCAGAGAGCGTTTAACCGCTTTTTTACCAGGGATTTTCTTGCGGTTAACCTCACGTCGATTATTCATCGCGAAGATAGTCAACTATGAAAATATCAGCCTGCTAAAAGTGGAAGGCTGTAACCAGAACGCAATGTTAATTACTTATTAAGAATGTCAATAAAAGGTTTTTATTGTGTACGGGTCTGTTTTGAAAATAGTTGCGATATTTTGTGTTTAATTTCAGAAAGATAATCCTGGGCGATTTACGGCTTTGATAAATACAACCTTATCGCAAATGTGTGTTTTGTGATCTCGTGCACGCTTTGTAGTCAACGTTTTCGCGCTGTTTGCAGTTTTGCTCGAAGGTCGGTGCTTTCTACGAAAGTTAAAAAATAGCGCTGGGGAAAAATATTTAAACATTTATTCACCTTTTCGCTACTTAATGTTTGAAATCACGGGTACGCACCGTATAATTTGTCCGCTTTTTGATGCTTGACTCTGAGCCTTAAAGGACGTTTTATACGACACGCGGCATACCTCGAAGGGAGCAGGAGTAAAAACGTGATGTCTGTGTCGCTCTTGAGTAGAAACGTTGCTCGTAAGCTTCTGTTCATTCAGTTTCTGGCTGTGATAGCAAGTGGACTGCTGTTTAGCCTCAAAGACCCCTTCTGGGGCATCTCCGCCGTGTGCGGGGGTTTGGCGGTCGTGCTGCCAAACGTGTTGTTTATGATTTTTGCCTGGCGTCATCAGGCGCATACACCCGCCAAAGGCCGCGTGGCCTGGTCCTTCGCCCTCGGCGAAGTGTGTAAGGTGTTGCTGACCTTTGCTCTACTGGTGATGGCGCTGGCGGTTTTGAAAGTGGTATTCATGCCGCTGATAGCAACGTGGGTTTTGGTGCTGGTGGTACAAGTTCTGGCTCCAGCTGTAATCAATAACAAAGGGTAAAAGGCATCATGGCTTCAGAAAATATGACGCCGCAGGATTACATAGGTCACCATCTGAATAACCTTCAGCTGGACCTGCGTACATTCTCGCTGGTGGATCCACATAACCCCCCGGCCACCTTCTGGACGATCAACATCGACTCCATGTTCTTCTCGGTGGTTTTGGGTCTTCTGTTCCTGGCCATGTTCCGCAGCGTTGCTAAAAAAGCGACCAGCGGTGTTCCAGGGAAATTCCAGACGTTCGTTGAGATGATCATCGGCTTCGTCCATGGCAGCGTGAAAGACATGTACCATGGTAAGAGCAAGCTGATTGCTCCGCTGGCCCTGACCGTGTTCGTTTGGGTCTTCCTGATGAACCTGATGGACCTGCTGCCAATTGACCTGCTGCCGTTCATCGGCGAGCACATCTTCGGCCTGCCTGCGCTGCGTGTTGTACCGTCTGCGGACGTGAACATCACCCTGTCGATGGCGCTGGGCGTGTTTATCCTGATTCTTTTCTACAGCATCAAAATGAAAGGCGTAAGCGGCTTTGTGAAAGAGCTTACCTTGCAGCCGTTCAACCACTGGGCGTTTATTCCGGTCAACCTGATCCTGGAAGGCGTTAGCCTGCTGTCCAAACCTGTTTCACTGGGTCTGCGACTGTTCGGCAACATGTATGCGGGTGAGCTGATTTTCATTCTGATCGCGGGTCTTCTGCCGTGGTGGTCACAGTGGGTTCTGAATGTGCCATGGGCCATTTTCCACATCCTGATCATTACGCTGCAAGCCTTTATCTTCATGGTTCTGACGATCGTCTATCTGTCGATGGCGTCTGAAGAGCACTGATTTTTTACCAACACTACTACGTTTTAATTGAAACAAACTGGAGACTGTCATGGAAAACCTGAATATGGATCTGCTGTACATGGCTGCCGCTGTGATGATGGGTCTGGCGGCTATCGGTGCTGCGATCGGTATCGGCATCCTCGGAGGTAAATTCCTGGAAGGCGCAGCGCGTCAACCTGATCTGATTCCTCTGCTGCGTACTCAGTTCTTTATCGTTATGGGTCTGGTGGATGCTATCCCAATGATCGCTGTAGGTCTGGGTCTGTACGTGATGTTTGCTGTCGCGTAGTAGTTGTTTTAAAACCCCAAGCCACAGAAATTTAAGAGGTATTGTGCTGTGAACATGAACGCAACAATCCTCGGCCAGGCCATCGCGTTTATTCTCTTTGTCTGGTTCTGCATGAAGTATGTATGGCCGCCTTTAATGGCTGCCATCGAAAAACGTCAGAAAGAAATTGCTGACGGTCTGGCTTCCGCAGAACGCGCTAAGAAAGATTTGGACCTTGCACAGGCCAACGCGACAGACCAGCTGAAAAAAGCGAAAGCTGAAGCTCAGGTAATCATTGAACAGGCTAACAAGCGCCGTTCTCAGATCCTGGACGAAGCCAAAGCTGAAGCAGAACAGGAACGTACTAAGATCGTGACACAGGCTCAGGCTGAAATTGAAGCTGAGCGTAAACGTGCTCGTGAAGAACTGCGTAAGCAGGTTGCGATTCTGGCTGTTGCTGGCGCCGAGAAGATCATCGAACGTTCCGTGGATGAAGCTGCTAACAGCGACATCGTGGACAAACTTGTCGCTGAACTGTAAGGAGGGAGGGGCTGATGTCTGAATTTGTTACGGTAGCTCGCCCCTACGCCAAAGCAGCTTTTGACTTTGCTGTCGAACACCAAAATGTCGATCGCTGGCAGAATATGCTGGCGTTTGCCGCTGAGGTGACGAAAAACGAACAAATGGCCGAGTTGCTTTCCGGTGCGTTAGCGCCTGAAACCCTCGCCGCGTCGTTTATCGCCGTGTGCGGAGAGCAACTGGATGCCAACGGCCAGAACCTGATTAAGGTGATGGCAGAAAATGGTCGTCTCCGTGTGCTCCCGGATGTTCTCGAGCAGTTTGAGCACTTACGTGCCCTTAGTGAAGCAACTGCAGAAGTCGAAGTGACTTCCGCGACTGAACTGAGTGACGAACAGCTTGCGAAAATCACCGCCGCGATGGAAAAACGTCTGTCACGCAAAGTTAAGCTGAATTGCAAAATCGATAAGTCTGTAATGGCAGGCGTAATCATCCGCTCGGGTGATATGGTCATTGATGGCAGCGTACGCGGCCGTCTTGAGCGCCTTGCAGACGTCTTGCAGTCTTAAGGGGACTGGAGCATGCAACTGAATTCCACCGAAATCAGCGAACTGATCAAGCAGCGCATTGCTCAGTTCAATGTTGTGAGTGAAGCTCACAACGAAGGTACTATTGTTTCTGTAAGTGACGGTGTTATCCGCATCCACGGCCTGGCCGATTGTATGCAGGGTGAGATGATTTCCCTGCCGGGTAACCGTTACGCTATCGCACTGAACCTGGAGCGCGACTCCGTAGGTGCAGTTGTGATGGGTCCATACGCTGACCTCGCCGAAGGCATGAAGGTTAAGTGTACTGGCCGTATTCTGGAAGTGCCGGTTGGCCGTGGCCTGCTGGGTCGCGTTGTTAACACCCTGGGTGCGCCAATCGACGGTAAAGGTCCGGTTGAGCACGATGGCTTCTCCCCAATCGAAGTTATCGCACCAGGCGTTATCGACCGTCAGTCCGTTGATCAGCCAGTGCAGACTGGTTATAAGTCCGTTGACGCCATGATCCCAATCGGTCGTGGTCAGCGTGAACTGATCATCGGTGACCGTCAGACCGGTAAAACCGCGATGGCAATCGACGCCATCATCAACCAGCGTGACTCCGGCATCAAATGTGTGTACGTGGCTATCGGCCAGAAAGCGTCCACCATTTCTAACGTGGTTCGTAAACTGGAAGAGCACGGCGCACTGTCTAACACCATCGTTGTGGTAGCAACCGCGTCTGAATCTGCTGCACTGCAATACCTGGCGCCATACGCCGGTTGCGCAATGGGCGAATACTTCCGTGACCGCGGTGAAGATGCGCTGATCGTATACGATGACCTGTCTAAACAGGCTGTTGCTTATCGTCAGGTTTCCCTGCTGCTCCGTCGTCCACCAGGACGTGAAGCATTCCCGGGCGACGTATTCTACCTCCACTCTCGTCTGCTGGAGCGTGCTTCCCGCGTTAACGCGGAATACGTCGAGAACTTCACCAAAGGTGAAGTGAAGGGCAAAACAGGTTCTCTGACCGCGCTGCCGATCATTGAAACCCAGGCGGGTGACGTTTCTGCGTTTGTTCCGACCAACGTAATCTCCATTACCGATGGTCAGATCTTCCTGGAAACCAACCTGTTTAACTCCGGTATTCGTCCGGCGGTTAACCCGGGTATCTCCGTATCCCGTGTGGGTGGTGCTGCTCAGACCAAGATCATCAAGAAACTGTCCGGTGGTATCCGTACCGCGCTGGCACAGTATCGTGAACTGGCTGCGTTCTCTCAGTTCGCATCCGATCTGGACGAAGCAACCCGTAAACAGCTGAGCCACGGTCAGAAAGTGACCGAGCTGCTGAAGCAGAAACAGTACGCTCCAATGTCTGTTGCTCAGCAGGGCCTGGTGCTGTTCGCGGCTGAACGCGGTTACCTCGAAGATGTGGAACTGGCGAAAATCGGTAGCTTTGAAGCCGCTCTGCTGGCTTACGTCGACCGTGATCACGCTCCGCTGATGCAAGAGATCAACCAGACCGGTGGCTATAACGACGAAATCGAAGGCAAGCTGAAAGCTATCCTCGATTCCTTCAAAGCAACCCAATCCTGGTAATCGTCCGGCGGCTTGTCTCAGGGCAAGCCGTCTGGCATTGAGGAGAAGCTCATGGCCGGCGCAAAAGAGATACGTAGTAAGATCGCAAGCGTCCAGAACACGCAAAAGATCACTAAAGCGATGGAGATGGTCGCCGCTTCCAAAATGCGTAAATCGCAGGATCGCATGGCGGCCAGCCGTCCTTATGCAGAGACCATGCGCAAAGTGATTGGTCACCTTGCAAACGGTAATCTGGAATATAAGCACCCTTACCTGGAAGAACGCGACGTTAAGCGCGTGGGCTACCTGGTGGTGTCGACTGACCGTGGTCTGTGTGGCGGCTTGAACATTAACCTGTTCAAAAAACTGCTGGCGGATATGAAAGGCTGGTCTGATAAAGGCGTTCAGTGCGATCTGGCACTGATTGGCTCTAAAGGCGTCTCTTTCTTTAACTCCGTTGGTGGCAACATTGTCGCTCAGGTGACCGGTATGGGTGATAACCCGTCCCTGTCCGAACTGATCGGCCCGGTTAAAGTGATGTTGCAGGCCTACGATGAAGGCCGTCTGGACAGACTGTACGTTGTCAGCAACAAATTCATTAACACCATGTCTCAGGTTCCAACGCTCACTCAGATGCTGCCGTTACCGGCATCAGAAGATGACGAGCTGAAGCAGAAAGCCTGGGATTACCTGTATGAACCCGATCCGAAACCGCTGCTGGATACCCTGCTGCGTCGTTACGTTGAATCTCAGGTTTATCAGGGCGTTGTAGAAAACCTGGCCAGCGAGCAGGCCGCACGAATGGTGGCGATGAAAGCCGCGACCGATAATGGCGGCAGCCTGATTAAAGAGCTGCAGTTGGTTTACAACAAAGCTCGTCAGGCCAGCATTACTCAGGAACTCACCGAGATCGTCTCGGGGGCCGCCGCGGTTTAACCAGGTTTACGAATTACGTAGAGGATTCAAGATGGCTACTGGAAAGATTGTCCAGGTAATCGGCGCCGTGGTGGACGTCGAGTTCCCTCAGGACGCCGTACCACGCGTGTACGACGCGCTTGAGGTACAGAATGGTAACGAGAGCCTGGTGCTGGAAGTTCAGCAGCAGCTCGGCGGCGGTATCGTGCGTACCATCGCCATGGGTTCTTCCGACGGTCTGCGTCGTGGTCTGGAAGTTAAAGACCTTGAGCACCCGATCGAAGTGCCTGTAGGTAAAGCAACGCTGGGTCGTATCATGAACGTATTGGGTCAGCCAATCGACATGAAAGGCGACATCGGCGAAGAAGAGCGTTGGGCTATCCACCGCGCGGCACCTTCCTACGAAGAGCTGTCCAGCTCTCAGGAACTGCTGGAAACCGGCATCAAAGTTATCGACCTGATGTGTCCGTTTGCGAAGGGCGGTAAAGTTGGTCTGTTCGGTGGTGCGGGTGTAGGTAAAACCGTAAACATGATGGAGCTGATCCGTAACATCGCGATCGAGCACTCCGGTTACTCCGTGTTTGCGGGCGTAGGTGAACGTACTCGTGAGGGTAACGACTTCTACCACGAAATGACCGACTCCAACGTTCTGGACAAAGTATCCCTGGTTTACGGCCAGATGAACGAGCCACCAGGAAACCGTCTGCGCGTTGCGCTGACTGGTCTGACGATGGCTGAGAAATTCCGTGACGAAGGCCGTGACGTTCTGCTGTTCGTTGATAACATCTATCGTTACACCCTGGCCGGTACCGAAGTATCTGCACTGCTGGGTCGTATGCCATCAGCGGTAGGTTATCAGCCTACGCTTGCGGAAGAGATGGGTGTTCTTCAGGAACGTATCACCTCTACCAAAACCGGTTCTATCACCTCTGTTCAGGCGGTATACGTACCAGCGGATGACTTGACTGACCCATCTCCAGCAACCACCTTTGCGCACTTAGACGCAACCGTGGTACTGAGCCGTCAGATCGCGTCTCTGGGTATCTACCCGGCCGTTGACCCGCTGGACTCCACCAGCCGTCAGCTGGATCCACTGGTTGTTGGTCAGGAACACTACGACACCGCGCGTGGCGTACAGTCCCTGCTGCAGCGTTACCAGGAACTGAAAGACATCATCGCCATCCTGGGTATGGATGAACTGTCTGAAGAAGACAAACTGGTGGTAGCACGTGCGCGTAAGATCCAGCGCTTCCTGTCCCAGCCGTTCTTCGTTGCGGAAGTATTCACCGGTTCTCCGGGTAAATACGTTTCCCTGAAAGACACCATCCGTGGCTTTAAAGGCATCATGGAAGGCGAATACGATCACCTGCCAGAGCAGGCGTTCTACATGGTTGGTTCCATCGAAGAAGCCGTGGAAAAAGCCAAAAAACTTTAACGCCTTAATCGGAGGGTGATATGGCAATGACTTACCACCTGGACGTCGTCAGCGCAGAGCAACAAATGTTCTCTGGTCTGGTCGAGAAAATCCAGGTAACGGGCAGTGAAGGTGAACTGGGTATTTTCCCGGGTCACGCACCGCTGCTCACCGCCATTAAGCCTGGTATGATCCGCATCGTTAAACAGTTCGGTCACGAAGAGTTTATCTATCTGTCCGGCGGCATTCTTGAAGTGCAGCCTGGCAGTGTGACCGTTCTGGCCGATACCGCTATTCGTGGCCAGGATCTCGACGAAGCGCGAGCCCTGGAATCGAAGCGTAAGGCTGAAGAGCACATTAGCAGCTCTCATGGTGACGTGGATTACGCTCAGGCGTCTGCGGAGCTGGCCAAAGCGATCGCGAAACTGCGCGTTATCGAGTTGACCAAAAAAGCGATGTAACACCGGCTTGAAAAGCACAAAAGCCAGTCTGGATACCAGACTGGCTTTTTTTTTCATCCTTAATTCATGATGAAAAAGATGTAGAATTTTAGGCATCAAACGTTTTTACTTCTCACTCAAACTACCGTCAGGATGCGTATGTCAAACAGTGCGATGAGCGTGGTGATCCTTGCCGCTGGCAAAGGTACCCGCATGTATTCCGATCTGCCTAAAGTGCTCCACACGCTGGCAGGAAAGCCAATGGTGCAGCATGTCATTGATGCAGCGAATGAACTGGGTGCCCGTCAGGTTCACCTGGTCTACGGCCACGGCGGCGATCTGCTTAAAAAGACGCTGAGCGATGATGCGCTCAACTGGGTGCTTCAGGCTGAACAGCTGGGTACCGGTCATGCGATGCAGCAGGCTGCGCCGTTCTTTGCCGATGACGAAGATATTCTGATGCTCTACGGTGATGTTCCGCTGATCTCCGTTGAAACGCTGACTCGCCTGCGTGCAGCCAAGCCGCAGGGCGGCATCGGTTTATTGACCGTTGTGCTGGACGATCCAACGGGCTATGGCCGTATCACGCGTGAAAACGGCAACGTAACGGGTATCGTTGAACATAAAGATGCCAGTGATGAACAGCGCAAGATTCAGGAGATCAACACCGGCATCCTGATTGCCAATGGCGCGGACATGAAGCGCTGGCTCTCTCAGCTCGACAACAATAACGCGCAAGGTGAGTACTACATCACCGACATCATTGCGATGGCGTATCACGAAGGGCGTGAGATCGCCGCCGTTCATCCGGCGCGCATCAGCGAAACGGACGGCGTGAATAACCGCCTGCAGCTTTCCCGTCTTGAGCGTATTTATCAGTCCGAGCAGGCCGAAAAACTGCTGCTCGCGGGCGTGATGTTGCGCGATCCGGCGCGTTTCGATTTGCGCGGCACCGTGTCTCACGGGCGCGACGTTGAGATCGATACTAACGTTATTCTTGAAGGCAACGTCACGCTGGGCAACCGCGTCAAAATTGGCGCCGGCTGCGTGATTAAAAACAGCGTCATCGGTGACGACTGCGAAATCAGCCCGTACAGCGTGGTGGAAGATGCTCATCTTGAAGCAGCGTGTACTATCGGCCCGTTTGCGCGTCTGCGCCCGGGTGCTGAGCTGCTGGAAGGCGCGCACGTGGGCAACTTCGTGGAAATGAAAAAAGCGCGTCTGGGTAAAGGCTCCAAAGCGGGTCATTTAACCTATCTGGGCGACGCGGAGATTGGCGATAACGTGAATATTGGTGCAGGAACCATTACCTGTAACTATGACGGCGCCAATAAGTTTAAAACCATCATCGGCGATGACGTGTTCGTGGGCTCTGACACGCAGCTGGTGGCACCGGTTACCGTGGGTAACGGCGTGACCATTGCCGCCGGCACGACCGTCACGCGCGACGTAGCGGATAACGAGCTGGTGTTAAGCCGCGTGCCGCAGGTACACAAGCAGGGCTGGAAACGCCCGGTGAAGAAAAAGTAACAACAAGGCGGGTGGCGCTACGCTTACCCGCCCTACGATTGAGTAGGCCTGATAAGGCGTAGCCGTCATCAGGCAAACCCGGGAGAGGAGATAAATATATATCTCCCCCCACAAGCAGTACCCATAAAAATAACCCCACTCTCTACAAGGCTCGGGGCGCCCGGAAAGGGTAAATACAGGTCAGCGACAACGCAGGCATAATGCCTAAATTCGGAATCTAAAATATGTGTGGAATTGTTGGCGCAGTTGCGCAGCGTGATATTGCTGAAATCCTTCTCGAAGGTTTACGTCGTCTGGAATACCGTGGTTACGACTCTGCCGGTCTGGCTGTCGTGGATGCAGAAGGGCATATGACCCGTCTGCGTCGTCTCGGTAAAGTGCAGATGCTGGCTCAGGCCGCGGAAGAACATCCGCTGCACGGTGGTACCGGTATCGCGCATACCCGCTGGGCGACGCACGGCGAACCGTCTGAAGGTAACGCGCACCCGCATGTGTCTGAACACATCGTGGTGGTGCATAACGGCATTATCGAAAACCACGAACCGCTGCGCGAAGAACTGAAAGCGCGCGGCTATACCTTCGTCTCTGAAACCGACACCGAAGTGATTGCTCACCTGGTGCACTGGGAGCTGGCAAAGGGCGGTACGCTGCGTGATGCGGTGCTGCGCGCTATCCCTCAGCTGCGCGGTGCATATGGTACGGTGATCATGGACTCCCGCGATCCATCTACCCTGCTGGCCGCGCGTTCCGGTAGCCCGATGGTTATCGGTCTGGGCATGGGTGAAAACTTTATCGCCTCCGATCAGCTGGCGCTCCTGCCGGTCACCCGTCGCTTTATCTTCCTGGAAGAGGGCGATATCGCGGAAGTGACGCGCCGCAGCGTGACCGTCTTCGACACCAAAGGCGAGCAGGTGAAGCGTCAGGAGATCGAATCTAACCTGCAGTACGACGCGGGCGACAAAGGCGCTTACCGTCACTACATGCAGAAAGAGATCTACGAGCAGCCGAACGCTATCAAAAACACTCTGACCGGGCGCATCAGCCACGGCGAGGTGGATCTGAGCGAGCTGGGGGCAAACGCCAACGAACTGCTCGGCAAGGTTGAACATATTCAGATCGTAGCCTGCGGTACTTCTTATAACTCCGGTATGGTCTCTCGCTACTGGTTTGAATCCCTTGCGGGCGTGCCGTGCGACGTGGAAATCGCGTCTGAGTTCCGCTATCGCAAGTCTGCGGTGCGTCGTAACAGCCTGATGATCACCCTTTCCCAGTCCGGCGAAACGGCGGATACGCTGGCAGCGCTGCGTCTGTCTAAGGAATTGGGTTATCTGGGCTCGCTGGCCATCTGTAACGTCCCGGGCTCATCCCTGGTGCGTGAGTCCGATCTGGCGCTGATGACCAAAGCGGGTACCGAAATCGGCGTGGCCTCCACCAAAGCGTTTACCACTCAGCTGACCGTTCTGCTGATGCTGGTGGCGAAGCTGGCGCGTCTGAAAGGCGAAGATGCTTCCGTTGAGCACGACATCGTTCACGGTCTCCAGGCGCTGCCGAGCCGTATTGAGCAGATGCTGTCTCAGGACAAACGCATTGAGGCGCTGGCGGAAGATTTCTCTGATAAGCACCATGCTCTGTTCCTGGGTCGTGGCGATCAGTACCCTATTGCGCTGGAAGGCGCACTGAAGCTGAAAGAGATCTCCTACATCCACGCGGAAGCCTACGCGGCAGGCGAGCTCAAGCATGGCCCGCTGGCGCTGATTGACGCGGATATGCCGGTCATTGTTGTCGCACCGAACAACGAACTGCTGGAAAAACTGAAGTCTAATATCGAAGAGGTACGCGCCCGCGGCGGCGTGCTGTACGTCTTCGCTGATAAAGATGCCGGTTTCGCCAGCAGCGACAACATGCACATCATCGAGATGCCGCATGTGGAAGAGGTGATTGCACCGATCTTCTACACCGTTCCGCTGCAGCTGCTGGCTTACCACGTGGCGCTGATCAAAGGCACCGACGTTGACCAGCCGCGTAACCTGGCGAAATCGGTCACCGTAGAATAATCCCTTCTGTTAATGGCTACACGACGTGTAGCCATTTTTTCCTTACTTTTTTCTCATCAGCTTTCTCTTTGCTATCAATCATCTTACTCTGACGTATTTCGTTACTTTATTGTGTGAATAATGAACGAGATTGCTTCTGAGCATTAGTATTTTCTATTTTGATCACTAAACGATCAGCTTTTATTAACGGAATCCTAAAAATGGTTTGTTTATAAAATATGTGCCCTTTTTATGTGTATACTGAAAAGGAATTTTAATGATAAAGCAAAAAT
>NZ_JADBQK010000026.1:0-11174 GCF_014895885.1 Enterobacter cloacae complex sp. P17RS
ATAACTTGTCTATGATACAGTACAAAATTCTGACTATGGGGCCTGCACTGTGTAATGTATCCTGGACTTCGCAAAAAAAATAAACTTAACAAGATGAAAATATTAAAAATGATCTGCGTCACGTGCCCAAGCGAGGTAACGCGTCAGGAGCCATTTCGCGCATGCCCGGAGGAAAACTTACTTAATAAGAGTTTATGCATATGAAATTTATAATGAATAAGCAGATAATATTTGACTCAGATATGAGTACACTGGGCCTCGAAGGTTCTCAGGATGAGTTGATTCAAATCTCAAACCCTACGAAGAGACTTTTATTGTTGCTTATTGCCCATAAGGGAGAGGCAATAAAAAGGGAAGTAATATTTAAGAAAGTCTGGGACGACTATGGCATGGTTTCCAGCAACAATAATCTTAACCAGTGCGTAAGCAAGTTACGTAAGATTATGAAGAATCTTGGCATGGATGAGGAGGTGATTGTCACCGTACCCAAAATAGGCTTTATGCTGCATCAGCACGTTGACATCGAAAAATGCTCAGAGCCGGTTGACGTCATCATGGGGGCCCCTTCAGAAACCGAAACCGCTTATATTGCCAACGGACGTTTACTAAAAGGCAAAACTGCCGAAAGCAGCGCGGGCGAAGTATCTCGCTGGCGTACGATGAAAACAGGAATAGTAAATCAGCTGGTGCTTTTTTTCGCTGTTGTGGCGCTGGGCGGGGCTGCAGGATTCTGGGTTGCCAGTAAGCCCGTTGAACGTAATGAGATTTACATGGGAAATGCTGGCTCCTGTAAGGTCATGATGTCTGAACAGGCGCTGGACAGTATAACCAATCCTGACGTAAAGAAGGTCGTGATGGATTTAGCGGTAAAGCTTAACCCCGTCTGTAAGAGTAATGAGTATGTCCTGATCATCAAAAGCAGTACGTTCAAAACGTATTCTTCCAATCTCTCGCGTCTCTATTTTATGCGTTGCGGCATGTTGAGTGACGGCAAAGAAGAGATATGCTGGGGGTTATTGCCACCACGTTGAGCGCATTATCCTTTATTTTCCCGGTTTTCGCCGGGAATTTAATCTTCCCTCCCGATCACCGGTTTAATTCTCCCAGAGAATCAACATCCTTTTCTCATTCAAAATCTTGAGAAAAGCATAATTCCTTTTTTTCTCCCTCGCTGGCGCATAAGTAATCACTGCAATTATGACGCGACTGGCATAAAAAACTTAATCGCACATTAAATTACCTCATCTGTAGAATTATAATCTTAAGATTTGCGATTTAATGGTTAATTATTTTTGTAATAGGGATTTTCGTATAGATTTGTTCCTGCAGCTCATCGGGCAGGGTTTACGCGTTCGCCTTTATTTGGCGTTCAATTTCATATGACCGGTTTGTCTGTAAAAAAGGAAGTTTTCATTATCGGTTCAATTGATAAAACAGGAATAAGCGTTATGAACAAGAAAAATATTATTGCGTTAGTTCTGGGGGCGTCACTGGTCTCTGGTGGGGCTTTTGCTGCGTCTGACAACACCATCACCTTCCAGGGGGAGGTGACGGATGAAACCTGTTCAGTTGCCGTAAACGGTAACAGCGCCTCTCCGGTGGTTTTATTGCCAACGGTCAGCGCCTCCGATCTTGCCGCCAGCGGTGATACCGTGGGATCGGTCACGTTTGATATCGGGGTAAGCGGCTGCACGGGCAACGCCAGTGGGGAAACGAAAATCTCGACGGTGTTTGTCGGTAATCAGGTGACGTCTAACGGCAACCTTGGCAACACCGGCACCGCGAAGAACGTTGAAGTCCAGATCCTGGATACCGCCAATGCCGTTGTGAACCTGAGCAATGGCTTTACCGGTAATGGCGACCTCAAGCTGGCCGCGAACCAGACGGACGCCTCCGCTACCTATACCGCGCAGTATTACGCCAACGCAGCGGCGACGGCGGGTACGGTAGAGGCCACGCTGCAATATGCCGTTTCCTATCAGTAACAGGCCGCACTGGAACTAACGTGTGCACGTTTTGCAGGATGCAAACGTGCACATTCCACTCAGCGCATTGCAGTCAGGGTCTCGCCACACCAGGTTCATTCGACCCGGGAGTTGTTAATAATGATAAGCGCACATCTTCAGCGTATCGCTCAGTACCTGACTTATTTGATATGTGTACTGATGCTGGCAAACACCGCATCCGCAAGCGTCACGATACTGGGCAGCCGGATTATTTATCCTGCCGGGGCCTCGTCCGTTGACGTCCAGCTCAAGAATAATGATGACATTCCTTACGTGATTCAAACCTGGTTTGACGAAGGTAATGTTAACGCGACTCCAGCTGAGGGCGCGAAAATCCCTTTTCTGACGACCCCTCCCGTGTTTCGAATCCAGGCGAAAGCGGGACAAGTTATCCGCGTGACTCATACCGGCGCGCGCGATTTACCGCAGGATCGGGAATCCCTGTACTGGTTCAATGCGCTCCAGGTCCCACCCTCGAATCTCGAGAGTGAAAAAGGGCAGAACAGAATGCTGGTCATGCTACGTACCCGGGTAAAAGTGATTTACCGGCCAGCCGGCATTGGCTCCCCAAAAAATCAGCTGAACGGGCTGCGGGTCAACACCACTTTCGATGCGCAAAAGGGATATGGGATTTCGATAGAGAACCCGCAGCCGTGGTATGCGTCATTAACCCTCATTGAGGCTGAGGCGGGGGGGAAAAAGCATACCCTCACAGCTGATACGGTAGCGCCTTTCGATCGTCAAACGTTTTGGTTTAACAACTGGAAAACCAAAACCGTGGGAAACGGTACGGTCAGGGTATGGCTTGTTAACGATCAGGGAGCACGGATCAATGGGCAATACCCTGTCTCGTACCCCTGAGTTTCGTCGCAATCTGCTGGCGCTGTGTATCTCGTTGAGCTGCACGGGGCTGGTGGAGGCGAAAGAATATGTTTTTGACTCTTCACTGCTGCAGGGCTCGTCCTGGGGCATGGATCTGGAGCAGTTTAACCGGCATCAGATCGCACCCGGACGTTATCTGGTGGATGTATACGTCAACAATACGCTGGTGAAAAGCGAAGAAAAGATCGTCTTCCGCGCTAAAGCAGATGGTCGCGATCCTGAACCGTGTCTGGGCAAATCGCTCATGCAGGCCGCAAAACTGAAAGCAGCAGACCGCGATGAGGGGACAGCGTGTCGCCTTTTGAGTGAGTGGGCTGAACATGCAACCTGGCTGTTTGACCAGGCCTCACTGCGCCTTCAGCTGGCTATCCCGATGACGGAACTCCAGCGTACGCCTCGCGGCTATATTCCGGTAAGTGAATGGGACGCGGGTATGGCGGCGATCTTTTTGCGGCATAACACCCGCTACACGTTCACGGAAAATACAGACACTCGCTACCGCTATCACTATTTATGGAGCGGCATCAATGCCGGAACCAACCTTGGGCTGTGGCAGGTTCGACATCAGGGAAACCTGCGCTATGCGGACAGCAGCATAAGTGGAAGCGATTCGGGTTATAACGCCGTTCGAACCTGGGTACAGCGTCCCATCGAACCGATCGATAGCGTGCTGGCGCTGGGGGATAACTATACCGACAGCAGCCTCTTTGGCAGCCTCTCGTTCAATGGGGTGAAACTGGCAACCGATGAACGCATGTGGCCGCAGGGGAAGAGGGGCTATGCTCCGGAAGTCAGGGGCGTTGCATCCAGCAGCGCACACGTGGTGATTAAGCAGCTAAATAACGTCATTTATGAAACCAACGTTCCGCCTGGACCCTTCGTTATCAACGACTTATACAACACCCGCAGTCAGGGGGATCTTGAAGTTGAGGTCATTGAGGCCAGCGGAAAAACATCCCGTTTTACCGTGCCTTATTCCGCTGTGCCTGATTCCGTGCGTCCGGGCAACTGGCAATACGGTCTCTCATTCGGACGCGTTCGTCAGTACTACAGTATTGAAAACACCTTCATGGAAGGCGTGTTACAGCGAGGGCTGAGCAATGAAGTCACCAGCAACCTCGGCCTGCGCGTGGCAAAGGACTACACGGCTTTTCTGGCAGGGGGCGTGCTGGCGACTGAAATTGGTGCAATTGGTCTGAATGCCACCTGGTCTGATGCCCTGGTTGAAAATGATGACCAGCAGCAGGGATGGCGTGCTGAAATCAGCTACAGCAAAACGTTTACGGCAGGCACTAACCTCGTGCTTGCCGCATACCGCTATTCGACGAGTGGTTATCGCGATCTGGAGGATGTGCTGGGCGTTCGCCGCCAGCAGAAAAGCGGTACGGAGTACTATTCAGACACCCTACATCAGCGCAATCGACTGACGGCGACGGTCAGCCAGCCGATGGGAAGCTGGGGGGTACTTAATTTGAGTGCCAGCACGGCGGATTACTATAGCAATCAGTCGCGTATGACCCAGCTGCAGCTGGGCTACAGCAATCAGTGGCGACGAATTAGCTATGGGATGAACGTAGCCAGACAACGGACGAGCTGGGACTACGGACGCTTTTATACCAGTACTCGCGAGCCGGTTGATGACAGTTCAATAGAGAAATACACCGAAAATACCGTCTCCTTCAACGTGTCGGTCCCCCTGGACTGGGGCAGCAACCTGGCGTCGGTGGCTTACAACTACAACCAGTCGCGCGCCAGTCGCTCCTCGACCGTATCGCTAACCGGCACGGCAGGGGACGGTCGTGACAGATCGTACTCCGTGTACGGCGGATATGAACGTTATCGGGATGGGAGCAGCGGTAACGCCACGACGTTTGGTGGAAACGTTCAGGAAAATACCCGCGTTGGGTCCGTACAGGCCAGCTATGACCAGGGGGATAACTACCGGCAGGCAGGGCTTGGTGCATCCGGAACACTGGTGCTACATCCGGGAGGATTAACGCTCGGGCCGTATACCAGCGACACGTTCGCACTGGTACACGCCGATGGTGCCCAGGGGGCGCGCGTGCAGAACGGACAGGGGGCGACTATTGACGCGTTTGGCTACGCCATTCTGCCGTCGCTTTCCCCTTACCGTAGCAACAACGTCAGCCTGGACTCGCGCACTATGATGGCGGATGCCGAACTGAAAGGTGGAAGTCAGCGCGTCGTGCCCTATGCGGGGGCAGTGGTCCGGGTGGA
The DNA here is from genome assembly GCF_014895885.1 of Enterobacter cloacae complex sp. P17RS. NCBI lineage: Bacteria > Pseudomonadati > Pseudomonadota > Gammaproteobacteria > Enterobacterales > Enterobacteriaceae > Enterobacter > Enterobacter cloacae complex sp. P17RS. The sequence continues at coordinate 5,127 of NZ_JADBQK010000026.1, forward strand.
CTTTGCCACGCTGAAAGGCAAAGCCGTTCTCATTACTCTCAGTACCCGTGACGGAGAACTACCGCCAATGGGGGCGGAGGTGCGGGATACCGAGGGAACATTGATTGGCATGGTGGGGCAGGGTGGCCAAATTTATGCCCGTGTCCCGGAAGCCTCCGGTGTGTTGCGCGTGAAATGGGGCAAAGAGCGCGACCAGCGCTGCCGTGTGCCGTATCAAATTACCGGGCGAAACGCAGAGCCGTTGGTTTACCTGAGCCAGATATGTGAAAAGGAAAATTAAAATGCAGGACAGGTTAAAACATTTTCTGGTGCTGGGGCTGTTTTTGCTGATAAGCCAGCCCGCGTGGGCAAACTGCATCAGGGTGACCAGCACGTCATCACTCTCCAGCATGGCCATCGCGGCAGGGTATACTGCCGCCGACTGGTCGGGTGCATGTGATACCTGCCATGGCAATATTGGGCTGCCGGCGGTAATCAGTATCAACAGCGGCACTAACTTTCAGCCGTCGGGGACGTTGCTTGCCAGCGCGGTGGGCAATTTTTTAACGGCAGCGACTAATAAAACCTATGCCAGTAATCAAATTCTATTCCGCTGCGCCCTGTCTGACGCCGGAAGTTTATATGAAATGTATGCTACCAACGGCGATAATGCCTATACCGGCATGTATGCCTCCGCTGAAATTGAGGGTGCGTATTATGATGTCGCAAAAAACGTCGCCGTAAGAATGACCAATCTCAGCACCGGGGAATATTACAGCCGCTACTGGAAGCAAAGACAAATCACCTCGGCAGACTGGTATCAGGATGGAACCTATATTTACATTCCAGCCAGCGCATTCAGCAATGTGCTGTATGAAATGTATAAGATTTCATCCACCACCTATTATCTTAACGCCAGCAATTACTATAAAGATGCCTATACCCAACCGCGAGGCTATATAGCCTTTAAAGGCCCCGGGCTGGCATCAAATTCAATCGTGGTGGGCCAGGATAGCGCGATTTATTATTATGGCTGGTATACAAACTGGCCCGGCGCATGGAGTACCTACAATGCCGTGACCTACGTCCGTGGTGCACTATGTCAGGTTAAAGACTATCCCTCCGTTGTGCTTTTACCCACCGTCAGCTCCGCCGCGTTGCAGGCCGGAGGTACCAGTCAGGCTCCGTTCTCGGTCAGCCTCGAGTGCGAGTCAGGTGCGGTTTCCGGTACCGCCACGTCCACGGCCAGCAAGGCAAACGTGGCCATGGGCTTTTTAGTCAACCAGCCCGTTGCTGTCAGTGCTGCGCAAGGGCTGGGGCTGGTGACCAGCGGTGGGGGTCTAACCTGGCTACTGGATTCGCATTACGGTAACAGCGGCGTGGCTTCTGGCGTGGGTATAAAAATCCTTAACCGGAGTGGGACGGCAATCAATTTGTTACCCGACAGGAGCATAACCGGCACGGGAAACTCGCGCGGCTGGTATGCGTATCAGGATCTTACCAGCCTGACGTCGACGGGGGCGGTAAACACCTATACCGGTGATTTTACCGCATCATTAGAGGCCCTCAGTGGGCAAACTGTGACGCCAGGTACGGTTAATGCGCAATTACAAGTCGTTGTTAATTTCCAGTAGGCTTGCTCTGGCAGGCTTGCTGATGACGTGCCTCATCGCTGAGGCCTATGCCGTGGTTAACGTCGATCGGACTCGTGTGATTTTCAGCGCTGGCGAAATGGCCCAGTCGCTGAATCTCTCTAACGATGGTGAAACGCCAGCCATAATTCAGGTCTGGACGGACACGGGCGATCCGCTGGTGCCGCCGGATAAAGTCAGCACGCCGATTGTGTCTACTCCTCCGGTTTTCAAAATGTTGCCGAAGGAGATTCGCTCGTTGCGTTTGCTGCTTACGGCACGTCAGGGGCTGCCGAACGATCGGGAAAGCGTCTTTTGGCTGAATATTTTCCAGATCCAGCCTGAGAGTGAGCGGACCCGGCAGAACGCGCAAAAGTTAATTCTGCCGTTACGCTTAAGGATGAAGGTCTTTATTCGTCCTGCCGACATCGGCGATCCTGATGCTCTTCAGTATCAGACGCTTCAGTTCAGCGCTCATGATATGCGGTTAATCATTACTAACCCGACGCCCTGGAATATTAGCCTCAACGTGGAGATTCCCGGGCAAAGGCCGCTGACCAATATTATGGTTTCGCCACGGGCGGAAAAGGTGATTTTGCCTGATAAGCCACTCTTGCCGGGAAAAACAATAGCCTATCGTGTGATTACCGACGACGGTAATTATCTCAGTTATCAGGCCGTTGTTCGACAATAGCATGCGGCGTTAGCATATATTGAAAAACTAAAATGAAGAAAAAGCGTTTGTATGGTGTGTATGGAGAATAAGAAAACTATTCTCCATACAGGGCAGCGACAGCAGGAGTTAATTAACAAGTTGCTGTCGCTGCTGCTGGCGTTATGGAAAATCTCAGCGCTGTGAACAGCCTTTGCACTGCTTGTTCTGGATCTGCTGGAAGAAGTCGTTGCCTTTATCATCCACCAGAATAAACGCCGGGAAGTTCTCCACCTCAATTTTCCAGATCGCTTCCATACCCAGCTCAGGATAGGCCACACACTCCAGGCTCTTGATGCTGTTTTGCGCCAGCACCGCCGCCGGGCCGCCAATGCTGCCCAGGTAGAAGCCACCGTGCTTATGGCAGGCGTCGGTCACCTGCTGGCTGCGGTTGCCTTTTGCCAGCATGATCATGCTCGCGCCGTGGGATTGCAGCAGGTCTACATACGAGTCCATGCGCCCCGCCGTGGTCGGGCCGAGTGAGCCAGACGCGTAGCCTTCCGGGGTTTTTGCCGGACCCGCATAGTAAATCGGATGATCTTTGACGTACTGCGGCACCGCTTCGCCGTTATCCAGCAGCTCTTTAAGCTTCGCGTGGGCAATGTCGCGCGCCACGATAATGGTGCCGTTCAGCGACAGGCGGGTAGAGACCGGATGCGCGGAAAGCTGCGCCAGGATCTCGTTCATCGGCTTGTTCAGGTTGATGCTCACCACGTTGCCTTCGCCCTGCTGGCGCAGGGATTCAGGAATATACTGACCCGGGTTGTGCTCAAGCTTCTCAATCCAGATCCCGTCGCGGTTGATCTTCGCCTTGATGTTACGGTCGGCGGAGCAGGAGACCCCCATGCCGATTGGGCAGGAGGCACCGTGGCGTGGCAGGCGGATCACGCGGATATCGTGGGCGAAGTATTTCCCGCCGAACTGCGCGCCGAGGCCGAGGTTCTGTGCTTCCTGGAGCAGTTCCTGTTCGAGCTGAACGTCGCGGAACGCCTGGCCGTGCTCGTTGCCTTCGGTTGGCAGCGCGTCGTAGTAGCGGGTGGAGGCGAGCTTCACGGTTTTCAGCGTGGCTTCCGCTGAGGTGCCGCCGATAACAAACGCGATATGGTACGGCGGGCAGGCTGCGGTCCCCAGGGTACGCATCTTCTCAACCAGGTAGTTTTTCAGCTTCGCCGGGGTAATCAGCGCTTTGGTTTCCTGGTAGAGATAGGTTTTGTTGGCAGAGCCGCCGCCCTTCGCCATGCACAGGAATTTATACTCGTCACCGTCGACGCTGTAGAGGTCAATCTGTGCGGGCAGGTTGGTGCCGGTATTCACCTCTTTATACATATCCAGCGCCGCATTCTGCGAGTAGCGCAGGTTGTCTTCAATATAGGTGTTATACACGCCCTGACTCAGGGCCGCTTCGTCACCGCCCCCGGTCCAGACGCGCTGGCCTTTCTTACCCATAATGATTGCCGTGCCGGTATCCTGGCAGGTTGGCAGCACGCCCTTGGCGGCGATTTCAGAGTTACGCAGGAATTGCAGGGCAACGTACTTATCGTTCTCGCTGGCTTCCGGGTCGTTAAGAATGGCGGCGACCTGCTTCTGATGGGAAGGACGCAGCATAAATGCGGCGTCGTGGAAGGCCTGCTGCGCCAGCAGGGTCAGGGCTTCGGGCTCCACCTTCAGCACTTCCTGGCCGTCGAATTCGGCAACGGAGACATGCTCGTTGGTCAGCAGGTAGTATTCGGTGTCGTCATGCGAAAGAGGGAAGGGGTTCTGATAAAAAAACGGTTTATTCGACATAGTATTGCTCCACAAAAATAAAACCGCCGGAGGAGAAGTCCGGCGGTCAGGAATCAGAACATCATGGACATCCACGGGTAGCCAATCAGCAGCAGGGCCGCCAGGAAGATGGCACCGAAGATGGTGCCGAGGCGCCAGTAGTCTTTGGTTGGCAGGTAGCCGCTACCGTAGTAAATCGGGCTTGGGCCAGTACCGTACGGGGTGATGATCCCCATCACGCCCAGCGAGGTCACCATCAGCAGAACGAACACTTCCATATTCATGCCCGGAATGGTGGAGGCGATGGTCAGCATCGCTGGCAGCAGCGCCGTGGTGTGCGCGGTGGTGCTGGCAAACAGGTAGTGCAGCAGGTAGAACGCCAGCAGCAGGACGATGGTCGCCACGCCCGGAGAGATACCGCTCATCAGCAGGCCGCCTTCTTTACCTAACCAGCTGATAAAACCGGTAGAGGAGAGGCCATCCGCCAGCGCCACCAGGGTGGCGAACCAGACGAAGGTATTCCACGCCGCTTTGTTGCCGGTGATATCGTTCCACTCCAGCACGCCGGTCCACAGCATCAGGCCGACGATGAGCAGGGCCGCCATCGCGGGTTCAATCCACGCGGCGGCGAAGATCCACATCAGCAGCGCGCAGCATACGAACACCAACAGAAGGATCTCATTGCGCGACAGTTTGCCCAGTTTTTCCAGTTCACGGGTCGCCCACAGCGGCACTTCGTTGTTCACCTTCACTTCTGGCGGGTAGAACCAGTAGGCCAGCAGCGGCATGGTCAGGATCAGCAGGATGCCCAGCGGCAGGAAGGCCAGGAACCAGGTCCCCCAGGAGATGTCGATCCCAACCGTACTTTTCACCAGCGCCAGGGCCAGCAGGTTCGGCGCAAGGGCGGAGAGGAACATTGAGCTGGTGATACAGGCCGCGGTGATCGCCACCCACATCAGGTACGAACCTATCTTACGCGCGCTTGGGTCGTTGGGTTTTGAACCGTACAGCGGCGGCAGGTTAGCGATGATCGGGTAGATGGTCCCACCGCTGCGCGCGGTGTTGGACGGAGTGAACGGTGCCAGCAGCAGGTCCGCAAACGTAATCGCGTAACCGAGCGTCAGGCTGCGACGGCCAAGGTACTTCACCAGAATCAGCGCCAGACGGCGGCCGAAGCGGGTTTTGTCATAGCCTGCGGCGAACATAAAGGCACCGAAAATCAGCCAGACGGTGGAGTTACCAAACCCGCTCACTGCCCACTTAAAGGAGGCGCCCGCCAGCTTGAATTTCGGGTCAGCCAGCTGTTCAGGGCTGAACAGCACCCACTGGCTGCACAGGGCAATGGCGACCACGCCGGTCAGGCCGATCACCGCGCCCGGCAGGGGTTCGAAGATAAGACCGACGATCACGCCGACGAAGATGGCGAAGTAGTGCCACGCGTAAGGAGGCAGTCCTTCCGGTACCGGAACAAACAGCAGCAGTACGGCGACGATGACGGGCAGTGCCATCATCAGCAGACGTTTTGCGTTTCCATTTGATGCCTGGTTCGCCACAGGGGGCGTTACAGCAGTTTTTGTATTCATAGTTTCACGTCTTAAGTTGTCAAAAATTCGGTCGCACTGAAAAGTCAAAATTGCTTTCTTAAGTTTCTTTGCTTTTTTTAGTTATTAAAGGTGCGTTTTTGTATTTTCAGTAATAGCGATTTAACGCTTTTTTGTGTGCGTTAAATTAAAAAATGATGATGTTTTTATATTGCGCTTTTAAATGCCATGACTATTGATCGAGATCAAAAAAACAGAATTGCAGCGTTATTTTTATGCTTTTATTAATAACCACTCTGGCGTATGTGGTTATTATCTTTTTTGCGGGTTTATTTTATCATTTCTGTAACAATTCGAAATTTTAATAACGTCTATTCAATTGATTTTAAAGGGTGTTTTTGGTTTATCGTGAAATGGTTTT
>NZ_JADBQK010000026.1:11224-41167 GCF_014895885.1 Enterobacter cloacae complex sp. P17RS
GTTTATGGTGAAATGGTTTTACCATTTTTTATTTAACGTATTTTAAAATATTGTGAATGCATGAATGACAATCGCTAACACCAATGTATTATTAGTGTTATCACAGGGATTAAATAGTTTTTTAACTAACGTAATAACTTTAGAAACTAAAAAAATCATTATATTAATATCATGACATCGGCAAAAAACGACGAAATAAAAAATCAATCCGATAACGAATTCTCAATTTTTAAAAGTTTGGAGTTTCTATTATGAGCACTAACGAACGCATTCTTAGCCCCTTCACATTACCGAATGGCACTGAACTGAAAAACCGTTTGTTAATGGCCCCTATGACCACCTGTACCGGCTATTATGACGGCACCGTCACCAGCGAGCTGGTGGAGTACTATCGGGCCCGTTCCGGCAGCATTGGCACCATCATCGTGGAGTGCTGCTTCGTCGACGATCTCGGCCTTGCCTTCCCGGGGGCAATTGGTATTGATAACGACGAGAAAATCGCCGGGCTGGCGAAAATCGCCGAGGCCATTAAATCCAAAGGATCTAAGGCCCTGCTGCAGATCTACCACGGTGGCCGCATGGTTGATCCGAAACTGATCGGTGGCCGTACCCCGGTTGGCCCAAGCTCCGTAGCCGCGCCGCGTGACGGTGCCGCAACGCCGGTTGCCCTGACCGCCGAAGAAGTGGAAGGCATGATCGGCAAGTTTGGTGAAGCCGTGCGCCGCGCCATCCAGGCCGGTTTTGACGGCGTGGAAATCCACGGGGCGAACACCTACCTGATTCAGCAGTTCTACTCTCCAAATTCTAACCAGCGAGACGACGAGTGGGGCGGCAGCCGCGACAATCGCGCGAAGTTCCCGCTGGCGGTGCTGGACATCACCCACAAAATGGTGCGCCAGTACGCGGACGACGCGTTTATTATTGGCTACCGCTTCTCCCCTGAAGAGCTGGAAGTGCCGGGCATCCGCTTTGAAGACACCATGTACCTGCTGGAAAAACTGGCGGCGCGCGGCGTGGATTACCTGCACTTCTCCGTCGGCGCGACTCTGCGTCCGTCCATTGTCGACACCCAGGACCCGACGCCGCTGATCGAAAAATACTGCGCGATGCGCTCTGAAACCCTGGCGCAGGTTCCGGTGATGGGCGTGGGCGGCGTGGTGAATGCGTCAGACGTGAATGAAGCGCTGGACCACGGTTACGACCTGATTGCCGTTGGCCGCGCCACCATTGCCTACCCGGACTGGACCGACCGCATCGCGGCGGGTGAAAGCCTTGAGCTGTTTATGGACAGCACCAAACGCGAGGAACTGAGCATTCCTGAACCGCTGTGGCGCTTCTCGCTGGTGGAAGCGATGATCCGCGACATGAGCATGGGCGAATCGAAATTCAAACCGGGCATGTTCACCGAGAAGGTGCAGGACGACGCGAACGAACTGGTGATTAACGTCAGTCTGGAAACCGACCGCATTGCGGACATCGAGCTGGCCTCTGGCCCGAGCGATGACGTTGAGTTCGTCACCAGCTTTGAAGAGATCCGTACCCGCATTCTTGACGCCAATACCCCGCACGTGGATGCCATCACCGGTGCAACCAGCCAGAGTGAAGCGGTGAAGAAAGCGGTCTCTAAAGCGATGCTGAAATCCAGCAAAGCGCTGGCAGCGGAAGAGGGCGTGGACCCGAACGAAACCCGCAGCGTGGACGTGGTGGTGGTCGGCAGCGGCGGCGCCGGTCTGGCGGCGGCGATTCAGGCTCACGACGAAGGCGCGAGCGTGCTGATTGTCGAGAAAATGCCAACCATCGGCGGGAACACCATTAAAGCCTCTGCCGGTATGAATGCCGCTGAAACCCGCTTCCAGCGCGTGAAGGGCATTCAGGACAGCAAAGAGCTGTTCTACCAGGAAAGCCTGAAAGGCGGCGGCAACAAGAACAACCCTGAACTGCTGCGCCGCTTTGTCGAGAACGCGCCGCAGGCGATTGAGTGGCTGGCAACGCGCGGCATCATGCTGAACGACATCACCACCACCGGTGGGATGAGCATCGACCGTACTCACCGTCCAAAAGACGGTTCTGCGGTGGGGGGCTACCTGATCAGCGGCCTGGTGCGTAACGTCAACAAACGCAACATCGAGGTGATGCTGGATACCTCCGTCAGCGACATCATCTTCGAGAACGGTGAAGTGACCGGGGTTCGCCTGACCACTGAAGAGAACGAAACCGTCACCGTGGCAGCGAAAAGCGTGATCGTGGCGACGGGCGGCTTCAGCGCCAACAGCCAGATGGTCGTCAAATACCGTCCGGATCTGGAAGGGTTCGTCACCACCAACCACAAAGGGGCAACCGGCGGCGGTATCGCGCTGCTGGAGCGCATCGGGGCGGGCACCGTGGATATGGGCGAAATCCAAATTCACCCAACCGTTGAGCAGAACACCTCGTACCTGATTTCCGAATCCATCCGCGGAGGCGGGGCGATTCTGGTCAACCAGAAAGGGGAGCGCTTCTACAACGAAATGTCGACCCGCGATAAAGTCTCGGCGTCAATCATCGCGCTGCCGGAGAAATACGCGTACATCGTCTTTGACGAGCACGTACGTGCCAAAAACAAAGCCGCGGATGAGTATATTGCGAAAGGCTTCGTGACCAGCGCCAGCTCGCCAAAAGCGCTGGCGGAAGCGCTCGGTATGGATCACCACGCTTTCCTCGCGACCCTGGAACGTTACAACGGTTTCGTTGAAAAACAGCACGATGACGATTTTGGTCGTACCACCGCGCTGCGTGCGCCTATCAACGAAGGGCCTTTCTACGCTATTCAGATTGCGCCAGGCGTGCACCACACCATGGGCGGCGTGACCATCAACACCGAAACCTGCGTGCTGGACAGCAACCACAACGTACTGCCGGGGGCGTTTGCGGCGGGTGAAGTGGTCGGGGGGATCCACGGCGGCAACCGTATCGGCGGTAACGCGGTGGCGGATATCATTATTTTTGGTACCCTTGCAGGACATCAGGCGGCGATGCGCTCAAAAAGAACGTAAGGCTCCTGTCTCCCCGGCGGCGCGGTGCCTGCCGGGGCTACATCTGAGGACACATGCAATGCCTGATAGCCATCGCGTTTACAGCTACTCCGCCGTTCTGATGGGCTCGCCCATTCTCCTGAAGCTCTTCTTCCATGACGAAGCCCTCGCGTCCCGCGTTTTCCGCCTGATCAAACAGTACGAAGATCTCCTCACCGTTAACCGGGCGCATTCCCAGGTGATGGACATCAACCATGCGGCGGGCCAGCATCCGGTTGCCGTCAGTCGTCCGGTGTTTGAACTGATCCGCTGTGCCAAAGCGGCAAGCATGCTAAAAGACAGCGCGTTTAACCTGGCGATCGGCCCGCTGGTGAAGCGCTGGAAGATTGGCTTTCAGGGAGACAGCGTTCCGCCTGCCGATGACATTGCGTCCCTGCTGGCGATAACCCGGCCCGAGGAGGTCATCCTTGATGAGGCGCAGACCAGCGTGTTTCTGACCAGATCGGGGATGGAGATTGATCTGGGGGCCATCGCCAAAGGCTATATCGCCGACCGGGTGCGGGACTACCTGCGCAAAGAGGGCGCTGAGCTGGGGCTGATCAACCTCGGCGGAAACATCCAGACGTTAGGCTCGCCGGAAGGGGGCTGGAGCGTGGGGCTAAAAAAACCGTTTGCCGGTGACGCGCTTATCGGTGCGATGACGGTGGAGAACCTCTCCGTGGTGACCTCGGGAACGTACGAGCGCTACTTCGAGCAGAACGGCAAGCGCTATCACCATATTCTCGATCCGCGCACCGGGTATCCGCTCGACAACGAGCTGGAGAGCGTCACTATCATTTCAAAAGACTCCATTGACGGCGACATCTGGACCACGCTGATGTACGGCATGGGGGTAGAAAAGGGCTGTGCCGCCCTGCGCGCGCGCCCCGATATTGAAGCTATCTTTGTGACCAAAACAAAAGAAGTGGTGATCTCCTCGATGCACCACTTCCGTTTTACCCTTCTGGACGAGAGCTACCGCGTTATTGGCAGTACTGTTTGAGCAGCCCGATCTGTTCCGGCTGTAAGCGGTAGCGATACACCGGACGCCCGGTGGCGCCGTAGTGAATGCTGGTGAACAGAATGTTGATCTGCGCAAGCCAAATCAGGTACTTACGGCAGGAGACGCGGGAGATATTGACTGCGTTAGCCAGATCGTCGGTGGAAAATTCCGTCTCCGGGTGGCCGTCAATCCACTGGCAAATCGTGCGCAGCGTTTGCGGCGTTAACCCCTTCGGCAATTTTTTAGTGTCCGCCAGCTCCGGCGCGCCGCCGTGGATCAGCCTGTCGACGTCCGCCTGCTCGTAATACTGGTGCGAGCCCATCAGACTGTGCTTTGCCTTCCAGCCGTTCAGCGCCTCTTCAAAGCGCGGGAACTGGAACGGCTTTATCAGATAATCCACCACGCCGTAGTGGATGGAGGTCTGGATCGTGGCGGCATCGGCGGCCGAGGAGATCATAATCACATCAATCGGGCGGCCTGACGCGCGAATATCGGGCAGCAGATCCAGCCCGTTATCCTGCTGCATGTAGACGTCCAGCAGCACCAGATCGACAGGCTGGCTGGGGTTATTGATAAAGGCCCTGGCCTGATTGAGCGTGGAGGCGACGCCGCAGCAGCTGAAGCCTTCAACACGGTTGACGTACAGACGGTTGAGATCGGCTACCATGGCGTCATCATCGACAATTAATACATTTATCACGCGATATTCCTCTCGCTATCCCAGGGGATGTGAACAAAAAATTGGGTAAATACGCCAGGCTCAGACTCGACGGTAATATCGCCGCCCAGGTTCTGGATCTGCTGGCGAGCAAGGAACAGCCCAACGCCGCGGTTTTCACCTTTTGTTGAGAACCCCTTAGTAAAAATAGCCTCCAGCTGAGTGGGATCAATGCCGGGGCCGTCGTCGCTGACTTCGCAGCTGAGCCAGCCATTCTGATAATGCAGCAGCAGGCCAATCTCGCCTTCCTGCTGTCCTGCCATCGCGTCGAGCGCGTTTTCGATTAAGTTACCCAGCGCGGTGATCAGCACCGCAACCTGCTCTTCACTGCCGGTATCCGGTATCAGGCTTTCATCCGCCAGCGTCAGGGTGACGCCGGCCTCTTTCGCTCGGTTGATTTTACCCAGCAGGAACCCGGCAACGACCGGGGACTTTACCTTGCTCTGGATCGTGCCAATGTCCGTCTGGTAATTATGCGCCGTCTGGATGATGTACTCCTCCAGCTTGTCGTAGCGCTTCATGTGTAGCAGGCCCAGGATCACATGCAGTTTATTCATAAACTCGTGCGTGTGGCTGCGCAGGGCGTCGACGTAGTTGACCATGCCATCAATACGCTGCATCAGCTGGCTGATTTCCGTTTTATCGCGGAAGGTGCTGATAGCACCGATCACCCGATTCTGGCTTTTGACCGGCACCATGTTGCAGAGCAGCAGTCGTCCGTTGCAGCTGATCTCCTGATCCTGACGCGCAATCCCGGTTTTCGATACCTCACGCAGGCTTGCCAGCAGCGGCTCGCTGGTGTTTTCGGTCTGCTTGCCGGAGGGAAGAAGTAATATCTCTCTGGCAGCGTGGTTAATCATCGTCACGCGGCCGTGAATATCGACGGCCAGCACCCCTTCGCGAAGCGACTGCAGCATCGCCTGGCGCTGTTCGAACAGGGCGGAAATTTCGTAAGGTTCAAGCCCGAACAGGATGCGTTTCAGGACCCGTACCAGACCCCATATCGCCATCGAACTCATAAAGATGCTGAACAGAATCGTCCAGAGCGCGTTGAGCCGCCCGCGGGCTATCTGGTCTTCCACCTTTTTTAGGGAGATCCCGACCACGACGACCCCGATCTGATCGTGTTGGCTGTCATAGACCGGCGTGAAAACGCGAAGCGCCTCGGCGAGGGCGCCGCGGTTAACCGAGACATTCTCTTTGCCTTCCAGCGCGGGTTCCAGATCGTTGCCGATAAAATGCAGGCCGATGAGCGCCTCGTTCGGGTGCGAGTAGCGAATCCCCCGCATGTCGGTCACCACGGTAAGCAGCAGATCGTTACGTTGGGTAACGGCTTTGGCGATGGGCTGAATGATGTCGGCCTGCGGCGACTGCATCAGGCCGCGCTGGATCTCAGGGCTGTCGGCCAGCGTGCGGGCGATGCCCAGAGCGGTATCTTTTACATCATCGCGGGTCGCCCGGGTGATCTGCACGGAATAGAGCGCAAAAACTACCAGCAACACCGAGGCGATAATCGCGGACACCATCAACGTGACCAGCGTGTACAGTTTCATGGGGCGCTTGCGCGTCAGAGGGAAAGGCTGCAGATCGCTCATCAACACTCCGCGATGATTAAGAAAGGGAGTGATTATCGCTGATGATGGGCTTTTCTTAAAGCCATGTAAAAGCGTCGATTTACTCTTCTTTTCGTGACCCCACTCGCAGGTCATCTATATAAAACACTTTATAGTGTGTGGGTACTCATAATAAGGAGGCTGTTTATGAGCATTACGCTTACCGGTTCAGTCAAGGAAAGACGGCACGCCAGCACGATGAATATAGATAGATTGTCCACGCTGGACATGCTGAAGGTTATCCACGAGGAAGATGCACGCATTTCTGCTGCTATAACCCCCTGCTTAACGACAATCGCCCGCGCGGTGGATAACGCCGCCTCGGCGCTCAACCACGGCGGCCGTCTGCTGATTGTCGGCGCGGGCCCGTCAGGCTGCATCGCACAACAGGCTGCAGATGAGTATGCGCCGGGGAAAACGCCGGTAATTGCCGTGACGGCAGAAGAGGGGGATGGGAGCTACGAGCGCGGTGTGGCTGATCTGCAGGCCATTAAATTTGATGAGCACGATATGATGCTTGCCGTGACCGTCAGCGGAAAAACGCCGTGGGTCTGGGGAGCAATGCGGCATGCGTGGTCGTTGGGAGCGCCGGTTGCGGTCATCACCGGTGATGCACAAAGTGAAGCAGCACAGCTGGCAAGCATGGTAATTGCCCCAGAGCTTGGGGCTGATGTGGTTGCCGGGTATCGCAATACCAGGGCGGGGATCGCGCAAAAAATGATCCTCTCAATGATTACCACCGCGCTGGCCGTTCGCACCGGGCGCGTTTACAGCAACCTGCGCGTGGATCTTGAGGCAAGCAATACCAAATGGGCTGAACGGCAAATCGCCATTGTGATGGAAGCGGGGGGATGCACCCGGGCGCAGGCAAAAGCCGCGCTGGAGAGCTGTAACCATCACTGTAAAACGGCGGTGTTGATGGTGCTGACCGGTCTGGATGCGTGGAAAGCCCATGAGCTGCTGGCGCAGAATAACGGGTTTATCCGCGTGGCGCTGCAGGAAGCGCCGTAAAATAGTGTCCCTTGAAACAAAAAAGCCCGCAAATGCGGGCTTTAGTATTTTCAGGGATCAGAACTGGTAGATCATGCCGATGCCAACAATGTCATCGGTTGCAATACCATTGTCATTGTAGAAGGCGTCATCTTCGTCCAGCAGGTTGATTTTATAATCAACGTAGGTGGAGAAGTTCTTGTTGAAGTTGTAGGTCATGCCCAGGTCGATGTAGTTAACCAGATCCTGGTCTACATAGTCATAGCCATTGCGTGGGTGATAATCGTTACCGCCCAGATCGATGCCTTTGGAATAGACCCACGCCAGGGATGGACGCAGACCGAAGTCAAACTGGTATTGCGCTACGGCTTCAAAGTTCTGCGTTTTGTTGGCGATGCCGTCGCTGCCGTACGGCGTCATGTTGCGGGTTTCCGCGTACATCATCGCCAGATAGACGCCTTGAGCATCATATTTTGCGCCAACGGTCCATGCGTCTGCACGGTCACCGCCTGCGTATTTGCTGAAGCGGTTATAGTTGCCCGCGCCATAAGCAACCTGATCGTTGGTACGGTCAGAGGAAGAATACGCCGCACCCAGCGTCAGACCGAAGTCGAAGTCATAGGTGGTAGACATACCGAAGCCGTCGCCGTTCTGGAAGCGTACGTCGTCGTGACCGTTTTTGGTGCCTTCCTGATCTTCGTTAGCGTTTGCACCTTCGTTAGCACCCTGATACTGCAGCGCGAAGTTCAGGCCATCAACCAGCCCGAAGAAATCATTATTACGGTAGGTCGCAACACCGTTGGTACGGCCAACCATATAGTTGTCAGTCCAGGTGTAGGAATCGCCACCAAATACCGGCAGCATATCGGTCCAGGCTTCAACGTCATACACGACGCCGTAATTACGGCCATAATCAAATGAACCGTATTCGCCATATTTCAGGCCCGCATAGGCCAGACGATTGAAAGAGGTATCCCCGGCGTCTTCGGTATCATTTGCGTAGGTTTTATATTCCCACTGACCGTAACCGACCAGATCGCGGGTAATCTGTGTTTCGCCTTTGAAACCAATCTGCACGTAGGTTTCGTCGCCGTCGTCGCCCGCGTTGTCGGAGAAGGTATGACGCGCGTCAACCTTGCCGTACAGGTCAACTTTATTGCCGTCTTTGTTATACATTTCAGCCGCGTTTGCCGCGCCAGCCATTAATAATGCGGGTACAAGAATTGCCAGAACTTTTCTTTTCATTATATATTCCCTTTAAAGATAATTCATATGAATATATGTAATCACCCTCCGTAATTACGTGTCTGATACTATTCTATGGCTCGTAAATTTGGTTCAAAAATAAATGTAATTAAACCAGTGAAAATATTACAAAATATTTCCAAAAATCTCTTTATTTTTCAAATGAATTAATCGCTTGAAAGTATTGCGGGTAATTATTATTAAGTATTTCGGGGTTCTATTTTTAAATTTATTTTATTTAGCTATGTTATAATTCAGTGCCCATTTTCGTAACAGGAAAGGATGATGGAACTCATACAGTGGCAGCAGCGCTTTGAATCCTGGCTTGATGAACATCACGCGACCGACGACACCGCGCACGATATTTCACACTTCCGTCGCGTCTGGCTGACGGCGCAGAAAATCATGGTTCATCACCACGTCGACCCGCTGACGATCCTGACCGCCTGCTATTTTCACGACATCGTTAGCCTGCCGAAAAATCATCCTGAACGCAGCCAGTCGTCGCGTCTGGCTGCGCGCAGAACGCGGGACATTCTGCACCGCGATTTCCCTGACTTCCCGTCCGATCGCTATGCCGCCGTGGAGCACGCCATCGAGGCGCACAGTTTCAGCGCCGGCCTGACGCCGCACACGATTGAGGCCAAAATTGTCCAGGATGCAGATCGTCTGGAGGCGCTGGGGGCGATTGGCCTGGCGCGCGTGTTTGCCGTGTCAGGCGCGCTGGGCGTACCGCTTTTTGACGCGGACGATCCGTTTGCCGACGCGCGCCCGCTTGATGACCGGGCGTTTGCGCTCGATCATTTTCAGACTAAGCTGCTGCGCTTGCCTGATACAATGCAAACCGACGTCGGGCGCGAGCTCGCGCAGCACAACGCCGATTTTCTGATTCAGTTTATGGCGAAACTCAGTGCCGAATTACAGGGCGACTGCATCGGGCTGGATAGCCAGATTCAACACCGCTTCCGTCGCAGTTTGCGAAAGTGAACTGTGGTAATCTGTTTCCAGTCTTTATTGCCCGGTTAAAAGAATGCAGGAAAATCGATCAGTGACAGAGCCCGCGCCAGAGCAGGCTGAGAAGTCAACGGCAACGGTGCAGGCATTACTGCGCCAGCTGCTGGATATTTATGACGCTAAAACGCTGGCAAACCAGCTGGTGGCGCACGGCGAAAGCCACTGGAGCCCGGCCATCCTTAAGCGACTGCTGACCAGCGATCGGGCAGGGCGCCGCCTGAGCGAAAGCGAGTTTCGTTATCTGCAAGACCTGCTTCCGCGTCCGTCTGCCGCGCACCCGAACTATGCCTTCCGCTTTATCGATCTGTTTGCCGGCATCGGTGGCATCCGGCACGGCTTTGAAGCTATCGGCGGTCAGTGCGTGTTTACCAGCGAGTGGAACAAACATGCGGTACGCACCTATAAAGCGAACTGGTACTGCGATCCGCATGAACATCATTTCAACGCCGATATCCGCGACGTTACCCTGAGCCATAAAAGCGGCGTCACGGATGAACAAGCCGCCGAGCACATTCGCCAGACGATTCCGGCGCATGACGTGCTGCTGGCGGGCTTCCCGTGTCAGCCTTTCTCGCTGGCCGGCGTCTCCAAAAAGAATGCCCTCGGGCGTGCCCACGGTTTTGCCTGCGATACGCAGGGAACGCTGTTTTTCGATGTGGCCCGAATCATTGACGCCCGTCGCCCGGCCATATTCGTGCTGGAAAACGTCAAGAACTTAAAGAGCCATGACGGTGGAAAGACCTTCCGCATTATCATGCAAACGCTGGACGAGCTGGGCTATGACGTGGCGGATTCCGAGGACATGGGCGCGGATGACCCGAAAATTATCGACGGGAAACACTTCCTGCCCCAGCATCGCGAACGCATTGTGCTCGTCGGTTTCCGCCGCGATCTCAATCTTAAGGGGGATTTCACCCTGCGGGATATTCCCTCCTTATACCCCGAGCGTCGTCCAACGATTGCCGACCTGCTGGAGCCGGTGGTCGACGCGAAATTTATCCTTACCCCGATCCTGTGGAAATACCTCTACCGCTATGCCAAAAAGCATCAGGCCAAAGGCAACGGCTTCGGGTTTGGCATGGTGAACCCAAACGATCCGCACAGCGTGACCCGCACGCTGTCCGCTCGCTACTATAAAGACGGCGCGGAAATCCTGATCGACAGAGGCTGGGATAAAGCGCTGGGCGAGAAAGATTTCGACGATCCGCAAAACCAGCGTCACCGTCCGCGGCGCCTCACGCCGCGGGAGTGCGCCCGGTTGATGGGCTTTGAAACGCCGCAGGGCTACCGCTTTCGTATTCCGGTTTCGGACACCCAGGCTTACCGTCAGTTTGGCAACTCGGTGGTGGTGCCCGCGTTCGCGGCGGTGGCAAAACTGCTGGCCCCGCGCATCAGACAGGCGGTGGCGCTCCGCCAGGGTGAGGCCGTCAATGACGGACGTTCACGATAAGGCCACGCGGAGCAAAAACATGCGTGCCATCGGCACGCGTGACACCGCGATTGAAAAGCGTCTGGCCGGGCTGCTGACGCAGGCGGGCTTCGACTTTCGCGTGCAGGATCCCGCACTTGCGGGTCGCCCGGATTTCGTCATTGACGCGTATCGGTGCATTATCTTCACCCACGGCTGTTTCTGGCATCATCACGACTGCTACCTGTTTAAAGTCCCGGCGACGCGCACCGATTTCTGGCTGGAAAAGATTGGCAAGAACGTTGAGAGAGATGCGCGGGATCTCGCCACGCTTGTCGCGCAGGGCTGGAGAGTGCTGATCGTCTGGGAGTGTGCACTGAGAGGACGGTTAAAGCTGAACGATGCCGATCTGAGCGAACGGCTGGAAGAGTGGATCTGCGGCGGCGGCCAGGCCGCGCAGATCGACACCCAGGGGATCCACGCGCTTACGGTTTCTCCACCTCGCAAGGCGTAACCACGGGCTTTGCCGGCAGCAAATATTTGCCTAAGGTCACCAGCACGACGGCAAAAACAATCACCCCTAAAGCTAACCACTCAACCGGAGAGAGCGTTTCACCGCCAAGCCCGGTGCCGAGCAGCACGGCCACGACCGGGTTGACGTAGGCATAGCTGGTGGCAACCGCCGGTGAGACGTTACGGATCAGGAACATGTAGGCGTTGATGGCGATGATGGAGCCAAACAGCGCCAGATAGCCTACCGCCAGGAAGCCCGACAACGGCGGCAGGGTCGTCAGCTCCTCTCCCGTCAGGGCTGAGGCCAGCAGCAGCACAATCCCAGCCGCAAGCATCTCTATTGCCCCCGCCATCATGCCGGTCGGCAGTTCGATACGCGAACCGTATACGGAACCAAACGCCCAGCTCATCGAGCCGATAAGGATAATCACTGCGCCCCATGGATTCCCGCTCAGGTTACCGCCGCTGTTAAGCAGAATAATGCCGGCAAGGCCGATGCCAATCCCCAGCCACTCCAGCTTGCGGGTGCGGATGCCGAAAAGACGGCTGAAGCAGAGGGTAAACAGCGGTACGGTGGCAACGACCACGGCGGCGATCCCTGACGGTACGTTCTGGTGCTCGGCAATGGTCACAAAGCCATTCCCGACCGCCAGCAGCAGCAGGCCAATCAGGGCGGCGTTCAGCATTGGGCGAAGCGGTGGAAGCTTATGTCCGCGCAGCAGCAGGAAGGCCAGCAGCAGCACACCCGCCGAGAGGAAGCGAATGCCCGCCATCATCAGCGGCGGCCAGCTTTCCACGCCGATGCGAATGACAAAATAGGTTGAACCCCAGATGATATACAGCGAAAAAAGTGCCCCGATAAGCGGAAGCAGTTGCCGGAAACGCATAATCCCTCACGACGAAATAAAAAGGTCGCTGATAGTAAACGCGAAAACTATCGCGCTGGCGAGCCCTTTAATTGTGTAGTTGATGTGAATTTTTTGTTGACGAAAGCTGCCTGTTTCCGCGATTGCGCTTTTGCTCCATACTATTCACTTAATTACCAAAAAAAGAAGGATCACCATTTTGGCAGGAAGTAGCTTATTAACATTGCTGGATGATATTGCCACCTTACTGGATGATATTTCCGTGATGGGGAAACTGGCGGCGAAGAAAACCGCAGGGGTGCTGGGGGACGATCTCTCGCTTAACGCCCAACAGGTGAGCGGGGTACGGGCTAACCGTGAGCTGCCTGTGGTGTGGGGTGTGGCAAAAGGCTCGTTTCTGAACAAAGTGATCCTGGTGCCGCTGGCGCTGCTGATCAGCGCATTCATCCCCTGGGCCATCACGCCGCTGCTGATGATTGGCGGGGCATTCTTGTGCTTCGAAGGCGTGGAGAAGGTCCTGCACTCTTTGAGCTCGCGCAAGCAGAAGGATACCCCGGAGGCGCGCCAGCAGCGCCTTGAAGCGCTTGCCGCGCAGGATCCGAAAGTTTTCGAACGCGATAAAATCAAAGGCGCCATTCGCACCGACTTTATTCTGTCGGCTGAAATTGTTGCCATTACGCTGGGCATTGTCTCCGATGCGCCGCTGCTGAATCAGGTGTTGATCCTCTCCGGGATCGCCATTCTGGTCACGGTGGGCGTTTACGGCCTGGTCGGGCTGATCGTGAAGCTGGATGATATCGGCTACTGGCTGGAGGAGAAATCCAGCGCGGTGGCTAAAGGCATCGGCAAAGGCTTACTGACGCTGGCGCCGTGGCTGATGAAGAGCTTGTCAGTGGTGGGTACCCTGGCAATGTTCCTCGTGGGCGGCGGCATTGTGGTCCACGGCATTGCGCCGCTGCACCATGCCATCGAACATTTCGCCTCAGCGCAGGGGAGCGTGGTGGCAGCGATTCTGCCCACGCTGCTTAATCTGGTGCTGGGCTTTATCGTTGGCGCTATCGTGGTGGCGGCGGTGAAACTGATCGAAAAAATGCGCGGTACGGCGCACTAATTGTTACCCGTCGCAGGGTGCAAAAAGACCATTCCTCGTCTAAATTGAAACAGTTTCACCCTGATACAGGAGGCAGGTATGGTCTTTTTGGTCAGTGATGAAGTTAAGCCTAAGAAGGGCGGCCCGCGCATGATTGTCACCGGGTATTCCAGCGGAATGGTGGAATGTCGGTGGCATGATGGCTACAGCATTAAGCAGGAAGCCTTTCGTGAAGATGAGCTTCAGCCGGGTGACGGCCAGCGCAAGCACGATCAGGCTTAATCACATAACGCCCGGCTTTGCCGGGCGTTTTTAACTGAAGTACCGGGTGTAAGGCAGTAATCAGGGAGTGTGTGTGCAGCGCGATACCTTTGTTGTAAGACGATCTTTTCTGCAATGGCTGCATAAGCGTAGCAATCCGGGTTTGATTGTTAACCTCTGTTTTATCACTGTTCTGGTGTTTTCAACCCTCCTGACCTG
The DNA here is from genome assembly GCF_014895885.1 of Enterobacter cloacae complex sp. P17RS. Classification (NCBI taxonomy): domain Bacteria; kingdom Pseudomonadati; phylum Pseudomonadota; class Gammaproteobacteria; order Enterobacterales; family Enterobacteriaceae; genus Enterobacter; species Enterobacter cloacae complex sp. P17RS. The sequence continues at coordinate 25,215 of NZ_JADBQK010000026.1, forward strand.
GCGTGAAGTAGTGGTCCTCGAAGAGGCGTATATCTCCAGCCAGCGCAACCACCTGGAAACCGTGGCCAGCTCGCTGGACAGGCAGCTGCAGTACAGCGTGGATAAAATGCTGTTATTTCGCCAGAGCATGCGCGATGCGCTACAGACGCCGCTGGCCTTCAATGTTTTGCACGATGCAGTATCGCACTTTAACGCATTACGCATGCGTCCCACCTGGCAGCTCCTCGTTGATAGAAATCGCACACTTCCGATTAACGGCGTCTCGGATGCGTTTGTTGAAAAAACGTCGATTCTGAACCGGGACGCTGAACGCATCAGCAATGAAATTTCAGCCGCGCTTGAGGTGGGTTATCTGCTCAGGCTGGCGACGTCAAGCAGGCATAGTGAATCGCGGGTGATCTACGTTTCACGCGCCGGGTTTTATCTTTCGACGGATACGCTAACAGAGGCGAGCGATATTATCCCCCGCTATTATCACCTGGTCACGCAGTCCTGGTTTACCCAGCAGTCGGAACGTAACAATCGCTCCCGCGCGGTGCGCTGGTTTATCTCCACGCCGTCATCCTGGACCGGTGACGAGCGAACGATCACTGCCAGCGTCCCCATCTATTTCAATCGCTACTGGTATGGCGTGGTGGCGATGGATTTTTCGCTGAATACGATGCAACGCCTGCTGGCAGAGGCGACGGACGACCGTACGGAGGGGGAGTATCAGCTGTACGACTCCCGGCTCAATATGATTGCCTCCTCTGAAAAGACAGATAAACAGGTGAACCATTTCGATGAACGCGAACTCGCGCAGATAGCGCAGGCGATCGAGCACGATACTGGTGGTGGCATCCGCCTCGGCAGCCGTTTCATCAGCTGGCAGCGGCTCGATCATTTTGATGGCCTGGTTTTGCGTGTCCATACTCTGCAGGAAGGGGTACAGGGCGACTTCGGCAGCATCAGTATCGTACTGGCATTACTGTGGGCGCTCTTTACCGCGATGCTGCTGATTTCGTGGCTGGTGATCCGCCGGATGGTCAGCAATATGTATACGCTGCAGCACTCGCTCAAGTGGCAGGCCTGGCACGACCCGCTAACCCGCCTGAATAATCGCGGCGCGCTGTTCGAACGCGCGAAACTGCTGGCGAAGAAGTGTCATCAACAGTCGTTGCCGTTCTCGGTCATTCAGTTAGACCTCGACCATTTTAAAAGCGTCAACGATCGGTTCGGTCACCAGGCCGGTGATAAGGTGCTTTCCCACTCGGCAGGGCTGATTTCCAGCGCATTGCGTAAAAACGACGTGGCAGGACGCGTGGGCGGGGAAGAGTTTTGTATCGTCCTGCCGGGGCTCGGTCTTGAGGAGGCGAGAGGCGTCGCGGAGCGTATTCGCTGCCGAATCAACAGCAAGGAGATTCTGGTGAAGAAGAGTACGACCCTGCGCATCAGCGCGTCACTCGGCGTCAGCAGCGCCCGGGAAAACGAAAATTACGATTTCGAACAGCTGCAGTCCGTCGCGGATGCCCGGTTATATAAAGCTAAACAGGACGGACGTAACCGGGTTGTCTGGCACGATCATGACAAAAAGTGATCCAGCCCCTCCTGCCAGCCGAGCGGTCCCGCCTGCCGGGTGTGATAAACCCGGCGGGGGTTATCGTCCCGTAACGTAATACCCTGCCGGTTTATCCCCTTAATCACCACCGCGAAGTCCACGCTGTCCAGCAGCGGCGCGTCGTTCGGCCCATCGCCGAGCCCCAGGGTCGTGGGTTCAATATTTTCCCGTTCACGGTACTGCGCGATTAGCCAGTTAGCCGCAACGTCCTTACCGCAGCCGGCATCGAGAATATGCCAGAAACGGGCACCCTGCAGGCATTTCAGCCCGCGTTGCGCCAGCGCCGCTTCAAACCGGGCCATGGCTTCGTCGGAATCACGCCAGATGAGCGTGACGGAGGCGTCATGCTTGCGGGCAAGCGCCGCACGGTAGCGGGTCACCCCCGTCCATTCGCTAATGACGCGTTCGTCCACGTCGTCAAAGGTGGTGAATTTGAAGCCCGCCTGCTGGCGGATTTGCTCAATAAGCGGACGAATCTCCCGGTGCGTCATGCCGTTGATGTGGCGCTGACCCATTTCCCAGCGCACGTCAGGCTGAATCACCGCGCCGTTCTCAGCGATAAACGGTAACCCTTCCAGACCCAGATCCTGCTGAATATCCAGCATCTCTGCCGCGCTCTTGCTACTGCAAAGAATCACCGGTACCTGGTTATCCTGCAGTTTATCCAGCCACGGCATCGCGGGCTGCCACTCATAGGTATGAATATCCAGCAGCGATCCATCCAGATCGGAAAAAATCAGCAGGGGACCCCGGAGTGAAAGCATAGTAACTCCCGAAAACGAGTGAGCCTTAATCTAAGAATATTCCTAAAAAATATCTGGGCTTAAACCGGATTGAGAAGAACCGATCCAGCCAAACCCGCATTCGGCGTATGTTGTTGCTCATAACCAAAACGATTATGTTAAAAATATTATATTCGCCGTAAGAATATATGCTTGTCATGCAAAATCGTTGGGGATAGTGTTGTTTGTACATCAGATTTCCTGGTGTAACGAATTTTCAAGTGCTTCTTGCATAAGCAAGTTTTGATCCCGGCCATCCCCATGACCGGGATTTTTTTCGTGCTAACGATTTGCTTCAGACACGCTAAAGTCATGAATATCCAGCTCGAAGGCCTCCGCCAGCTCGCGGTAGGTGTGATAATCCCTCCCGTTAACAATGACGTGGTCCGAACCATCGTTCGTGCGGCGGACTTCTGACTCACTGATCTCATTGATGGCGGCCAGCAGGGCATCGACATCCACCTCGACCTCGCGTTTGATGGTGTCGCTGTACTCTTTATCGGTCTTCATTACGGGGCTCCTCATTAAACCGTGTCCACGGTAAGTATAGACTGTGTATAAAAACGCCATTCACGCCGTGCGGCGATGTGTGTTTTTGCGTTTTGTTCTACACTGGCTCAAAACCAGAGGAGGAATGTATGAAGGTCAACGATCGGGTAACCGTTAAAACGGACGGTGGGCCGCGCCGCCCGGGGGTGGTGCTGGCAATTGAAGAGTTTAGTGAAGGCACAATGTACCTGGTCTCACTGGAAGACTACCCGCTCGGCATCTGGTTTTTTAACGAACTGGGGCATCCGGACGGCATTTTTGTTGAGAAAGCGGAATAGTACAGCGTCGGGTGGCATTGCGCGTGCCCGACCACGTCCGCAAAAGCAAAAATCTCTGGCCAGGCCAGAGATCAAAGGTAGGGTGCAAAGGGGTTTAAGCCACTAACGCATGTTGACGAAAATCCCGTTCGTCACATTATCGGTCAGACGTACCACGTGATAGATCACTTGCTTATTATGCGTTTTAATTTTCCTTTTAATATTTCCTTTGTGTGACGAAACGGTTTTCGCTTTAATATTCATCTGGTCAGAGATCTGAATAGTTCCTTGTCCAGCCATCCACATTCGCAGCATACTTGATTCAGTCCTGCTTAATGAAAGGGTGGGTAAGTTAACCGCTCCTACATTTTTAACTTCTTTATTCAAATAATCACCCAGAATGTCATCCAGCGACTCGGGTTTAATCGACTTAGAACTGATCAATAAATTTTTACGGACCAACAAATACTCATCGAAATGGATATTCGCTATCGCCATAAAAACAATAAACAGGGTTTTTGGATGCTGATTAATGATTTGCTTAATGTGCTGACTGTTGGCTGGATCGTGAATGAAACAGTCCTCATTAATAAACACCACGCCTGGTTTGAGTTCGTCACAAGCGGCTGCGAGTTCTTCAACGGTGTGTGCATCGTTGATGTCTCTCTTTCTTACCCCTCTGCTTGCCAGGTACCCGGTTAACCCTAGCCGGGTGTAGCTGCATAAATCCATAATGATCGTTGACATGGCATACCCTCACTCAATGCGTAACGATAATTCACCATCTGCCTGAGAGCTCAAAACAGCCATACGGGATGGAAAAAAATAATAAACCTGTGAGCATGACAAAGACTTTCAGGCGGACTCACTATCCCGTAAAGTTACGTATAATTTGCCAGGAATCTTCTTAAAGTAAAGTAAATATTAAGTATTGTGAGGTGGTTAGAAACATTTAAACCGCGTCAGATATATCCTGGAAGATGTTTTTCGCGTTTTATTTTAGGAATATCCTCAGAAAGACAATAGCAATCGTGAGGACTATTATTTACGTGGCAATTCGCTGACAATATCCGCTAACAGATTGAATATCTCGCCGAATAAATGTTCACAGAAGGGGGCGATAAGTGGCATCAGTAATGACATTAATAAAATTCCGACCGTCAACGTTAGCGGAAAACCAATCACAAACACCGAGAGCTGCGGTGCCATTCTGTTCAGCAAGCCTAATGCCAGGTTGACGGTGAGCAGCAGGGTGATGATCGGCAGAGCCAGCATCAGACCGTTGAGGAAGATCAGCCCCGCCGCGCGGGTCAGCGCGAGGAAGGCATTGCTGTTGACCGGGTTATCACCGATCGGCAGCGTATGGAAAGTATCCACCAGCATGGAGATGAGCCACAGATGACCGTTGAGCGACAGAAACAGCAGCATGGCGAGCAGATCGATGATGCGCGCCAGCACCGGCATGTTGAGATGGCTGCCGGGATCGACAAACGTGGCGAACGATAGCCCCATCTGCAGGCCAATCAACTCACCTGCCGTGCGCACGGCGGCGAAGGCGAGCTGCATGGTAAAGCCCACGGCGACGCCAATCATCACCTGCTGTAAAGCGACCCATATTGCGTTAGCCGAGAAGATGGGAATATCCACCGGTGGCAGGGAAGGGGCGACGATAATGGTGATGATAATGCCCAGCCCCACCTTAACGCGCTTGGGTATCGATTTCTCGCTGAGAATGGGGGCGGTGGAGATCAGCGCCAGAATGCGCAGCATCGGCCAGAAATAGACGCCGAGCCACTGAACCCACTGGTCGCTGGTGAAGTGCAGCATCGTCAGGTCAGCCGATGATGTACGGCAGATTGGTAAACAGGTTGCGCATATAGTCCAGCAGCAGGTTCAGCATCCACGGCCCGGCCACGATAATCGCCACGAACACGGCGATGATTTTCGGGATGAACGACAGCGTCATTTCGTTAATCTGCGTGGCGGCCTGAAGAATACTGATAATCAGGCCGGTAACCAGCGCGACAAGCAGCAGCGGCGCGGCAACGGCAATGGCGATTTTCATCGCTTCCGTGCCCATCATCATGACCGATTCGGGTGTCATTGCCGTTCCTTAACTGTAAAAACTTTGCGCCAGCGAGCTAACCAGCAGCTGCCAGCCGTCGACCAGCACAAAAAGCATGATCTTAAAGGGCAGGGCAATGGTGGCGGGCGGCACCATCATCATCCCGAGCGCCATCAGGACGCTGGCGATCACCAGGTCGATAATCAGGAACGGGATAAAAATGGTAAAGCCAATCTGGAACGCGGTTTTCAGCTCGCTGGTGACATAGGCCGGCAGCAGAATGCGCATCGGTACCGCTTCCGGGCCCTGCAGCTCGCCGGTGTTGGACAGACGGGCGAAGAGGGCCAGGTCCGCCTCGCGCGTCTGGCGCAGCATAAATTCCCGCAGCGGCTGCGCGCCTTTTTCCAGCGCCTCCTGCATCGAAATTTTGTCTTCGCTGAACGGCTGGTAGGCGTCGGTATAAATCTTATCGATCACCGGCGACATGATGAAAAAGGTCAAAAACAGCGCCAGCCCCAGAAGCACCTGGTTTGGCGGCGCCGAAGGGGTGCCCAGCGCGTTTCGCAGCAGACCAAAAACGATGATGATGCGGGTAAAGCTGGTCATCATCAGCAGAATGGCCGGAATAAAGGTCAGCGAGGTGATGAACACCAGCGTCTGAACCGGGAGCGACCAGCTCTGGCCGCCACCCGCAATCGGCGTGGAGACCAGACCGGGCAGCTGTGCATAAACCGCGGGAGCAAACAGGCCAACGCCCGCAAGCGTCAGGGATAACAAACGGCGCATCAGGATCTCCCGGAACGCTTAAGCAAACTCTTCATGACGGACTGAAAATCCGCAGGGGCTTGTGCGCGCTCGTCCACCGTGACCGGGGCGGGCGGCAGTTTATGTAATACGTTGATGTTTGAGCCGGTTACGCCCAGAACCAGACGCGCATCTTCCACATCGACGATGACCACGCGTTCGCGCGGCCCAAGCGTCGTGCTGGCGCTGACCTTCAGGCCGCGGGTGCCGGCAGTTTTACCCGCCAGGCCAAAACGCTTTGCCAGCCAGGCGGCGATAAGAATAAAGGCAATAATACCGAACAGCGCCCCGCTCACCTGGAGCAGCGGGGAGCTGGGAACGGCGGAAGGCTGTGATATTGTTGCCTGGGTTTTCATGCTTAACGGCTCAGACGACGCATGCGTTCAGACGGGGTGATGATGTCGGTGATGCGCACGCCGTATTTATCGGCAACTACCACCACTTCACCCTGGGCAATCAGATAACCGTTGATCAGAATATCCAGCGGCTCGCCGGCCAGGCCGTCAAGGGCCACAACGGAACCCTGCGTGAGGCGCAGAAGCTCTTTAATGGTCATCCGGGTGCGTCCCAGTTCAACGGTCAGCTTAACCGGGATGTCCATAATCAGGTCGATGTCCTGCAGCGTGCCGCTGACGTCGCCGCCGCCTAACTGCTGGAATACCGCGTCCGCCGCGCTTTTTGTCGGAGTCGTTTTTTGCTCGTTTAACGCGTCAGCCCACAGATCGTCCAGTGCTCCGCTGTTTTCATCGGACGGATTGTTCATGTCACTCATTTGGGCTGTTCCTCATTCAGCGAATTCAAAATCGGGTTGATCAAGTGCTCAACGCGTAACGCATACTGACCGTTAATCGTGCCGTACTGGCTTGTAAGTACGGGGACACCATCTACGTGGGCAATAATGCGGTCGGGTTTGTCTATCGGCAAAACGTCGCCGGGTTGTAATTTCAGGATCTGGGATAACCGCATCGAAATGTCGGCAAAGTTCGCCACCAGCTCCAGCTGCGAGTGCTGCACCTGGCGCACCAGGTTTTCACGCCAGTTCTGATCTTCGTTGCGTGAGTTCTCCAGCGGCGGGTTAACCAGCAGCTCGCGCAGCGGTTCAATCATGCTGAACGGCAGGCAGATATTGAACTCACCGGTCAGGTTACCGATCTCCACGTGGAACGGCGTATTGACGACGATATCGTTCGGGGAGGTGGTGATATTGGTAAATTTCACCTGCATCTCAGAACGGACGTACTCCACTTCCAGCGGGTTAATCGCTTTCCACGCGTCGCTGTAGGATTCCAGCGCCAGCTTCAGCATGCGGTTAATGACGCGCTGCTCGGTGTGGGTGAATTCACGACCTTCCACTTTGGTCGGAAAACGCCCGTCGCCGCCGAACAGGTTATCCACCGCGATGAACACCAGGCTTGGGGAAAACACCACCAGACCGGTGCCGCGCAGCGGCTTCAGATGAATCAGGTTAAGGTTGGTTGGCACCGGCAGGTTGCGGGCAAACTCATGATACGGCTGGATGCGGATCGCACCGACCGTGATATCCGGGCTACGACGCAGCAGGTTAAACAGCCCCATACGGAACTGACGTGCAAAACGTTCGTTAATGATCTCCAGCGCCTGCAGACGTTCACGTACCACGCGACGCTGGGTATTGGGATCGTAAGGACGAATATTATCGTCGCCGGTGAGACCCGGTTGCGGGTCGTCACTCTTATCGCTGTCGCCGTTAAGCAGCGCGTCGATTTCTGCCTGAGAAAGAATACTGTCGCCCATGTCGTTACCGCAGAATAAAGGCTGTGTACAGAACGTCAGTGACTTCCTGCTTAGGTTGACCGTTTACCAGCGGGGTGGCCAGCGTCTGCTTGATGGCGTCGACCAGCTTTTGCTTACCCACGTCGGTAGCCAGCGCGGAGGCGTCCTGACGAGAAAACAGCAGGAGAAGGCGGCTACGCACTTCCGGCAGATAATCGTTCAGGCGCGCGCGGGTTGCTTCGTCCTTCAGGCGCAGCGTAATACCGACATACAGCACGCGATCCGCGTCACCGAGGTTAACGGTGAAGGTGTCCAGAGGGAAAAAGACCGGCGCCGGCGGTGGGGCAGGTTCGGCTTTGGCCGCAGCGGTTGAAGGTTCCTGCTGCATACGCCAGTAACTATAGCCCGCGGTAGCGCAGGCGGCGAGCGTGATCAACACCAGCAGCGGGATCCAGATGGAACGCTTGCTTTTTTTGGTGATAGCGGAGTCTGTCATCTGATACGAGCTTCCTGTTTCGGTACAGCTTAATAAGGTGATTATCCCGTGTCCTGCCGTCGTCAAAGCGTGGAAAAGACGGGGATAATCACGCTACCTCTGGCGTTTAGGCGAAGATGTCTACGGCACCGTTACCGCGCGCCGCGGATTGCAGGGCGGCAGGGGTCGGCAGGAGCTCATCGCTCTCTTCATTAAAACCGCCGTGCTGGCCCGGGCGTGAAGCATGGTGCTGCTGGGATGAAGACTGTTGTTGCCCGGCAAAGCTCTCGCTGCTGACGCTGCTTTGAGAAAGCTGAATGCCGTTTTCCGCCAGCGAGGTCCGCAGGACCGGCAGCGCGGCTTCCAGCGCGGCGCGCACGTGGCTGTGCGCAGAGACCATCTGCAGCTGTGCCTGGTTATCGTCCAGCTTCAGCGAGATTTGCACCTGGCCCAGATCTTCCGGGTGCAGGCGCAGCTCCGCCGTCTGCTGGCCCTGCTTAGTGAACAGGGTGATGTGCTGGCTCAGGGACTGCTGCCATTCATGTGTGCCCAGAGGCTGGCTTAGCACCGGTGCGGTGGCAACGGTAGCGGCAGGCTGGCTGGCCGCATGGCTGGAGATAATCGGCGCCAGGGTAGCGGTCGGCGAAGATGACGAAGAGGCGCTGGCGAAGTCCTGCTTCTCAGCGGCTGCGGCCACGACCGGTGTGGCTGGCGCGTTGGCGGCGAGATCCGGACCGTTGTTCTTCGCCTGGCTCTGATAGGACGCAGAAAGCTGCGCTTTAACATGGCTTCCCGCAGGCGCGTTCAGGGACGGCGGCTGTCCTGCACCGTTTTGCGAAAGCGTTGCTGAACTCAGCGCCGCGGTGGCGTCAACGCCGTCGCTGCCTGCCGCACGAGAAGCGGTCGTCTGCTGGTGCGGCAGCATCGCCATCAGCGCGCTTAGCCCCGCCAGCTCTTCTTCGCTCAGCTCGGTTTTAGCGTCATCTTTACCGTTGGCCGCAGTGAGCGTCTTAAGCGCGTCGCCCTTTGACAGCGGTACCAGCCCGGAGACCAACGTTTCAAGCGGCGCGGACTCCGACGTTTCAACGCCATTCAACGCAGGCTGACGCGAGAGCAGGTCGGCAATTTTGGCCTGCAGAGCGGTATCGCCTTTGGCCTCCTGCGCGACCTTCGACAGCTTGCTGCCGGCGGCTTTCAGATCCGCCAGGGTGAGCGGCGCATCGTTGCCCTTGCCCGTTGCATCCGTCAGGGCGCCCGCCAGCAGGGAGAGAAAGTCCTGTGCACCCTCGGTGCCTTTCCCTGTTTGCATCCCGCCTGACGGATCGCTGTCGCTCATCAGCAGTTGTTGCAGTGTGATCATTCCGGTTTCCTCATTGATGCGCGCTGGGCAAACTCATCCATTTTCTTCTGATCCAGGCGGTTTTCCGCCAGGGTCGAGGCTGCAATCTGCCGGTCCTGTAAGGTCTGCCAGGCCTGCAGCCGCTGTTTTTTCTCGCGCCAGAAATTCAGCGCGGTATCGACTTTTTGGGTCCACTGGTTTAGCTGCTGGCGGTGCTGCTCTATCGCCTTCTCGAGCGTCTGGATAAACTGCTGATAGTTAATCCAGCGCTGGCTGCCAATGCCCTGCGTCATATCGGTATTGAGGTTGGTGCGATATTCATGCTGATAGTCGATTAACATCTTCAACTGTTCTTCAGCCTGCTGGCACCCGCGTCGCATTGCGCCAAGCTGCAATGCGGCATCATCAACTTCTTTTTCAGCCAGATCTTTCAGCGTTGATAACGCGCTGTTTTGCGCCATGACCTTCGCCCTCCACCTGTGTTACACCTGCGGGAAAATCAGCTCCAGCGCCTGGATTGAATCTTCCCAGTCGGCACGCTCAAAAATGCCCTGTTGTAAAAACGCCTCCAGCTGCGGCCACAGGCTAATCGCCTTGTCGAGCATCGGGTCGCTGCCTTTGGCATACGCCCCCACGCTGACCAGATCGCGGTTGCGCTGGAAGCTGGAAAGCAGTTGTTTGAAGTTACGCACGCGGGCGTAGTGCTTCTCGGTAATCAATGCCGTCATCGCACGGCTGATGGACGCTTCAATATCAATCGCCGGGTAGTGCCCGGCTTCGGCCAGGCGGCGCGACAGCACGATATGGCCGTCCAGGATCGCGCGCGCGGAGTCGGCAATCGGGTCTTGCTGGTCGTCGCCCTCGGTCAGCACCGTATAGAACGCGGTGATGGAGCCGCCGCCGCTGATGCCGTTCCCCGCACGCTCTACCAGCGCCGGAAGTTTGGCGAAGACCGAAGGCGGATAGCCTTTGGTGGCCGGCGGCTCGCCGATGGCCAGCGCAATTTCACGCTGCGCCATCGCGTAGCGGGTGAGGGAGTCCATGATCAGCAGCACGTGCTTGCCGCGGTCACGAAAATCTTCGGCGATACGGGTGGCGTAGGCGGCACCCTGCATACGCAGCAGCGGCGACACGTCCGCTGGCGCGGCGATCACCACCGAGCGGGCGCGGCCTTCCGCACCCAGAATGTTTTCAATAAAGTCTTTTACTTCGCGACCACGCTCGCCGATCAGCCCCACGACAATCACGTCGGCCTGGGTATAGCGCGCCATCATGCCGAGCAGGACGGATTTCCCGACGCCGGAACCGGCGAACAGGCCCATGCGCTGTCCGCGCCCTACGGTGAGCAGGGCGTTAATCGGACGCACGCCGGTATCCAGCACGTGCTCAATAGGGGTACGCTGCAGGGGGTTGAACGGCTGGGTAATCAGCGCGCCAGTTTCGGTGGTGTCCGGCGCGGGCAGGCCATCCAGCGGCTTCCCGCTGCCGTCCAGCACGCGGCCGAGCAGGGCAGGGCCAAGCGGCAGCTGTTTCCCGCTTTGCAGCCCGTCGCCGCTGATGTTTTTCGCGTATACGCGCGCGCCGGGCAGAATGCCTTCCACCTCTTCAAGCGGCATCAGGAACAGGCGCTGGCCGTTAAACCCGACCACTTCGCTTTCCACTTCACGCGTTTCCTGCCCATCCTGACGCTCAATGACGCAGGTCGCACCCAGGGGAAGCTGCAGGCCGGTGGCCTCCAGTACCAGACCGGTGGCGCGCGTCAGTCGCCCATAACGACGAACAGATGGCAGTTGCGCCATCTTCGTCTCAAAGTTGTCGAGCGTGGTGAGCCAGCGGGTGAGGCGTGCGGTCATCAGACGACTCCCGGTGCCGCCAGGCGGCACAGTTCCTGCCAGCGGGTAGCGACGCTGGCATCCAGGTCGCCTTCATCGGCAGAGACTTTGCAGCCGCCATGATGTAACGACGGGTCGCCGCGCAGACGCCAGCCGTGCAGGCTAAGCGTTGCGCCAAGGCTCTCTTCAACGCGCTGCAGATCGTCCGGGTGGACGCGCAGCTGCGGTTTGCCGCTGAACAGCGGTTCCTGCTGAAGCAGACCCTGAATTTGTTTGATCAGCGCGGTGTTATCCACCACGGGCGTCTGGCCGATAACCTGACGCGCCGCCTCCAGCGCCATCTGCATCAGACGCGAGGCAATCACGCTGTCCAGCGCGTCCAGCGTGTGCTGAAACTCGCTGACCAGCTGCTGCATTCGGGCATGGATCGGCGCCTGCTGCTGGCGCGCCTGATCGATGCCGTGCTCTAACCCTTTCGCCAGGCCTTCCTGATACCCCAGTTCGTGCCCCTTCTGGCGGCCTTCGTTCAGACCGGCGTTATAGCCCTGCTCGTGCGCCTGCATTTGCAGCTGGGCTAGCATCTGCGCTTGCTGCTCCTCTTCGCTCAGCTCGGGCTGTTCAACGTCCGCGTCGGGCTCTGCGGGCGAGACCACCGCGGGCGTGAATTCGGCAAGGGGAGGGGCCAGATCGTCCGGCGTCCAACGCTTCCACGACAGCTCATTAGACATAGGTGTCGTCTCCGCTGCCAATCACCATCTCGCCGGTTTCCGCCAGACGACGAACGATAAGCAGGATGGCTTTCTGTTCGTTTTCCACCTGAGACAGACGCACCGGGCCACGGTTGGCAAGGTCGTCGCGCAGGATATCGGCCGCACGCTGGGACATGTTGCGCAGGAACTTCTCGCGCAGCGGCTGTTCGGCGCCTTTGAGGGCGATAAGCAGCGACTCGGAATCCACTTCCTGGAGCAGGCGCTGGATGCTGCGGTCGTCCACTTCGACGAGGTTTTCGAACAGGAACATCTCGTCGATGATTTTCTGCGCCAGCTCGCCGTCGAATTCGCGAACCGCCGAAATGACGGCTTCTTCCTGCTGCGTTTTCATCAGGTTGATAATTTCCGCCGCCGTTCTCACGCCGCCCATTTTGCTGCGCTTGAGGTTCTGGCCGTCGAGCAGGTTGTTCAGCACTTCGGTCAGCTCCGCCAGCGCGGCCGGCTGAACGCCGCCGAAGGTCGCGATACGCAGCATCACGTCGTGACGCAGGCGCTCTTCGAACAGGGCCAGAATATCGGCCGCCTGACCACGTTTGAGGTGAACCAGGATGGTGGCGATAATCTGCGGGTGCTCGTCGCGAATCAGGTCGGCGGCACTCTGCGGCTCCATAAAGTTGAGCGTTTCGATACCGCTGGCGGTATCGCGGGTTTCCAGAATGTCTTCCAGCAGGCTGGCGGCACGCTCTTCGCCCAGCGCCTTGACCAGCACGGAGCGCAGGTAGTCGTTGGCATTGACGTTCAGCGCGGCAAACTGTTCGGCTTCCTGTTCAAACTCTGACAGCACTTCGGTCAGCTGTTTGTTGGAGATTTGACGCACGTTGGCCATCGCCGCACTGAGAATTTGCACTTCTCGCTGGGAGAGGTGTTTAAACACCTCTGCCGCGCGATCTTCGCCAATGGTCATCAGCAGGATGACGCTTTTATCGGTGCCCGTAAGCGTATTACTCATGTTCGTTACCCATCCACTGGCGGATGACCAGCGCCACGACGCGCGGATCGTTATCTGACATTTCGCGAATGCGCTGGCTCATCACCTCAGCGCCCATGCGCTGGTTAGCACGACGCTGCTGCATCTGTTCATCTTTGCTGAGGCGAACTTCAACCGCTTCTTCCGTTTCCTGACGCGTATTCATCTGCTCGCGAGCCGCTTTTTCGGCTTCCGCACGGCGCTGGAGCTGAGGACGAACGCCCTTACGCCACAGCAGCCACGCGACAATCAGCACCAGCAGCCAGCGGCCTGCGGACATCAGCTGGTCGATAAACGCCTGCTGTTGCCAGAACGGCAGTTCACCGCCGGTCTCTTCAACCGAGTTAAACGGAGAGTTCACCACGTTGAGGGTATCGCCGCGCTTCTCGGAGTAGCCCATCGCTTCGCGGGTCAGGTTCTCAATCTGCTTCATCTGCTCGGCGGTTAACGGCAACGGTTTGCCGTCCGGCAGGGTTTTGTAGTTCACCACCACCGCAACGGAAAGACGCTGAATATCGCCCACGTTCAGCTTAGTGTGGCGGATCGTCCGGTCCACTTCATAGTTCGTGGTTTCGTTACGGCTGCTCGAGCGCGGACCAGCGTTATTGGTCGTTGAGGTGGTCTGCTGATTATTTTGCTGACCGTTCTGCTGGTTGGCCGGCGGCGTGGAAATCGGCGCCGCGTTTGCTGGTGCTGGCTGGTTAGAGAGCGCGCCCGGCACGCCGCCAGGGTAGGCCCCGCCGATCTGTTCGCTGGAGTTGATCTGGCGTGAACGCATTACCGCCTGAGCCGCATCGCCGTTCGGGCTGTATTGCTCTTCGGTTTGTTCTTTATTAGAGAAGTCAATCTGCGCGGTCACCTGGGCGTGCACGTTGCTGTTGCCCACCACCGGGCCGAGGATCGCTTCGATGCGGCGCTGGAGACGGCTTTCAACGTCGGCGGCGTATTTCAGCTGCGCGTCGTTCAGGTCACGCCCGGCGGTATTGGATTGCGTCAGCAGGTGTCCGCTTTGATCCACCAGCGTCACGTTACCCGGCGGCAGGCCGGCGACGGCGCTGGAGACGAGATGCGTTACCGCGCTGATTTGCCCTTCGTCCAGCGCGCGGCCGGGCTCGAGGTTCACGGTAACGGAAGCTGAAGGGGATTTCTGTTCACGAACAAATAAAGAGGGTTTAGGCATTGCCAGGTGCACGCGGGCACTCTTCACCGGGCCTAACGTTTCAATGGTGCGGGCCAGCTCGCCTTCCAGCGCACGCTGGTAGTTCACCTGCTCGCTGAACTGGCTGATACCGAATTTTTCCTGGTCCAGCAGCTCAAAGCCGACCGCACCGCCCTTTGGCAGGCCCTGCTGTGCCAGGCGCAGACGAAGCTCGTGTACTTTATCCGCCGGTACCTCAAGCGCACCGCCATTATCGGCAAAGCGATACGGGATGTTCATCTGGGTAAGCTGGGTGACGATGGCGCCGCCATCCTGATCGGAAAGGTTGCTGTAGAGCGTGCGGTAATCAGGGCTTTTCGCCCATAAAACCATCGCTACAAGGATCGCAATTGCGGCAGCGCCTGCCACGATCAACGGGATTTTAGGATTCGCGCGAAGGCGGTTCATCCACTCGAGTGATTTATTTTGTGGCGCTGTCGATGCTGTTGCACTCATTGCGCACCTCTTAAATCCTGGTGGTTTACGTTATTCGTGTAGAGAAACAAAACTGACTCCCGGGTCGGCAAACACGACAAAAGTTCCATATTGATGGCCCTGCCATTATTTGACGATTCCGGATTTTCTATGCGTCAAATAACCTGGTTTTTTCACGCTATTTACCGCCATTATCTTATTGACAAGCTGTTAGTCTTGACCGCGTAAAAAACCATCCAGGGGAGAGTCATGGCTATACAGGGCATTGAAGGGGTCATCAGTCAGTTGCAGGCAACGGCGATGACGGCCCGTAATCAGAATGTGGCAGAACAGCAGCCGACCATCAGCTTTGCGGGGCAACTGCATGCCGCTCTTGACCGTATCAGCGATACCCAGACCGCTGCGCGTACGCAGGCGGAGAAGTTCACCCTCGGCGAGCCGGGCGTGGCGCTCAATGATGTGATGACCGATTTGCAAAAAGCCTCGGTTTCCCTGCAGATGGGGATCCAGGTGCGTAACAAGCTGGTGTCGGCGTATCAGGAAGTGATGGGGATGCAGGTTTAAGCCCCCCTCGATCTTCGCTGGCAGCCTCAGCGCTTTAATGCCACAATATTTTTTTCTTCGAATGCAGGAAAGATGATGAAAAAAATAGCAATTGCTGGCGCGCTGCTGGCACTGACCGGGTGCGTTCAGGTCGATAACTATAATGACGTGATCAAGCATCCCGTCCCGGCGAACCTGGCGGGATACTGGCAGTCGAAAGGGCCGCAGAGCAGTCTGGTCAGCCCTGAAGCGATTGCCACACTGGTGGTGACGGAAGAGGGCGATACGCTGGACTGCCGCCAGTGGCAGCGCGTGATTGCCGTACCGGGTAAGATCATGCTGCGTTCAGACAGCTATTACAACGTCACACGCAAGCTGGATATCTATCCGCTGGATCGCGACGGCGCTACGCTTGAATATGACGGGATGGAGCTGCAGAAGGTTGACCGCCCAACGGTGGAATGTGCGGATTACCTGAGCAAGAATCCGCTGGAGAGTAAACTGCCCTAAGGGTAAAAGCAAAACGGCAACCTCGTTGCCGTTTTTGGTGTTTGCGCCCTCTCCCTGTGGGTGTACAGTCCGGGGACA
>NZ_JADBQK010000027.1:0-17854 GCF_014895885.1 Enterobacter cloacae complex sp. P17RS
TTTAATGATAAAGCAAAAATAATATTATATTTGTTTTTCTCTATTATTATTCCAGCTCTGGTTCGTCATTATTCCATTAATTTAAACTCCCCCCTTGAAGATCATTCTTCCCGAAGAATATTATTTCATCGCATTTGGGATGGCGTTGTCTTTATGATAAACGCAATATTGATTTAATTAATGGAGTTATCATGAAAAATAATGGAATTACGGTGGCGATTGCACTCGCATCGGCCTTAATGGCAGGACAATCATTTGCTGCGGATGGTACGGTTCATTTCCGCGGAGAGGTTATTGATTCAACGTGTGAAGTGACGCCTGATACCGCCGATCAGACGGTGAATATCGGCCGCGTTGCCAAAACGACGTTCTCCGGCATTGACTCAACGGCGTCAGTAAAAGATTTCCATATTAAACTGGAGAAATGCCCTGCAACCTATACTCAGGCAGCAGTTCGTTTTGACGGAACAGAAGATAAAGACACCATCGGCAAAGGATATTTGTCTATTGGCACGCCTGTTAACGGTGAAGCGGATACTGACGGTATTTACACCGGCGAAGGTGAAGCCGTTACGGCTACCGGCGTTGCAATCAAGCTCTTCAACCTGAACGATGATACGGCAATCCCGCTGTATAACAATTCAAATTATGTTGCTATCACCGACGGCAAAGCGGACATGGGCTTTAAAGCGAAGTTTGTGCAGACGCTGGCTACGGTTACGCCGGGTACAGCGAACGCGGATTCCCAGTTCACCATTGAATACCTGAAATAATCTTCAGCTGTTCGCCAGGAGCCTGTTTTATCCTTTTTGCAGGCTCCTCCACAGGATGTGAGGATAACTGATGTATTTACGGCGTTTGTTGACTCTGTTCATCATGCTCTCTTTTTCATTTTTAACACCCTTGTCGACGGCTGGCGTCATTATTGGCGGAACCCGCGTTGTTTATAGTAGCGATAAATCCGATGCGACAATTAGCATAAAAAATAACGAAGCGACCACGCCTTATCTCATACAGACGTGGGTCGATCCTTTTAAAGGCGATACAGCGTCGAATAAACCTCCTTTTACCGTTATTCCGCCGGTTTCAAGGCTGGAGGCCGGGCAGGAGAAAGTATTGCGCATCATGAAAGTGAAGGGCGAACTGCCTCACGATCGGGAATCGCTGTTCTGGCTCAACATCAAAAATATTCCGCCGTCCAGTTCAAACCCCAATTCGCTCGAAATTGCGATTAAGACGCGGATAAAACTTTTTTGGCGTCCGGCGACCCTGAATATCACGCCTGAACGGGCTGCGGCGAAGGTTAAATGGCGTGTTCAAAACCGGCAGCTCGTGATTGAAAATCCGAGCCCGCTACATATTAACGTTATGAATGTCACCGTCGATAAAAAAGACGTTCCCTTAAACATCATTCCCCCTTTTGACACCGTGCGTTTGCCGCTTCCGGAAGGGATTAACGGCCACGCGCTGGTCTGGCGTTTCGTTAACGATTTTGGGGCAATCAGTCAGGAAATTCACGTCACGCTGTAAACATAGGGATGTTTGATATGGGGTGTTTCCGTTTTTTCATTGCGCTGGCCTCGGGGGTATCTCTCGGCTTTTCAGGCGTGACGCTGGCAAAAGATATCTTTAACCCTGCGCTTCTTGAAATTGACCATCCGGTGGATGTTGATATCCACCAGTTTAACCGCGCCAATACGTTACCTGCGGGCTCTTATAAGGTTGATATTCATGTTAACGATGAGTTTATCGATAGCCGGGAGGTCACCTTTATTGAAGATAAGGCTGGCGATAGGCTGCATCCCTGTTTTAAGCACGTCAGGACGGTGCTTGCGGAGCTCGGGGCTAAGGTGGCGGCGATCGGTTCGCTGGATCGCCTGGACGAAAACGCCTGTGTGGACCCTACCCCGCTGATCCCTGGCGCCACATGGACGTTCGATACCGATAAGCTGCTGCTCAACGTCACGCTGCCGCAGATTTACATTGATACCACCGCTCGCGGCACCATCAATCCTGCCCGCTGGGATGAAGGTATTAATGCGTTGATGATGAACTATGACTTTTCCGGCTCCAGCACGTTGCAGTCTGATGATGACGACAATAGCGATTTCTACTATCTGAACCTGCGAAACGGGGCGAACATTGGCGCGTGGCGTTTACGCAATTACAGCACGCTAAACATCATTGACGGTCATTCGGATTACCATTCCATCAGCACCTATGTGCAGCGAAACCTCGCGACGTTACGCAGCCAGATCATGCTTGGTGATACCTGGACCGCGAGCGATGTCTTCGACAGTACCCAGGTGCGCGGCGTGCGCCTGTATACCGATGATGAAATGCTTCCTTCCAGCCTGACGGGCTTTGCGCCGGTCGTTCGGGGCGTAGCGAAAAGCAATGCGACGGTGATTATTCGGCAGAACGGCTACATCATTTACCAATCTGCCGTGCCGCAGGGACCGTTTGCGCTAAAAGATTTAAACACCACCAGCTCCGGCGGCGACCTCGACGTGACCATCAAAGAAGAAGACGGCAGTGAGCAACACTTCACGCAGCCCTACGCCTCGCTGGCCATCCTCAAGCGTGAAGATCAGACCGACGTCGATATCAGCGCGGGTGAATTGCGCGATCAAAGCGAATTCCAGCCCAACGTTTTTCAGGCGCAGATTCTGCACGGCTTTCCTGCCGGGATAACGGTATACGGTGGCGTGCAGGCCGCAGAAGCGTATCGCTCGGCAGCGGTGGGGGTCGGCAAAGATATGGGGGCAGTTGGCGCGTTTTCCGTCGATATCACCCAGGCACGTGCGCAGTTTACGGACGAGGACTCAGAGGAGTCCGGCCAGTCCTGGCGTTTTCTCTATTCGAAACGGTTTGATGAAACGGATACCACGCTGAGGCTGGTGGGGTATCGCTACTCAACACAGGGCTACTACACCCTCAATGAATGGGCGTCACGCCAGAACAGTCAGCGCGATTTCTGGGTAACGGGCAACCGACGCAGCCGGCTTGAAGGGTCCTGGACGCAGAATTTCGGCGATGGCATGGGGAACATTTATCTCACGCTGAGCCGCCAGCAGTACTGGAAAACCGACGAAGTTGAACGCCTGGTTCAGCTTGGCTACAGCAATGTCTGGCGGTCGCTTTCCTGGAACCTCTCCTGGAACTACAGCGATTCCATCACCACGGCGCAGAGCCCAGAGTATTCAGATAGCGACGATCGAGAAAGCGAACAGGTTTTTATGCTGTCGTTCTCCGTGCCGCTGTCAGCATTGCTGCCGGACAGCTATGTGAGCTACGGCCTCACGCAGAACAACAGCGGAAAAGGAATGCACCAGCTTGGCCTGAACGGTACGGCGCTTGATAACCGTAATCTCTCCTGGAACCTCCAGCAGTCCTGGGATGCGGATGACAGTGTGTACAGCAGCAGCGCGGGGGTGGGATATGACGGAACCTATGGTTCGGTTAACGGCAGCTATGACTACAACCAGGACAGCCAGCGGCTCAACTACGGCGCGCGCGGCGGGATCCTGCTGCATGGCGATGGAGTGACGTTCTCGCAGGAGATGGGTGAAACCGTGGCGCTGATTAAAGCACCCGGTGCAGCCGGTCTGGCAATGGAAAACGGTACCGGTACGGCAACCGACTGGCGAGGCTACACCGTTCAAACGCAGCTTAACGCTTACGATGAAAACCGTGTGGAAATTGAGAGCGGCTATTTTGAAAAAGCGAACGTCGAGCTGGAGAACAGCGTGCTTAACGTCATCCCCACGCGAGGTGCGGTGGTGCGGGCGGAATTTATCACCCACGTTGGCTATCGCGTGCTCTTTGAGGTCACACAGGCCAACGGCAAACCGGTTCCCTTTGGCGCAGTGGCGTCTGCCGAACTGGCGACGGGCAGCGTGTCGGGCATTACCGGCGAGAATGGCGAACTGTATCTTTCGGGCATGCCGGAAGAGGGAACGTTCACGCTGAAGTGGGGGAGTGAAAAGACAAAACCTTGCAAGGTCCATTATCAGTTCCCCAAACCAACGGGTGTTGAACTGGTTCAAACAGCGGTCGTGTGCCAATAGGGAAATGAGATGAAACGACGTATCACTTTTATAGCAGTTGCCATGCTGCTTTTTACCCCTTTTTCCCACGCTGCGACGACAGAAGGAGGGGTGTGTTTCGCCATCGGCGGCACCTATGTTTTCAATCTGAATCTTAACGGGGCAGAAATACCGGCAGATAAAAACCAGGCGGGAACCGAGGTGCGCGATCTGACGACCCTGCAATCGCCTTCCCAGTATAAACTGGGATGTAACTGCCTGACCCATTTCACCACCACGTTTCGTAGCGTCTACTTCACCGCGCGTTCGCCCTTAAGCGTTAATACCGTTAAAAACGGATATACCTACTACAGGTTGAACGATCACCTCAGTATTGCGTCCTCTGTTCATGTGCTGGGACGTGACTATCTCGCCGTTCCCTTTGAGGCGGAGCCCAACCGGGTGACGTCCGGTATCTACTGTTATACCTCCAGTGTAGAGGGCTCAGAGGCAACGCTTGATACCGGCTCTCAGGTAAAAATATCGTTTTTGATCGACAAGCCCTTTATTGGAAAAATTACCGTTCCGGGTACGACGATTGCCACGCTCTATGGCGGTATCGATGAAGCGTCCTCTCTGGCAAGTACCGAGAAGCTCGCCGAAATAAAAATTGCCGGAGACATCGTGGTACCGCAAAACTGCGAGATTGCGCCGGGTCAGTCGCTGGAAATTGATTTTGGAAAAATTCCCGCCAGCGCGTTTTCAGCCACCAAAGGCGAGGCGGTCGGTAGCCGCAAAATCCGCAAGATGATACAGGTGAAATGTACCGGCATGCTGGATGAGAACATCGTCCGATCCGCTTTCCATGCCGATCCCGTTGACGCTGACGCCACGATGATGAAAGTGAACGGCAATGATGACGTAGGGATCGTTATTTATGATAAATGGGACCGCGTCGTCAACGTCAATGGGGGGAGCATGGATATGGATATGGGAGCCAACCAGGGGGGCGCCGAAGTTAACTCGCTCACCTTCTCTGCTGCCCCGGCCAGCGCGACGGGGAGTATTCCGAAGCCCGGCGCCTTTGAAGCCTGGGCAACCGTGACCTTCGAAATTCAAAATTAATAACAACGGCTGTTTATGACAGCCGTTGTCATATTCACATCTTTGAACCAGGCTTAACGCATCTCAGTGTGACATTATCATGACAGGGATATGATTTTATTTGTATTAAAATCATTACCTTAACTCAAACACGTTGATTGTCATAAAACTGTCATATTTCGTACATTTATCTGTCACCTGTTTGTCCTATTTTGCTCATCGTAGCCACTTAAACAATGATTTACGAAATCCTTGCAGGAGACATTATGAAAGTTATGCGTACCACTGTCGCAACTGTTGTCGCCGCGACCTTATCTCTGAGCGCTTTCTCTGCTTTTGCAGCAGCAAGCCTGACTGGCGCTGGTGCAACCTTCCCTGCGCCGGTGTATGCCAAATGGGCGGATACCTACCAGAAAGAAACCGGTAACAAGGTGAACTATCAGGGTATCGGCTCCTCCGGTGGCGTAAAACAAATTACCGCGAATACCGTTGATTTCGGCGCATCCGACGCTCCGCTGTCTGATGAAAAACTGAATCAGGAAGGCCTGTTCCAGTTCCCAACCGTGATCGGCGGCGTTGTGCTGGCCGTTAACATCCCTGGCCTGAAATCAGGCGAGCTGGTGCTGGACGGCAAAACCCTGGGCGACATCTACCTGGGCAAAATCAAAAAATGGGATGACGAAGCCATCACTAAGCTGAACCCGGGCGTTAAGCTGCCTTCTCAGAACATCGCCGTGGTTCGCCGCGCTGACGGCTCTGGTACCTCCTTCGTGTTCACCAGCTACCTGGCAAAAGTGAACGAAGAGTGGAAATCGAAAGTCGGCTCCGGCTCTACCGTTAACTGGCCAACCGGTCTGGGCGGTAAAGGTAACGACGGCATCGCTGCCTTCGTACAGCGTCTGCCTGGCTCTATCGGTTACGTAGAATACGCTTACGCTAAGCAGAACAACCTGGCTTACACCAAACTGGTTTCTGCTGACGGCAAACCGGTTAGCCCAACTGAAGAGAACTTCGCTAACGCAGCGAAAGGCGCTGACTGGAGCAAATCCTTCGCACAGGATCTGACTAACCAGAAAGGCGACAACGCGTGGCCAATCACTTCTACAACGTTCATTCTGATTCACAAAGATCAGAAGAAACCAGAGCAAGGTACTGAAGTGCTGAAGTTCTTTGACTGGGCATACAAAAACGGCGGCAAACAGGCTAACGACCTGGATTACGCCAGCCTGCCAGACAGCGTGGTTGAGCAGATTCGTGCTGCATGGAAAACCAACGTGAAAGACAGCAGCGGTAAAGCATTGTATTAATTTAGCATTCTGACGAAAATGGCGGGTGGCGCTTGCGCTTACCCGCCGATTTCGTAAACGCGTTTAACAGAAGAGTGATTTATGGCTGCAACCAAGCCTGCATTTAACCCTCCGGGTAAAAAAGGTGACATGATTTTCGGCGCGCTGGTCAAACTGGCTGCGCTGATTGTGCTATTGCTGCTGGGCGGCATTATCGTGTCTCTGATTTTCTCCTCCTGGCCGAGCATTCAGAAATTCGGTTTCTCCTTCCTGTGGACCAAAGAGTGGGACGCGCCGAACGATATCTACGGTGCGCTGGTGCCGATTTACGGTACGCTGGTGACCTCGTTCATCGCCCTGCTGATTGCGGTTCCGGTAAGCTTCGGTATTGCACTGTTCCTGACGGAACTAGCGCCGGGCTGGCTGCGTCGCCCGCTGGGTATTGCCATCGAACTGCTGGCGGCCATCCCAAGTATCGTATACGGCATGTGGGGCCTGTTTATCTTTGCGCCGCTGTTTGCCACGTACTTCCAGGAGCCGGTAGGTAATGTTCTCTCCGCCGTTCCGTTTGTGGGTGCCCTGTTCTCTGGCCCGGCATTCGGTATCGGTATTCTGGCGGCAGGTGTGATCCTCGCCATCATGATTATTCCGTACATTGCGGCGGTAATGCGCGATGTCTTCGAACAAACCCCGGTGATGATGAAAGAGTCGGCCTACGGCATCGGCTGTACCACCTGGGAAGTTATCTGGCGCATTGTCCTTCCGTTCACCAAAAATGGGGTGATCGGCGGCGTAATGCTGGGCTTAGGTCGCGCGCTGGGTGAAACTATGGCGGTCACCTTTATCATCGGTAACACCTACCAGCTCGACAGCGCTTCACTCTATATGCCGGGTAACAGTATTACCTCCGCGCTGGCAAACGAATTTGCCGAAGCGGAATCCGGGCTTCACGTCGCAGCGCTGATGGAACTGGGTCTGATTCTGTTCGTTATCACCTTCATTGTTCTGGCGATTTCCAAGCTGATGATCCTGCGTCTCGCGAAAAATGAGGGGGCACGCTGATGGCAACTCTCGAAATGCAAAGCACCGCTCAGCTTGCCGAATCCCGCCGCAAAATGCAGGCGAAGCGTCGTTTTAAAAACCGCATTGCGCTGACGCTTTCCATGGCAACGATGGCATTCGGCCTGTTCTGGCTGATCTGGATCCTGATGTCCACCATCACGCGTGGTATTGATGGAATGTCTCTGGCGCTGTTCACCGAGATGACGCCGCCGCCAAATACGGCGGGTGGTGGTCTGGCGAACGCCCTGGCGGGCAGCGGCCTGCTGATCCTGTGGGCGACCGTTTTCGGTACGCCGCTGGGCATCATGGCCGGCATCTACCTGGCCGAGTACGGGCGTAAATCCTGGCTGGCAGAGGTGATTCGCTTCATTAACGACATCCTGCTTTCCGCTCCGTCGATTGTCGTGGGCCTGTTTGTTTACACCATCGTAGTCGCGCAAATGGAACACTTCTCCGGCTGGGCGGGCGTAATTGCGCTGGCGCTGCTGCAGGTGCCTATCGTCATTCGTACCACCGAAAACATGCTGAAACTGGTGCCGGATAGCCTGCGTGAAGCAGCTTACGCGCTGGGTACGCCGAAATGGAAAATGATTTCTGCGATCACCCTCAAAGCGTCGGTCTCCGGGATCATGACCGGTATTCTGCTGGCTATCGCCCGTATTGCCGGTGAAACGGCACCGCTGCTGTTTACTGCCCTCTCCAACCAGTTCTGGAGCACGGACATGATGCAGCCGATCGCCAACCTGCCGGTGACGATCTTTAAATTTGCGATGAGCCCATTCGCGGAATGGCAGCAGCTGGCCTGGGCCGGGGTGCTGATCATCACCCTTTGCGTACTGTTGCTGAACATTCTGGCGCGCGTCATTTTCGCGAAGAAGAAACACGGTTAATTTTTTACGGCGCGGCAGCTCGCGGCGTCGAATGAGGAAATGAGTCAATGAGTATGGTTGATACTGCCCCGGGTAAGATTCAGGTTCGTGATTTGAACTTCTACTACGGCAAATTCCATGCCCTGAAGAACATCAACCTGGATATCGCGAAGAACCAGGTCACGGCATTCATCGGTCCGTCTGGCTGTGGTAAGTCCACGCTGCTGCGTACCTTTAACAAAATGTATTCGCTCTATCCGGAGCAGCGCGCTGAAGGTGAAATTATCCTGGATGGCGAAAACATTCTGACCCAGGCCCAGGATATCGCCCTGCTGCGTGCCAAAGTGGGGATGGTGTTCCAGAAACCGACGCCGTTCCCGATGTCTATCTATGACAACATCGCGTTTGGCGTTCGCCTGTTTGAGAAGCTCTCCCGTGCGGACATGGACGAGCGCGTGCAGTGGGCATTGACCAAGGCCGCATTATGGAACGAAACCAAAGATAAACTTCATCAGAGCGGGTACTCTCTCTCCGGTGGTCAACAGCAGCGTCTGTGCATTGCGCGCGGTATCGCCATTCGCCCGGAAGTGTTGCTGCTGGATGAGCCGTGCTCAGCGCTGGACCCGATCTCAACCGGCCGTATTGAAGAGCTGATCACCGAGCTGAAGCAGGATTACACCGTGGTTATCGTGACCCACAACATGCAGCAGGCTGCGCGTTGCTCAGATCACACGGCGTTTATGTACCTGGGCGAGTTGATTGAGTTCAGCGATACGGACGCGCTGTTCACCCGGCCCGCGAAGAAACAAACCGAAGATTATATTACTGGCCGCTACGGTTGATTTGCCTTAGTGCATGTGGAGAAACCATGGACAACCTCAATCTTAATAAACACATTTCAGGCCAGTTCAACGCAGAGCTGGAAAGTATTCGCACGCAGGTGATGACCATGGGTGGCATGGTCGAGCAGCAGCTTTCTGATGCGATTACGGCAATGCATAACCAGGACAGCGAGCTGGCGAAGCGCGTCATCGAAGGCGACCATAACGTCAACATGATGGAAGTGGCGATCGATGAAGCCTGCGTGCGTATTATCGCCAAGCGTCAGCCGACCGCGAGCGACCTGCGTCTGGTAATGGCGATCATTAAAACCATCGCCGAGCTGGAACGTATTGGTGACGTGGCGGATAAAATCTGCCGCACCGCGCTGGAGAAGTTTTCCCAGCAGCATCAGCCGCTGCTGGTGAGCCTGGAGTCGCTGGGCCGCCACACTGTGCAGATGCTGCACGACGTTCTGGATGCCTTTGCGCGTATGGATCTGGACGAAGCGGTGCGTATCTACCGTGAAGACAAGAAAGTCGACCAGGAGTATGAAGGCATTGTGCGTCAGCTGATGACCTACATGATGGAAGATTCCCGTACCATCCCAAGCGTGCTGACGGCCCTGTTCTGCGCGCGCTCAATCGAGCGTATCGGCGACCGCTGCCAGAACATTTGCGAATATATTTTCTACTTCGTGAAGGGACAGGACTTCCGTCACGTGGGCGGCGACGAGCTGGACAAGCTGCTGGCGGGTAAAGATCCGAAAGAGTGATGTTTGTGGCGGGTGGCGCTGGCGCTTACCCGCCCTACGTTAGCTTAACGCGTAATATCCCACCCGCGTGCCTTCCACAACTCTGGCAATTGCGCCAGATCGGTAAAGGTCGTCACTTTTGGATGATCGATCGGCTTGTTGTGCGGATCGGCACAGAAGTAAAACACCTCCATCCCCGCATCAATCCCCGACTGGGCGCCCGCAGGCGAGTCGTCCACCAGAATGCAGTTCTCAACGTTGACGTTCATCGCTTTCGCCGCGTGGAACATCAGGGCCGGATCGGGCTTCCAGCGCTGGATATCGTAGCCGCTGAACAGTTTTTCCGGAAAGTGGTGCAGCATTTCAAGCTTGCCCAGTGAATGCTGCATTTTGCTGACCGGACCGTTGGAAACTACGCAGATTGGCACCGTCATCGCATCCAGCAGCGCGTTAGCCCCGGCAATAACGTCCAGTTCTGAGTCAAAGAGGCGTGCGACCTCGGCACGATACACCGGTTCCAGCTCCGCTTTCGCCAGATCCACCCCGTGCTCTTCGTTAATGATGTCGATGATCTCGTACAGCTTCACGCCCTTAAAGCGTTTGAACACCTCTTCGAGATCGAGCGTAATGCCAAATTCCTGGAACATGGCGACATACGCGCGGGAACAAATGACCTCACTGTCGACCAGCGTACCGTCACAGTCGAAAAATACCGCTTCAATTCCGGACATGCCCTTCCCTTTTAACAAGTTTAACGTTTACGTACGACAGATTTACGAGACGCAATCGTTGCCGTATAAGCATAATCAATGAAAAAAGTATCCCGTAACCGCCACTATTGTCGCATTTTGGTATAGGATAGCGACGAATTTTCCCTCCTTGTTCGGAAATTGATGATGAGTCAACAACACACAACCCAGACATCTGGTCAGGGTCTGCTTGAGCGCGTATTCAAACTGCGCGAGCACGGCACAACGGCACGCACCGAAGTGATCGCCGGTTTCACCACCTTCCTGACGATGGTCTATATCGTTTTTGTGAACCCGCAAATTCTGGGCGTCGCTGGCATGGACACCAGCGCCGTCTTTGTAACCACCTGCCTGATTGCGGCGCTTGGCAGCATCCTGATGGGCGTTTTCGCTAACCTGCCTGTGGCGCTGGCACCTGCTATGGGCCTGAATGCGTTCTTCGCGTTCGTGGTGGTTCAGGCGATGGGCCTGCCGTGGCAGGTTGGTATGGGCGCTATCTTCTGGGGTGCGGTCGGCCTGCTGCTGCTGACCATCTTCCGCGTCCGCTACTGGATGATTGCCAATATCCCGGTGAGCCTGCGCGTGGGTATCACCAGCGGTATCGGTCTGTTCATCGGCATGATGGGGCTGAAAAACGCCGGTGTGATCGTGGCGAACCCGGAAACGCTGGTGAGCATCGGTAACCTGACCTCGCACAGCGTGCTGCTGGGCGTGCTGGGCTTCTTCATCATCGCGATCCTGGCGTCGCGCAACATCCACGCTGCGGTGCTGGTCTCTATCATCGTGACCACGCTGCTGGGCTGGATGCTGGGTGACGTGCATTACAGCGGTATTGTCTCTGCGCCGCCGAGCGTCTCTACCGTGATTGGTCACGTTGACCTGGCGGGTTCCCTGAACCTGGGCCTGGCGGGCGTGATCTTCTCCTTCATGCTGGTCAACCTGTTTGACTCCTCCGGTACGCTGATTGGCGTGACGGACAAAGCGGGTCTGGCTGACGAGAAAGGCAAATTCCCGCGCATGAAGCAGGCGCTGTATGTGGACAGCATCTCTTCCGTGGCGGGTTCTTTCATTGGCACCTCATCTGTTACCGCTTACATTGAATCCTCTTCCGGCGTGTCCGTGGGTGGCCGTACCGGCCTGACGGCGGTGGTGGTGGGTATCCTGTTCCTGCTGGTGATCTTCCTCTCTCCGCTGGCGGGTATGGTTCCACCGTATGCGGCTGCCGGCGCGCTGATTTACGTGGGCGTGCTGATGACGTCGAGCCTGGCGCGCGTGAAGTGGGAAGATTTAACCGAAGCGGTGCCGGCCTTTATTACCGCCGTGATGATGCCGTTCAGCTTCTCGATCACCGAAGGTATCGCGCTGGGCTTTATCTCTTACTGCGTGATGAAGATCGGTACCGGCCGCTTCCGCGAACTCAGCCCGTGCGTGATTATCGTTGCGCTGCTGTTTGTGTTGAAGATTGTGTTTATTGACGCGAAATAAACAGGTTTGTTCCCTCTCCACGTGGGAGAGGGCCAGGGTGAGGGCATCAGGCCGCTCCGGCTTACGCCTTCACCCGCTTAATATAATCCCCAAACGCGGTCAGCTGGCCAGAGAGATGGTCACGCGTGCTCTGATCCACCACTTCACCCGTCTGCGGGTCGACCTTGTTTTGAATCACACCGCCCATAAATTCCGGCTTGTTCATCACCATCGCATCCAGGAACACCAGGATCTGACGCAGGTGATACTGGCAGCGGGCGCCACCAATCGCGCCCATTGAGCTGGTCTGGATCAGCACCGGTTTGCCAGACAGCGGCTGCTCCGGTAAACGGGATAACCAGTCAATCGCGTTCTTCAGGCCACCCGGAACCGAGTAGTTATACTCCGGCGTGACAATGACCACACCGTCGGCCTGGCGGATCTGCTCGGCTATCGCCTCCACGCTCTGCGGGAACCCCTCTTCCTGCTGGACATCTGCATCATACAGCGGGATATCGCCAATAGATGGCAGGGCGCTAATTTCCATACCTGCCGGGGCCAGCTGCGGCAGCGTGCGGGCAACCATTCCGTTAAATGAACCTTTGCGCAGGCTTCCCAGTAACGTAACTACTTTCAACGTATCAGACATGATTACTCCTGTTTCATCATGATGACCCTGATTGGATCAGCTATGGGTAAATGCTTTTTCTGCCGGTAAACTGGTTAAACGCATCAGGCGTGCGGCGGGCTCGTTGGCGCGCTCGGGCACATCCGGAAGGCTACTCCATCCCTCTTTACTGTCAAATTCCCAAATCTTTAGCCGTTCGATGGCTGGGCTAACTGCAACAGACCATATCAACACATCTTCTGCATCGCTGAGCGCCTCTACAAGCGTAGCTTTAGCGGCACGCAGGCGTCCGGAGCCGGGCAACAATTGCAACAGACTGGCGTCGTCTGAAGCGCATCCGCAGAGCTTGCGAATACTCTGGCGCAGGGTGATGAGCTGGGCTCTGGCCTCGACGGAGTCGTTCTGGTTGCGTACCCACAGCTTCTCATTACTGGAGAGCGGGTAGTCATCGTGCGGGCTTGCGCCGTGGAAGCTCCGCGTTGCACGCTGAAGCTCCATATCCAGCCCGCAATCCCCTTCGGTGGTCAGCGCCACGCCAATGATATTGCCCGTATAGGCAATGGAAAAACGGGGGAGTTCCGGGTCAGCAAAGACCGGGCGACCTTCTGGTTGCGTGACGATCTCCGGCAGTTCGCTGGTGCCGTACAGCATAAACAGCAGTTCTGCGAGAAGTGCTCTCGAGGCTAAAAACCGCGTCCTGCGGTGTTCGGGGAGTTTGAGCGCCTCACTGTGACAGGCTGAAGAGAGTCTGGCCGATACGAGACGTCCTTCTGTAAGTATCCCTCTTGCAAAGTGCGTTGCCATTTTTCGCTC
Organism: Enterobacter cloacae complex sp. P17RS; assembly: GCF_014895885.1. Classification (NCBI taxonomy): domain Bacteria; kingdom Pseudomonadati; phylum Pseudomonadota; class Gammaproteobacteria; order Enterobacterales; family Enterobacteriaceae; genus Enterobacter; species Enterobacter cloacae complex sp. P17RS. The sequence continues at coordinate 13,577 of NZ_JADBQK010000027.1, forward strand.
CTTGATAATGGTCGTAATCGGTTAAACGGTTACATGATTATCGCTTAACTTGGCTCCTGTTTTAATCAGTAAATCGGAGTAAGAGAAGCCTGAAGGCCGAACTTTACATTTTCTTAGGCAAAAATTGGATCGCTGCCACCGTACAACGCCTTGATGGTCTCCCGCAGCCAGAGGATTTTCGGATTATGGCTGTTCCGTTTATGCCAGATCAGCGTGAAGGGAACGGTCAGCTTTTCAGCCTGCGCTTCGTCAATGGGAATAGGAAGCGCGATCAGCTTCCGCTGGTGGAGTTCATTGTAGTGGCGACAGTAGTGGGGAGCCGTTGCGATATAGTTATGGCCGGGCTGCGCCGCCATAAACATCGACTGCTCAAAGCCCGGCAAACACATGGCAATGTTTCTCTCCCGCCCCATCTCTTTTAGCACCTCATCCAGCGCCCAGGTGTCGCTCCGTTCCCAGAAGATACTGATATGGGGATAGCGCAGGAAGGTCTCCAGATTCCACTCCTCCTGCAGAGCGGGGTGGTCCTCACGCAAATAGACGTATGGACGGTCGCTAAACAGGATTTCGTAGTCGATAAACCACGGCATCAGCTTCAGCAGTTCACGCGAGCGCGGGTGGGTTTCGCGACCGGTGAAGCCAACGTCCACTTCCCCGCGCGTAATGGCGTCCAGCGAGTCGTAATCCCAGTGACGCATCTTCACCGTCGCCTGCGGATAACGCTGGTTCACCTGCTCAAGCAGGGCGTTAAAGCGGATGAGCATCAGCGGCGTTTCGGCGGCCAGCACGAACGTCAGCCCGCCAGGCGAATCATGGTGAGATTTATCGAGGATCTGGTTGCCGATCTGCATCCAGTCGGCCAAATCCTGCTCCAGGCTGACCGTCAGCGGCGTAGGCAGCAGCCCTAACGGCGTTTTGACAAACAGCGGGTCGTCAAACCAGTCGCGCAGCCTGGCCAGCGATTTACTCACCGCCGACGGCGTCACGTTCATCCGCTTTGCGGCTTTGGTGACGCTGCGCTCCTGCAGCAAAAGCTGCAGGCAAAGCAACAGGTTAAGATCGAGACTGCTGATGGGCTTCTTCATACTGTGCCGCGGGCTGGGTGACCATAAGTAAGGTGATGCAGACTATGCTACAGCCAATCAGAATCCCGATCAGCATATTGAGCGCGTTAAGTCCGATGACTGCCGCCAGCCATATCCACAGAGACGAACCGCAGACCTGCGCGATCCCCAGGACCGAGCTTGCCACGCCTGCCCGCAGCGAGAACGGGCCGAGCGCCTGACTCATCGCCACGCCAAAGCCAACCGAGAACCCGGCACAGATGAGCGTAATGCCCACCAGCATCAGCGCATGCGAGCTGGTGGTTGCCAGAACCACACCTGCGGCGAGAAACAGTACCTGCGAGGTCAGCATCAGCGTGCGCTGGCGGAAGAGATTCAGCGCGAAGGGGGTAGAAAATGAGACGGCCATACTGACCATAGCGGTTAATGCCATCACCGTTGAATACTCACCGCGATCGAAACCCATGGTCTCCATCAGCAACACCGGGGAAACGTTTACATACGTCAGGATCACCGCCACGCTTAACGTGGTTACGGCCAGACGGCTGAGGAAAAAGCGATTGAGAAGTTTCTCTGCCGGATGAATGGTCGCGGTATGGCTGGGATTCTGCGAGCCCGGGTGGGTCTCTTTCAGTACGGCGATCGACAGCACAAAGACCAGGGCGCCCATTGCAGCCATGGTCCAGAACAGGCTCTGCCACGGGAATTTCAGCATGATCAGATAGCCTACAACCGGTGCCAGCACCGGAATGATGCAGGTTATCCCGTTCAGCATGGAGAGCACCTTAGCACGGCGCTGGGCGCTTAAGGTGTCGCGCAAAATGGCAAACGCCACCACGTAACAGCCGCCGGCACCAATGCCCTGGATGAACCGTCCTGCCAGGAACAAGGTGCTGTTCTGTGCCTGTGAGCAGAGAAGAGAGGCCAGGGCAAAGATGATGGCTCCGGTTATTGCGACGGGCTGACGGCCAGCCTTATCCGCGATCTTCCCGGCAAAGACCATCGACGACGCCATTCCTGCGAGGTAGGCCGAAAACGCGATGTGCAGCTGCGCTTCGCTGGCACCCAGATCGCGGGCGATGTGCGGTAATCCCACCAGATACATATCAATACCCGACGGATAAAGCAGAACTAATGCGAAACTACAAAACAGAAAACGCGCCATAAACCCCCCATAAATGCAGGCATGCAGAATAGGGGGTGAAAAGGGTGAAGGCGAGTTGCCATTTGGACAATGGTGATTTCCTGAGAGGAAATCACCATCAATTAGCGGACGATACAGAAGCTGGAAAATCGAGCTAACGCGTTAATCTATCGGCGATACGTTGCCTTGAAAACATGGCTATGGGCACATTCAAGGACACAAAAACCATTTTGTTCACAATGGCTGGTGGAACCACGGTTAAAACCATCACCCTATGAGGACTTAGGGGAGTTCAGCTTTTATTGCAGATGTTCCCGTAATGGCAATAGCTTTTGCCAATGAATAGAGCCTCCTGAATAACTGAGCGGACGATTTTATGTAGCGCGCATAGCCCTCTGTTATGAGGTGATAAGCATAGTTTTTGCGTACTGACTTGCGCTATAGTCCCCACGTTGCGGCAAAACCGCAACCGGAATTGGCGTTCCGAATTATCACGAAGCGGAGCGCTGCGTATGTGTCCTGTCCCTGAATTTCCCATTGCACCAGCCTCCGCCGGAGGTATCTATGAAAATCACCGTAGAACAACCCTCAGCCAGAGAACTGGTCGATCGCTCGCGAGTCCTGGTGCATGTGATGCTCGAGCATCCTGACGATATCGGCCCGAATTATGCGTTGCTTCTCATCCTTGCCGACCAGCTACAACTGTTAAGGGATGCTTTTGAAGAGGATGAGATCAGACGGCTTAGGGATGAGAAATTACCTCAATAATTTTTACAGCGACCACAGCATCAGGGACAGATGTTGTGGTGTTTTTTGGTACAATTCGGAATCCAGCGATACATTCGTTATCTGAATCCTTCAAGTTCCTCCATTTATTGTCTACTAAGTAAAAAGAAAGTGGGGGATGCGTTGTGCAATCTAGGGCTACTATAATATATTGATTTTATTAGGCTATATTATAAATCTGGTTCTCAAATTTGCTCTGGCTAGTAAGTGTTGTATGTTTTAATTGAAAACTAATAAATAGTATTTTACTATCAATTGGTTAATAACTGTTGATATAAAGGATTATGATGAAACAAGAGCATGTACTAATACAGTTTTCTACGAAAAGGCCTTTTTCTAATAAACCTGAAATGCCAGAAGGTGCAGTTTATAATAAAGCAAAGGGTTATTGGATTAGAAATGGAGAACCTTTAGTGTCATATAATTCAGAATATGGAACTAGGGCTACTAAGAAGTGTGATGTTGAAACTGGAGAGGATCAAAAAGGAGAATGAAAAATTATGTATTGATTCTATCAAGTATGTATGATTTTTCCACGGATTTGGTTGTTCAGCGACTGGAAAATAATGGCGATGATTTTATTAGACTAAACAAAGAGCAATTAAGTGATTATGAGATTTTTTTAGATCCCATAAATACAATCCTAAGGGTGAAAGGTGAATATGTTGATGTAGAAACATCTAATGTAAAATCAGTTTGGTTTCGACAACCAGTTTTCCTAAGAAATACTCCAGGGCGTAGCATTGATATAAATGAGCAGCTTTCATTATCGCAATGGAATGCTTTTCTTAGGGGATTAATGGTTTTTGATAAGGCGTATTGGATGAATTGGCCGCAAGCAACATATGCTGCTGAATCTAAGCCATATCAGCTAATGATTGCAAAAAAGATAGGGTTTTCTGTACCTCAAACGATTATTAGTAATTCTCTTGGTTTTGATAAACTCCCTTCAACGAAGTTTATTATAAAGTCGATGGATACCGTTTTACTTAAAGAAAATGATGATTGCTATTTTACATACACATCGAAAGCTAATCCTGCGGACTTTACTTTAGACAAAACCAAACAAGCACCGATAACATTTCAAGAATATATTGAGGATAAGTTAGATATTAGAGTTACTATTGTTGGCTCCAAAGTATATGCTGTTGCAATAAAATCCAATGGTAATGCTATCTCTGATGATTGGAGAACCTTAAAAAAAGAAGATCTTGAATATGTCGACATTGAACTTCCTGTTAGAATTAAAAAACTTTGCATAGAGTATGTTAAGTTACTTGGGTT
>NZ_JADBQK010000028.1:0-124522 GCF_014895885.1 Enterobacter cloacae complex sp. P17RS
AGGATCGCGCCGTCCATCTGAGCAGCACCGGTGATCATGTTTTTAACATAGTCGGCGTGGCCTGGGCAGTCTACGTGTGCGTAGTGGCGAGTCGGGGTGTCGTACTCAACGTGAGAGGTGTTGATGGTGATACCACGAGCTTTTTCTTCTGGTGCGTTATCGATCTGGTCGAATGCACGAGCAGAACCACCGTAGGTTTTAGCCAGAACGGTAGTGATTGCAGCGGTCAGCGTTGTTTTACCATGGTCAACGTGGCCGATAGTACCGACGTTAACGTGCGGTTTTGTACGTTCAAACTTTTCTTTAGACATCGATTGTCCCTCTAAGACACGGATAAATCGGTGATATCACCACATCAACCAGGCGAAATGCCTGAATTGTTGAATACAGTAAAATTGAAACAGAGAGAAACGGGAAGGAGAAGTGAAGTGGTGCTGATACCCAGAGTCGAACTGGGGACCTCACCCTTACCAAGGGTGCGCTCTACCAACTGAGCCATATCAGCACGTATTGGAGCGGGCAGCGGGAATCGAACCCGCATCATCAGCTTGGAAGGCTGAGGTAATAGCCATTATACGATGCCCGCATCCTGAAACTCGGCTACCCAGTTCTTTCTGTAACAAAAAAAGAGATTTCTCTCTTTTTCAGTTTGAGCTGGCTAATTTTTCCAACCAGCTCCGGCGGCATTTACGCTGCCAGAAAGTGGTGGTGGGGGAAGGATTCGAACCTTCGAAGTCTGTGACGGCAGATTTACAGTCTGCTCCCTTTGGCCGCTCGGGAACCCCACCGGACTTGATGGTGCCGACTACCGGAATCGAACTGGTGACCTACTGATTACAAGTCAGTTGCTCTACCTACTGAGCTAAGTCGGCATCAAGTAGCGCGCATTCTATGGATACCTGCGCGGTCATGCAACTAAAAATTTGCATAAAACGTTCTTTCGCTCACATTTTATGCGAACGCAGCGCTAAGCGATGTAAAAGTAGCCATTCCGGGTCAAATAATCAACATACAGGCATGATTTACATCGCATACACCGTAGCGTGACGGCTTCCGCGTAACGCAGCGCTTTCCATCTTTTTTCTTATTATTCCCGCCATCTGGTGTTAACCTCCTGCCCATTGTCCAAAATTAACTGTGTGATGAGCCACGTCCCGGCAGCATAGCGCTGGCTCACTGAAGCATGCTTATGAGCAAAAAAGAGCAAACGTTAATGACGCCTTATCTTCACTTTAACCGCAGCCAGTGGGCTGCCCTGCGTGATTCCGTCCCTATGACGCTGACGGAAGGTGAAATCGCACGGTTAAAAGGGATAAACGAAGATCTGTCCCTGGAAGAGGTGGCAGAAATTTATCTCCCCCTCTCTCGCTTGCTTAACTTCTATATCAGCTCCAACCTGCGCCGTCAGGCGGTGCTGGAGCAGTTCCTCGGAACCAATGGTCAGCGCATTCCTTATATCATTAGTATTGCGGGCAGCGTGGCCGTGGGTAAAAGCACTACCGCACGCGTGCTGCAGGCGCTGCTGAGCCGCTGGCCGGAACACCGCAGCGTTGAGTTGATCACCACCGACGGCTTCCTGCACCCGAACGAGGTCTTAAAAGAACGCGGGCTGATGAAGAAGAAGGGCTTCCCGCTCTCTTATGATATGCACCGTCTGGTAAAATTTGTCTCTGACCTGAAATCTGGCGTGCCGCACGTCACGGCGCCGGTCTATTCACACCTGATTTACGACCGCATCCCGGATGGGGATAAAACGGTAGTCCAGCCGGATATTCTGATCCTTGAAGGTTTGAACGTGCTGCAAAGCGGCATGGACTATCCTCATGACCCGCATCATGTGTTCGTTTCGGATTTCGTCGATTTCTCTATTTATGTTGATGCGCCGGAAGATCTGCTGCAGAACTGGTATATCAACCGCTTCCTGAAGTTCCGCGAAGGGGCATTCACCGACCCGGACTCCTATTTCCACCACTACGCCCAGCTTTCTGAAGAAGAGGCGATTAATGTGGCCAGAGGGCTGTGGAATGAGATCAACTACGTGAACCTCAAAGAGAACATCCTCCCGACGCGCGAGCGTGCGAGCCTGATCCTCACCAAGAGCGAGAAGCACGCCGTCGACCAGATTCGCCTGCGAAAATAGTCAGGCAGACATAAAAAAACCGGCTTAGCGCCGGTTTTTTTTCGTTATGCGTGCGGCTTCTCGCCATTTTCATCCTGATCGACCGCAAAGCAGGCGACCAGCTGACCGCCATAATCCTTCAGCTGCGGCTGAAGCTGGGTGCACGGGCCAAAGCGGCGGCTGCAGCGCGCGTTGAAGGCACACCCCGGCGGCGGATTCAGCGGACTTGGCAGTTCACCCGTCAGCTTAATGCGCTCGCGACGATCGTCCGGGTTCAGACGCGGCGTCGCAGACAGCAGCGCCTGGGTGTACGGATGACGAGGATTACTAAAGATCTGCTCTTTGGTCCCCTTCTCCACGCAGCGCCCCAGATACATCACCATCACTTCATCGGCAATATGCTCTACCACCGACAGGTCGTGAGAGATGAACACATAAGACAGCCCCAGATCCTGCTGGAGATCCATCATCAGGTTCAGCACCTGCGCGCGCACGGACACGTCGAGCGCCGACACCGGCTCATCGGCAATCACCACGTCCGGGTCAAGCATCAGACCGCGTGCGATGGCGATACGCTGACGCTGGCCGCCGGAGAACATATGCGGGTAGCGGTCGTAATGCTCGGTTTTGAGGCCGACCTTCGCCATCATCGCCAGCGCTTTTTCACGGCGCTGCTCTTTGCTCAGATTGCTGTTAATCAGCAGGGGCTCTTCCAGGATCTGTCCCACTTTTTTACGCGGGTTCAAAGAACCGTACGGGTTCTGGAACACAATCTGGATTTTCTGGCGGCGCAGCTTCTGCGCCTGCGGGTCATGCTTGAGCAGATCCTGGCCCTGATAATAAAGCTCACCGCCGGTCGGGACTTCAATCATCGTCAGCAGACGGCCCAGCGTCGATTTCCCGCAACCTGACTCCCCCACCACCGCCAGCGTTTTACCGCGTTCGAGGGTAAATGACACGCCGTCCAGCGCTTTCACCAGGCGCTCAGGGGCAAAAATCCCCTTTTTCACCGGGTAGTGTTTTTTCAGGTCGATGGCCTGCAACAGCGGCTGCTGCGTGGTGGCCTGTTGCGTACTCATAGTGTTGGCCTCCCGGCATCATCGAGTGGGTAGTGGCATTTTGACTGTCGACCGTCGGCCAGCAGATTCAGCTCTGGCTCCTCAACGCGGCATTTGTCCGTGGCATACGGGCAGCGCGGATTAAGCAGACAGCCCTGCGGACGGTCGTACTTGCCCGGAACCACGCCCGGCAGCGACGCCAGACGCGCTTTGTCCTGAGCAAACTCCGGCAGCGCGCGCAGCAGTGCCTGCGTATACGGATGACGCGGCGCGCGGAAGATATCGTGCGAATTTCCGGTCTCAACCACCTGGCCCGCGTACATCACGATGATCTTGTGTGCCGCTTCGGCCACCAGCGCCAGATCGTGCGTAATCAGCACCAGCGCCATGTTCTCTTTCTGCTGCAACTCCAGCAGTAGCTCGATGATTTGCGCCTGAATGGTCACATCCAGCGCCGTTGTCGGTTCATCCGCAATCAGCAGCTTTGGTCGACAGGCAATCGCCATGGCGATCATCACGCGCTGGCTCATCCCACCGGAAAGCTGGTGCGGGTATACGTCCAGCCGCGATGCCGGGTCAGGAATACCCACCTGGTTCAGCAGGTCGATCGCGCGCTGGCGACGGGTTTTCTTGTTACCACCCTGGTGCACCTTAATCGCTTCCATAATCTGGAAGCCGACCGTGTAGCACGGGTTCAGGCTGGTCATCGGGTCCTGGAAGATCATCGCCACTTCGGCGCCCACCAGCTGGCGGCGCTGTTTCTCAGAAATGCGCTTAAGGTCCTGACCGTTGAACTGCAGGTTTTCCGCCATCACGCGGCCCGGGTAATCAATCAGCCCCATGATTGCCAGTGAACTCACCGACTTACCGGAACCGGACTCCCCGACGATACCAACCACTTCGCCCTGATTGACGCTGTAGCTGATGCGGTCCACGGCGCGAAACGGGGTGCCTTCGTCGCCGAAGTGCACCGATAATTTATCTACATTTAATAACGCCATCTCGTGCCTCTTACTGCTTCAGTTTGGGATCAAGCGCATCACGCAGGCCATCACCCATCAGGTTAAATGCCAGCACCGTCAGCAGGATTGCCAGACCCGGGAAGGTGACAACCCACCAGGCGCTTTGTGCGAACTGCAACACGTCGGAGAGCATGGTGCCCCACTCCGGTGTTGGCGGCTGCGCACCCATGCCCAGGAAGCCAAGAGCGGCCATATCAAGAATGGCGTTAGAGAAACCGAGCGACGCCTGAACGATCAGCGGCGCAAGGCAGTTAGGGAAGATATTAACGAACATCTGGCGCATCGCACCGGCACCCGCCACGCGAGAGGCGGTGACGTAGTCGCGGTTCACTTCCACCAGCACCGCCGCGCGTGTTAATCGCACGTAGTGAGGAAGCGCCACGAAGGTCAGCGCCAGGGCGGCGTTACCGATCGACGGGCCGAAGATCGCCACCAGCACCAGAGCCAGCAGCAGGCTTGGCAGTGCCAGCATGATGTCGACGATACGCATAATGATGTTATCAACGATGCCGCCGAAGTAACCGGCAACCAGGCCGAGGATGATCCCCATAATCAGGGAGAGCACCACCACCAGACAGCCAACCAGCAGCGACAAACGCGCGCCGTACATCAGACGCGACAGCACATCGCGGCCCACATCATCGGTACCCAGCAGGTGCGCCAGGCTACCGCCATCCTGCCATGCAGGAGGTGCCAGCAGCGCATCGCGGAACTGATCCGCCGGGTTATATGGCGCCAGAAAGTTCGCAAACACCGCAATCAGAATCATGATAGCGACATACACCAGCCCGACTACCGCGCCTTTATTGCGCTTGAAGTAGTGCCAGAACTCCTGCAGCGGCGTCATTGGAACCGGTGCAGCAACAGCTTTGTTTTCAGAAACCTGTGACATGATGGCCCCTTACTCCTTATGACGAATACGCGGGTTCACCACGCCGTACAGCAAATCGACCAGCAGGTTGACGAGGATAATCATCGTCGCGACCAGCAGCACCCCACCCTGCACCACCGGATAGTCACGGCGTTGCAGCGCATCAATCAGCCAGCGTCCGAGGCCCGGCCAGGAGAAGATGGTTTCCGTCAGGATCGCCCCCGCCAGCAGCGTACCCACCTGGAGGCCGATAACGGTCACCACCGGCAGCATGGCGTTACGCAGCGCGTGGACGATGATGACGCGCATGCGGGTTAAACCTTTGGCGCGCGCGGTACGGATGTAATCTTCACCCAGCACTTCCAGCATGGAGGAACGGGTCATACGCACGATCACCGCCAGAGGAATGGTGCCCAGTACCATGGCAGGCAGGATCATGTGCGCAACGGCATCAATGAAGTTGCCCTCCTCGCCCCAGATGGCCGTGTCGATCAGCATAAAGCCGGTTAACGGATTGGTATCATCAAGGAAGACCATATCGCTGACGCGTCCGGAGACCGGCGTCAGGTTCAATTGCACCGAGACCAGCATGATCAGCATCATGCCCCACCAGAAGATAGGCATGGAGTAACCGGTCAGCGCCAGACCCACGGCGGTATGGTCGAAAATAGAGCCACGCTTAACGGCAGCCAGTACCCCAACAGGAATACCCACCGCAGTGGCGAAAATCATGGCGCAGATGCCAAGCTCCAGCGTCGCTTTAAAACGCGGCACGAACTCGTCCCACACCGGAAGACGGCTTTTTAACGAAATCCCTAAGTCACCGTGCATCACGCCCCAGATATAGTGGAGGTACTGCTGCCACATCGGCTTATCGAGGCCGAGTTCAGCCAGCAGCTGCGCATGACGTTCAGGGGAGATACCACGCTCGCCCGCCATAATCATTACCGGGTCGCCGGGGATCATATGGACGAAGGCAAAAGTGAGAAGGGTGATACCGATAAACGTCGGGATAACAAGTCCCAGACGTCGGAGGATGAACTGCAACATAACCCGGATTCTCTCTGATGACGCACGGCCAGTGGCGTGACGTCTGTATTGCTCACAAATCTTATTCCCTCCCCTTTCAGAGAGGCAATAAAGCACTGCTGCCGGGTGGCGCTACGCTTCCCCAGCCTACATACCGTAGGCCAGTGCAAGCGCAGCGCCGCCTGGCGTTGCTTTTAATTATTCAACCGATACGTTTTCGAAGTGGTGTTTGCCCAGTGGATCAACCACGTAGCCCTTCACTTCTTTACGCACGGGCTCATACACGGTGGAGTGAGCAACAATCAGCGCCGGAGCCTGATCGTGCATAACAACCTGAGCCTGCTTGTAGAGTTCAATACGTTTGTTGTGATCGTCGGTCGCACGCGCCGGCTGGATCAGGTCTTCAAACGGCTTGTAGCACCAGCGAGAGTAGTTAGAGCCGTCTTTCGCTGCCGCACAGCTGAACAGGGTGGCGAAGAAGTTGTCCGGATCCCCGTTGTCACCGGTCCAGCCCATCATTACCGCCTGGTGCTCACCCGCTTTGGCGCGCTTCAGATACTCGCCCCACTCGTAGGTCACAATCTTGGCCTGAACGCCAATTTTCGCCCAGTCAGCCTGGACCATTTCCGCCATACGGCGTGCGTTCGGGTTGTACGGACGCTGTACCGGCATCGCCCACAGCTCGACGGTAAAGCCTTTATCCTGGCCCGCTTCTTTCAGCAGCGCTTTCGCTTTCTCAGGATCGTAACTGTAGTCCTTAACGTCGTCGTTATAGCCCCACATGGTTGGTGGGATCAGGTTCTTGGCAGCAACGCCCGCGCCCTGGTAAACGGCCTTGATGATCGCTTCTTTGTTCACCGCGTAGGTCAGCGCCTGACGTACTTTGACGTCATCAAACGGTTTCTTCTCGGTGTTGAAGGAGAGATAGCCTACGTTCAGGCCCGCCTGCTCCATCAGGTTGATGTTCTTGTCCTGCTTCATGCGCGCGATGTCTGCCGGGTTCGGGTACGGCATCACCTGGCATTCGTTTTTCTGCAGTTTAGCGTAACGTACGGACGCATCAGGCGTGATGGAGAAGACCAGACGGTCGATCTGCGGCTTGGTGCCCCAGTAGCCCGGGAACGCTTTATACAGAATACGGGAGTCTTTCTGGTACTGCAGCAGCTGGAACGGGCCGGTACCGATTGGGTTCAGGTCCACTTTTTCCGGCGTGCCGGCTTTCAGCATGTTGTCCGCATACTCTTTAGAGAGAATAGAGGCGAAGTCCATGGCCAGGTCAGCCAGGAATGGCGCTTCCGGACGGGTCAGCACGAACTGAACGGTTTTATCATCTACTTTTTTCACTTCGGCGATCAGGTCCGGCAGACCCATCCCTTCGAAGTATTCGTAGCTGCCGCCAGACACTTTGTGGTACGGGTTCTGGGCGTTTTTCTGACGGTCGAAGGAGAACACAACGTCGTCGGCGTTAAAGTCGCGCGTTGGTTTGAATTCTTTGCTGTCCTGCCACTTCACGCCCTGGCGCAGGTGGAAGGTATAGGTTTTGCCGTCTTCGCTGATGTCCCACTTCTCGGCCAGACCCGGAATCACTTCCGTGGTGCCGGTTTTGAATTCAACCAGACGGTTATAGATAGGTACAGAGCTTGCGTCGTAAGTCGTACCAGAGGTAAAGAGCTGTGGGTTAAAGCCTTCCGGCGAGCCTTCAGAACAGTAAACCAGGGTTTTTGCCTGTACGCTTGCTGCCACGGTCATAGCCACCAGGCTCAGACCAAGCTTCAGCATCCCTGACTTCTTCAAGGAAATACTCATTATTCTGCTCCAATGTGATGTTTTGCTTTGTTGTGTTACGCCGCCAGACCTTTATTTATTTTTTACCCGGTCCGGTCGGAGGTGCCCGAAGGCGTTAAAGGGATGGAGAATCCTTTCAGAAGAGCGTTTGAGTTGCAGCGCAGATCGTCCCTGAAATGCCCCTCATGCCCTACAATCTGTCAACAGAATGTGAAAACGTCAATACAGGTGACGGGGATTTGCACCGAGTGTGAGAAACCGCAAACAAAGATTAAAAAAACCCTGAACGCCAGTTTTCAGCAGGGAAATTTATGCTACTCGCCAACTTGCAGCACAAATATCTTCATATTTCGCAACAATCAGTGATTAACTTTTATTCAGAATGGGTAAATTTTCTTGCAGAATGGTGATTATCTGAGCACTAAATACCGCGAACGTTAAAACGCACAGCGAAAAATGCTGAGGTTATCCATAAGCAACGCGAAAAAAGATCAATCTATATATAAAAAAATACAATGGATTATGTCACAAAATCGTTAACAGGCAGGAAGAAGCGGGGATAAGGGGCATTTTACTGAATCAGGATGAGTAAGCCGTTAATGCAAAAAGGGCTAACCTTGCGGTTAGCCCTTTTCAGAATGTGGTCGGCGAGAGAGGATTCGAACCTCCGACCCACTGGTCCCAAACCAGTTGCGCTACCAAGCTGCGCTACTCGCCGAATGCGGAGCGCATCTTACTGCTGAGGTGCGCCCCCGTCAATCCCTTATTTTCAAAAAGCCATTCAACTGGCGATATTCTCGCCAGAGCAGCTACTGCGCGGCTTTTGCGGTGTTATCAGGGAGTTTACACCAGTTGTTGTTTTCGTTAATCCCACCGTTCGGTGAGGTATAGCCGAGGCAACCCATAATGGTGTCGTACAGCTCAACGTGACGACGCGGCACCTTCATTTCCGCCTCTTTCTTAAGCTGCGCAAACATCTTCGCTTTCTCCGGATTTTCAAGATACTTATCCGACATCCACATGATCATCGGCACGCGGAACTGCTCCGGCGGTGCCAGCTTGCGCGGCGTACCGTGCAGGTGCTCTTTCTCATTAATGGACTCACCGTGGTCTGCGGCGTAGATAACAATCGCTTTTTTATCACGCAGCTGGTCAATCACGCGGCTCAGGAAGGTATCCACATACAGAACGGAGTTATCGTAGGCGTTGATCAGCTCCTGCTTGCTGCAGTCTTTATTAATGCCTACGCACTCAGGCTGCCATTTCGCGAAATCGCGCGTGTAACGCTGGTAATAACTGTAATGCGACCCTTTGGTATGCAGAATGACGAGATGTTTGCCCTGCGGGTGATTCTTCAGAGACTGGGACATCTCCTCAAGCAGCAGCATGTCGTCCACGTTTTTCCCGCGGTTGCGAGGCTCGGCACCTATCTGCTCACGATACGCGATGTTATCTGCCAGCGTGTTGGTGTAGAACCACATCTCACTTTGCATGGCGAACAGATCGGAGCTAAATCCAAGCTGCTTCAGCACGGCAAAGACGTTTTGTTCTTTCAGCGTACGTTGCGGGTTATCGCTCGCCCCGCCTTCACGCACAAACATACAGCGCAACGAGAGCTTCGTGGCGGTGTCGCAGGAATAGCCGCGGTAAGCCACCAGATTCTTCTCCTGCTCCAGTTTCGGCGTGGTATCGCGGTCATAACCGAGGATACCCATATGATCCCAGCGCGTCGTTTCACCGATGACAAAGACTACGTAAGTATCATCCAGCCCGTCAGCCGGCGCCTGGTAGGTGAACTTTTTGGTCGGGTTAATCAGCGATTTCACATCGCTGGATTCGTCCGCCTGCGCCCAGGCGTAAAGACCTAACGCGGACAGCCAGTTGGACGGCAGATACGAGTTAGCCACCACGCCGCCATAGCTCGGCATATCCACGCCCGTCGCTTTTTCGATCCGTTTTTGCTGTTTTTCCATCAGGCGAATCGGCGCCCACACCAGCAGGCCCGCCAGCAGAACGACGGCGACGTTGCGGATGCGCTGTCCCCGGGTACGCAGCTGGCGTAACAGGGTATAACGGCAGGTATTACTCCAGATAAAGAAGAGCGGGATCAGGCAGGTCAAAATCGTCCATATGATGAACCCTTGACCCACCACCTCTTTCGAGAGGTCGATGTCCGTGGTCATCACCGAGGCGACAATACCGTAGCCAATGACCACGTTCATGAATGTCATGTAATAGCTTGCGGCGGCAGAGATAATCACCACCAGCGAGGCCAGAATTTGCCATGTACGTCGGCCAAAAAGTGAGAGCAGGCGTAACAGGAAGAAGGTTGCCAGGATAGAGCCAAACACTTCGATGACGGCAAAAATTCCATTTCTTACGCTGAGGTGTTCGAAATAACCTTCCACACGTCTGAACAGTACCGCGCCATTCAGAAACAAACCGATATAGACAGCCAGCATCAGACACAATCTTTGCTGGGTAAGAGACCTAATATATTTCATGCAAACAACCCTGGGGGAAGGGGTATAAAGACCCGCCGAATCTCAGTGAGAAAGCTGACAGAGTAAGTAGATGCGAGCGAAACCGTTATCAGAAACGTCTACAAGCGCGATAAGTAGACCACAGCGGGAAAGAAAAGTGGCAGCAGAGAGTGTGATCGAGGAAATTTTTTACAAAATAACAAGTCCGGAAGTGATGTTGAGATAAAAAAAAGAGGCCCTGAGGCCCCTTTTCATCGAATCATGCATGCGCTTCTTTATACACCTCGCGCTGCGGCTGTCGAATCGTTGTGGACAGCGCTAGCGAGATAATCAGCAAGGCAAATATCACGCAGAAGGTCACGTAGAAGCCACCGAACAGCGAGGCAATCAGCGACCCGCAGATACTGCCGATACCGAAGCCGAGATAAATGACGCCGTAGTTTTTCGCCAGATTGTTCAGGCCGAAGAACTCGCTTACCAGCGACGGGAAAACGGTAATGGTGCCGCCGAAGTTAAAGGCGACGCAGGCAATCGCCGCAAAGAAGGTCGCCTCGTTCAGCGGTGCAAACAGCAGCGCCGCCATGCCCACCAGAGAGATGACCTGCCCCAGCGTAATCACGCGGATGCGGGCGATTTTGTCAGACAGGATACCGAGCACCAGACGACCCGAGAGGTTAGCAATGGAGATGACCGTCACCGCATTCGCCGCCGTCGCGGCATCCAGTTTTACCATCCCCTGCGCGATATCCTTTGCCACACCGATGACATACAGACCGCTCATGCAGGCCGTCAGGAACATCACCGCCAGCATCCAGTACTGCGGTTTACGCATGGACTGCGCGAGGGTGAAATCGTTCTCCACCACGCCGTTAACGGATTTCACTTCCTGCTGCGGGGCATCTTTCATCAGCGTGGCGCCAAACAGAATCATCACCAGGACAATAGCCCCCCAGATCATGAACGTTTTTTCGAGGCCAACGGACGCCAGCAGTTGAGAGTCGATAAATTTAAAGCCAAGGCTGCCCAGGCCATAGGAGCCGATAGCAAACGCGGAGATTAAGCCTTTACGCTCCGGGAACCACTTCACGCAGTTCGACAGCGTCAGCAGGTAACCTGCGCCGTCCGCCAGCCCCACCAGCACGCCGGCGCTCAGCCACAGCATCATCAGGTTGCTGGAATGCGCCGTCAGGAAAAAGCCCAGGCCCAGCAGAATGCCGGAGGCCATGGTCACGCGCTTCACGCCGAAGCGTTCCTGAAGTTTGCCCGCCACGGAAGAGGAAATCGCTAATCCAAGACTCAGTAAGCCGAAGGAGAATGCCACCTGGCTTATCGGCGCGCCGAGCTTATCAGACAAGGCGCTGTTAAACAGACTCCAGGTATAGACCGAACCCAGTGCGAACTGAGTAATGATGGTGCCGAATAGCGTCAGCCAGCGCGTGCGGTTATAGGTTGAGGTGTTCATGGCAGTATCCTGCAAGAGAAATTAAGGAAGTTCGCTGAGGACACGATAAACAAAACCCCAAAACGCCAGGGGTAAAACGGCATGAAATGCAGGAGAAACGGAATGAAATGCCTGGAAGCGGGAATGAACGACCTTGCCGGAGAAGAAAACGTTTAAAGGTGAGTGACCACTATCACCACACCCCTCGCCGTTATTGTATTAAATATGTTACCGCAGCGTTTAAAAAAGTAACAACCCTAAAATTTGGCGCTTAAGCCCAGGGTATACAAATATTCTTCTTCCGACTGCTGGTTGTAGCTGATCTTCGCCCAGGGGTGTAAATCGCCGTACTGGGTATCAACACGCCACCCCAGCGAGTTCACGCTGGCATGCCAGAGGGGTTCGGTAAGCGACTGCGCGGTGGTTGTATCACTAAACGTATTTACCGTTGAGGGTGGAGTGCCCTCTGTGCGCCACGCCATGACCGGCCCGGTTGTGATATGCCCCGCCACGGGAAAATTCCAGCCAACGCTCAGAACGGTATCCGCATCCGAACCGGATGGGTCGTTCAGCGCAAAGCCCGCAGCATTCTGCGAATGGTTAATACGCTCCGCGAGAATATCTTCATAACGAGGTTGGTGATCGGCGTCCCATGTATAGCGTTCTGTCGTATTACTTTGTGCATCTGAAACGATATATTCCTGTTGCCACGCAAAAGCGGTGTTACATATAAGCAGGCAGGCTGAAACGCCCACCAGGCAAGAAGCAGCATGGCGACCACTGATTTTTTTTATCATCATCAAAGCGACTCCAGAAAGAGCCGAGTTCGGCGATATATGTCATTGTTCGAAGAGGTATTGGGGCATATAGCCCTGTATTAACTATTGTCTCTTTAGCAGACACGTCAAGCCGGGCAGATTGAAATTTTTGCGTTTATCGTATCAGGAAGGGAGATGACCTATGCAACGTTGCGGTTGGGTAAGCCAGGATCAGCTTTATATCGATTATCACGACAAGGAATGGGGCATACCGGAAACCGACGGTGAAAAACTGTTTGAAATGATTTGCCTTGAAGGCCAGCAGGCCGGTCTGTCGTGGATCACCGTTCTGAAAAAGCGTGAGAACTACCGCAATGCCTTCCACCGGTTCAATCCGGCTGCGGTGGCCGCCATGACCGACGACGACGTGGAAAGACTGGTTCTGAATCCCGGTATCATCCGCCATCGCGGTAAAATTCAGGCCATTATCGGTAACGCGAGGGCTTATCTGGCGATGGAGCAAAACGGCGAACCCTTCTCAGCATTTGTCTGGTCGTTTGTGGATAACGAGCCGAAGGTGACACGGGCCGCCACGCTTGCAGAGATCCCAACCTCGACCCCTGCCTCGGATGCCCTGTCGAAAGCGCTGAAAAAACGCGGCTTCAAGTTTGTGGGCACCACCATCTGTTACTCCTTTATGCAAGCCTGCGGGCTGGTCAATGACCATATTACGGGCTGCATCTGCCACCCGGAGGGCAACCATGATCCGCAAATGGCACAGTGAGAATACCGCTCAGCTCCTGAGACTGTGGCTTGAGAGCACCACCGAGGCGCATCCGTTTATCGACGCCGACTACTGGAAAGCGAACGAAGCGCTGGTGCGGGATGAATACCTTCCCGCCGCCGAAACCTGGGTCTGGGAGGAGAACGGTACGCCGCGCGGTTTTATCAGCGTCATACAGTCGCAGTTTGTGGGGGCGCTGTTCGTTACGCCAGCGTATATCGGAAAAGGCATCGGGCGCGCGCTGCTGAACCATGTTCAACAGCGCTTCCCGCACTTAACCCTGGAGGTGTATCAGAAAAACGTCCGGGCGGTGAATTTCTACCATGCTCAGGGCTTTCGCATTGAAGACAGCGCCTGGCAGGATGATACCCAGCACCCGACGTGGATCATGAGCTGGCAGGCGGATCAAACGCCGTTAAGGTAAGCTCGGGACCCTCATATTTCTCGACCCAGGCCAGCGCCGTGTTCCCTGCGCAACCATTCCCCAGCTTCGAGCTGGGGAGATCTTTGGTCAGCACGTTAACCGCCCCGTTTTTACAGATCCCACCTTCGGTGGGCTCAAGGTCGGGCCAGGCTCCCTGATGAATACAGATCACGCCTGGCTTAATCCCGTCGCTGACCACCGCCCCTGCCAGCACCTGTCCACGCTGGTTCCAGACGCGCACCACGTCACCGTCCGCAATCCCACGCGCTTTGGCGTCTAAAGTATTCAGCGTAATTGGCTCCCGCCCGGCGACCGCATACTGCTCGCGCAGAGAGGTGTAGTTAAGCTGACTGTGCAGACGATGCGCCGGATGGGCAGACAGAACCTGCAGCTGCTCCGGCTGAGCGTTGCCGTGCCACTCGTCCGGCTCCAGCCACGAAGGGTGTGGCGGACAATCGGCATATCCAAAGCTGGCGATGCGCTCGCTGTAGATCACAATCTTGCCGCTCTCGGTTTTCAGCGGATGGTTTTCCGGGTCGCGACGGAAATCGGCGAAACGGACAAATCGGGCGTTCTGTTCGCTTTCCGGCATTTCGAGAATCTGGTTCGCCTCCCAGAATTCAGCAAATGGCGGAAGCGTCACGCCCTGCGCCGCACCGCGCTGTCCGGCGATCTGGTAGAAACTCTCCAGCCACTGCAGGTCATTTTTCCCTTCGGTAAAGCGTTCGCGACCGCCCGCTTCCCAGAGCTCACTTAGTTCAGCAAACACGTCGAAATCATCACGCGCTTCATCACGCGGGGCCACCACGCGCTTCATCGGCACCATATGCTGGTTGCTGTAATCGCCGGTCATGGTGAGATCGTTACGCTCAAACGACGTGGTCGCCGGCAGCACGATATCGGCATGTTTGGCCGAGGCGGTCCAGAAGCACTCGGAAATCACCACCAGCTCCGGCTTTTGCCAGGCGCGGATCAGGCGATTGGTATCCTGATGGTGCGTGAAGTTTGCCCCGCCCGCCCACCAGACAAACTTAATGTCCGGGAAGTGGCGGTCCAGACCATTATGCTGATAAAAACCGCCCGGGTTTTCCAGGGCTTCAACGATTCTCGCCACCGGGATTTTATCCACGGCATCCACGCCGCCCTGCACCGAGCCTTGCAGGGACGCCAGCACCGCCGCTTTACGCGTTGGGTTACCGCCATTCGCAAAGTGATAGGAAAGACCAAAACCGCCGCCCGGCGTACCAATCTGTCCTAGCATCGCGGCAAGCGTCACCAGCATCCAGTGTTTCTGCTCGCCGAACTGCTGGCGCTGCATCCCCCAGCCGGACATTAACATCGTGGTATTTTTATGGAACAGTGCCGCCAGTTCGCGGATTTTAGCGGCTGGAACGCCACAAATTTCCGCGGCCCACTCTGCCGTTTTCACTACCCCATCAGATTCGCCCGTCAGGTAGTCGGCGAATTTGTCGAAGCCGGAGGTGCACCGGGCGAGGAAATCGCGGTCGTGCCAGCCGTTCTCCACCAGCGTATGGGCGATACCCAGCATCATCGCCACGTCGGTGCCCATATGAGGAGCAATCCACTCGGCGCTGTCGCCGAAGAAATCCATGGTTTCAGAACGCATCGGATCAATGCAGATGATGCGTTTGCCGCTTTTGCGCAGCGCGTCGAAATACCCAATCCCCTGCTCGTCGCTGGCATTCCAGGCAATTTTCAGCGTGTTCAGCGGGTTGGCGCTCCACAGCACCACCACGTCGGTGTGCTGCAGCACCAGCGGCCAGCTGGTCTGCTGCTGGTACACTTCGTTTCCTCCCACGACGTACGGCATGATCGCCTGCGCCGCGCCGGTCGAATAGTCTCCCAGATGACCGGTATAGCCCCCGGCCAGGCTCATGTAGCGCTGCAGCAGGGTCGCGGCCTTGTGCAGCACGCCGTTCGAGCGCCAGCCATAGGAGCCGGCAAAAATGGACGATGGGCCATAGCTGTCGCGAATGCGCTTATGCTGCGTATGGATCAGCGCCAGCGCATCGTCCCAGCTCACGCGAACAAACTCATCCTGACCACGGATCCCCTGCGGCTTATCCGGCGAGGCCAGAAAACCTTTGCGCACCATCGGCCAGCGCACGCGCGTTTTGCTGTGCACCTGATCGCGTACGACGGTCTGTAACGAATTGGGATGTTGTGTTGGCAGTGCCCCACGGGACGACAGAACATTTTCGCCATCGGTTTCGACCAGCATCGGCCCCCAGTGGGCGGCGGTCAGAATGGTTTTTGTTGAGGTGCTCAAGCGTGCGCTCCTGGTTGCGTGCAGGTTTACGGCCTTCTCGTTGAGGCCGTTTATGGTTTGTCACAAATTTCAGAGTCATACCCGGAATTTTCTCCGTATCTGGACGTCATAATCAACTGCCACGCTCGCCGTGGCAAAGAATAAAAAGGATTAAGGAAAGAAGATGAAAAAACGCGTACTCGTTATTGCCGCTCTGGTGAGCGGTGCACTGGCTGTTTCAGGCTGCACAACCAACCCTTACACCGGTGAGCGCGAAGCGGGTAAATCCGGCATCGGCGCAGGTATCGGCTCGCTGGTCGGCGCAGGCGTTGGGGCGCTCTCCTCCTCCAAGAAAGACCGCGGCAAAGGTGCGCTGATTGGCGCAGCGGCAGGTGCGGCGCTGGGCGGCGGCGTCGGTTATTACATGGACGTGCAGGAAGCGAAACTGCGCGACAAAATGAAGGGAACCGGCGTGAGCGTCACCCGCAGCGGCGATAACATCATCCTGAACATGCCGAACAACGTGACCTTTGACAGCAGCAGCGCCACGCTGAAACCTGCGGGCGCGAACACCCTGACCGGCGTGGCGATGGTGCTGAAAGAGTACAACAAGACCGCCGTGAACGTGATTGGCTACACCGACAGCACCGGCAGCCAGGATCTGAACATGCGTCTGTCTCAGCAGCGTGCCGATTCCGTGGCCAGCTCCCTGATAACCCAGGGCGTTGAAGCAAACCGCATCCGCACCAGCGGCATGGGCCCTGCCAACCCTATCGCCAGCAACAGCACGGCGGAAGGTAAAGCGCAAAACCGTCGCGTAGAGATTACGTTGAGCCCGATTCAGTAATCCCCGAGGGATAGGGCCGGGGTGAGAGCAACAGACCGCACACCCCGGCATGAACCACTTGCCATCGTTGATTTTCCCGCTAAGGTATTCTCACTAAATTCAGGGAAATCAGCGATGAGCAAACCAGCCCGGGCCACCATCAGCGACGTGGCGAAAGCCGCCAAAACCGGTAAAACCAGCATTTCGCGCTACCTTAACGGCGAGAAACATCTGCTGTCCGACGCATTGCTGGCGCGTATTGAACAGGCCATTGCCGATCTCGACTATCGTCCCAGCCTGATGGCGCGCGGGCTCAAACGCGGTCGCACCCGTTTGATCGGCCTTATTATCGCCGATATCACCAACCCCTACTCCGTCAACGTCCTCAGCGGTATCGAGGCCGCCTGCCGCGAGAAGGGCTTCACGCCGCTGGTCTGTAATACCAACAACGAAGTCGACCAGGAGCTGCACTACCTCGATCTGCTGCGCAGCTACCAGGTGGAAGGGATTGTGGTTAACGCAGTAGGCATGCGTGAAGAGGGCCTGAACCGCCTGCAGCAGTCCTCTCTGCCAATGGTCCTCATCGACCGTAAAATCCCGGAATTCGCCTGCGATGTCGTCGGGCTGGATAACACCCAGGCAGCCACAACCGCGACCGAGCACCTGATCGAACAGGGCTTCGAAGCGATTCTTTTCCTGAGCGAACCGCTGGGCATGGTAAATACCCGACGCGACCGCCTGGCGGCATTTCGCGCCACGCTTGCGCGTTATCCCGGTGCGATCGCCGAAAATGCCGAAACGCCGCTTCACGAAGCCGACCAGATCGACAACACCCTGCGCCAGTTCCATACCCGCCATCGCGGGATGCGCAAAGCCGTTATCTCCGCCAACGGGGCGTTGACGCTTCAGGTCGCCCGCTCGCTCAAGCGCATTGGCCTGCACTGGGGCAGCGATATCGGTCTGCTGGGCTTTGATGAGCTGGAGTGGGCGGAGCTGGCTGGCGTGGGTATTACGACCCTTAAACAACCCACCTGGCAGATTGGCTATGCCGCTGTAGAACAAGTGATTCGTCGTATTGAAGGCACCCGCGATGCCGTACGCGAGCAGGTCTTCTCCGGCGAGCTGATCGTTCGCGGCTCCACCGCCCGTTAATTCCCCCTTGTGATAGCGATCATAAATTCGACATCCTGATCTTTTCTTTGGAACCGGTTCCATCTAGCGTAATAGTATTGATATGTTGCGATGGAGTCCGAAGATGGGCAGGAAAATCATGGTGGTCACCGCCGCGTACGGCGCGGAACAGGTGCGACAGGCAGGCGGTCAGCGGGCGATGCTCCCCGTTATTGCAGGCGCAGGGGCAGACGGCGTGGAGATCCGCCGCGAACTGTTTAACAGCGAAGAGCTGCTGGCGCTGCCTGCACTGAGCGAATCCATCGAGCTAATGGGTCTGCTGGCGTGCTACTCCGCGCCCGCCGCCCTGTTTATGGCCGACGGCACCCTTAACCCGGACCTGCCCCGCTATCTCTCTGAGGCCAACACCCTTAACGCCCTGTGGCTGAAGGTTTCCCTCGGCCATTTCAGCGACACACATCCTCTCGACGCCCTGCGCGCCCTGCTGAATGCCAGCGGTATGGCGCTTGTTGTGGAGAACGATCAGACCGACTGCGGGCAGCTCGCGCCCATGCGGCGCTTCCAGGCCGCCTGTCGGGAAATGGCGTTGCCCGTCACGCTGACCTTCGACATGGGCAACTGGCTGTGGGTCGGCGACTCCCCCGAAGAAGCCGCACGTCACCTGGCCCCTGCGGTGAGCTATATCCACGTTAAAGCCGCCGTGCCGCATAAAGATAACTTCCGCGCCGTGGCGCCGGACCGCGCAGACGCGCGCTGGCTGGATCTGCTCGGCCAGCTGCCTGCAGGTGCACCGCGTGGTATTGAGTTCCCGCTGGAAGGGGCGGATTTAACCGCCGTTACCCGTCATTACGTCAACCTGCTGCGCGAGGAGTAAATCATGCACAAAACGCTGGATGCCATCACGATCGGCGAGGCTATGGCGATGTTTGTCGCGACCGAAACGGGCGAACTGAGCACGGTTGAGCACTTTATCAAACGCGTAGCGGGCGCAGAGCTGAACGTCGCGACCGGCCTGGCGCGTCTCGGTCTGAACGTCGGCTGGGTCAGCCGCGTGGGGGATGACAGCTTTGGCTATTTCGTTCTCGACTCGCTGAAAAAAGAGAATATTGATGCCGCAGGCGTCACCCTGGACGGACGCTTTCCTACCGGCTTTCAGCTTAAATCTAAAGTCGAAAATGGAACCGATCCCATCGTGGAGTATTTCCGCAAAGGTTCGGCGGCAAGCCATCTCTCAACGGAAGATTACCACGCCGGCTATTTTGCCTCCGCCCGCCATCTGCACCTGAGCGGCGTGGCGGCGGCGCTCTCTGACAGTTCCTATGAACTGCTGGACCATGCGGCAACGACCATGAAGTCGCTGGGCAAAACGATCTCTTTCGATCCGAATTTGCGCCCGGTGCTGTGGAAAAGCGAAGCGGAAATGGTCGAGAAGCTGAACCGCCTTGCGTTCCAGGCGGACTGGGTTCTGCCGGGCCTGAAAGAGGGGATGATTCTGACGGGTGAAAATACGCCGGAAGGCATTGCTGATTTCTATCTGAATCAAGGGGTAAAAGCGGTGGTGCTGAAGACCGGTGCCGATGGTGCATGGTTCAAAACGGCAGACGGCGAACAGGGCGCGGTCGCGGCGGTGAAGGTTGAGAACGTTGTCGACACCGTCGGCGCGGGCGATGGCTTTGCCGTAGGCGTCATTAGCGCCCTGCTGGAAGGCAAACCGCTGCAGCAGGCCGTCGCGCGGGGCAATAAGATTGGCTCGCTGGCGATTCAGGTGCAGGGCGACAGCGAAGGATTGCCAACGCGAGCAGAGCTCGGCGTTTAAATTCCCTCTCCCTGTGGGAGAGGGCCAGGGTGAGGGCAGCATGCCACACCAAATAATTAAGCCACCGTGTACCCTACAGACAACGGCGGTAACAACCTCAACAACAGAGGCAAGCCTATGAACAGTTCGACCAATGCAGTAAAACGCTGGTGGTACATCATGCCAATCGTGTTTATCACGTACAGCCTGGCGTACCTCGATCGTGCCAACTTCAGCTTCGCGTCCGCGGCGGGGATCACCGAAGACCTCGGCATCACCAAAGGTATTTCATCCCTGCTGGGTGCCCTTTTCTTCCTGGGCTACTTCTTCTTCCAGATCCCCGGCGCGATTTACGCGGAACGCCGCAGCGTGCGTAAGCTGATCTTCATCTGTCTGATCCTGTGGGGCGCCTGCGCGTCACTGACCGGCGTGGTGAACAATATTCCTGCCCTGGCCGCCATTCGCTTTATTCTCGGCGTCGTTGAGGCAGCGGTCATGCCGGCGATGCTGATTTACATAAGCAACTGGTTTACCAAATCTGAACGTTCACGCGCGAACACCTTCCTGATCCTCGGTAACCCGGTCACCGTACTGTGGATGTCGGTGGTCTCCGGCTACCTGATCCAGTCCTTCGGCTGGCGCGAGATGTTTATCATCGAAGGGGTACCCGCAATTATCTGGGCATTCTGCTGGTGGGTGCTGGTAAAAGATAAGCCTGCCCAGGCGAAGTGGCTTTCCGAAGATGAAAAAGCCGCGCTGCAGGCGCAACTGGATAAAGAGCAGCAGGGGCTGAAGGCGGTACGCAACTACGGCGAAGCGTTCCGCTCCCGCAACGTTATCCTGCTCTGCGCGCAGTACTTTACCTGGAGTATCGGCGTGTACGGGTTTGTGCTGTGGCTGCCGTCGATTATCCGCAGCGGCGGCGAGAACCTTGGCATGGTGGAAGTGGGCTGGCTCTCTTCCGTACCGTATCTCGCCGCGACCATCGCGATGATCGTTGTCTCCTGGGCGTCGGACAAGCTGCAAAACCGCAAGCTGTTTGTCTGGCCGCTGCTGCTGATTGCCGCTTTCGCCTTCATCGGCTCGTGGGCGGTGGGCGCGAATCACTTCTGGGCCTCTTATACCCTGCTGGTGATTGCCGGTGCCGCCATGTACGCCCCGTACGGTCCGTTTTTTGCCATCATCCCGGAAATGCTGCCGCGTAACGTCGCGGGCGGTGCAATGGCATTGATTAACAGTATGGGCGCTCTGGGGTCGTTCTGCGGATCCTGGTTCGTCGGCTACCTGAACGGTGTGACCGGCAGCCCATCCGCGTCGTACATCTTTATGGGGGTAGCGCTTTTCGCCTCCGTGTGGCTTACTTTGATTGTTAAGCCTGCTAATAATCAACAGCACCTCGTCGGCGCACGCCACGCCTGAATCCTTAAAAATCAACGGAGATTAGCATGAAGCCGTCCGTCATTTTGTATAAAGCTCTGCCGGAAGATCTGCAGAAACGCCTGGAAGAACACTTCACCGTTACGCAGGTGAAGAACCTGAGCCCGGAGACCGTGGCGCAGCACGCCGATGCGTTCGCCAGCGCCGAAGGCCTGCTGGGTTCAAGCGAAAAAGTGGATGTCGCCCTGCTGGAGAAAATGCCGAAGCTTCGTGCTACCTCAACCGTTTCCGTGGGTTATGACAATTTCGACGTGGATGCCCTGAACGCCCGTAAAATCCTGCTGATGCACACGCCGCATGCCCTGACGGAAACCGTGGCAGATACGCTGATGGCGCTGGTGCTCAGCACGGCCCGTCGCGTGGTGGAAGTGGCCGAGCGTGTGAAAGCCGGCGAATGGACGAAAAGCATTGGGCCGGACTGGTTCGGTGTGGATGTGCATGGCAAAACGCTGGGCATCGTGGGTATGGGGCGTATCGGGCTGGCGCTGGCGCAGCGCGCGCATTTCGGCTTCAACATGCCGATTCTGTATAACGCGCGCCGTCATCACAGTGAAGCAGAAGAACGCTTCAACGCGCGTTACTGCGAGCTGGATACGCTGCTGCAGGAAGCCGATTTTGTTTGCCTGATCCTGCCGCTGACGGATGAAACGCGCCATCTGATTGGCAAATCCGCGTTTGAAAAAATGAAGAAGTCCGCCATCTTCATCAACGCGGGTCGCGGCCCGGTGGTGGATGAGCAGGCGCTGATTGAAGCGCTGCAAAACGGCGAGATCCACGCCGCGGGTCTGGACGTGTTTGAGCAGGAGCCGCTTCCGGTGGATTCCCCACTGCTGAGCATGCCAAACGTCGTCGCCCTGCCACACATCGGCTCTGCTACCCACGAGACGCGCTACAATATGGCGGCGACGGCGGTAGATAACCTGATAGCCGCGCTTGCTGGAAAAGTAGACAGGAACTGCGTTAACCCGCAGATCCAACAGTAGAAACGAAAAAACCCGCCAGAAGGCGGGTTTTTGAATTTTGTGCTACTGGGTTGGAAGCTTACAGGCTTACAACGTTACCAGCTGCTGGGCCTTTAGCGCCGCTTTCGATGGTGAAGGAAACTTTCTGACCTTCGTCCAGAGATTTGTAGCCATCGTTCTGGATAGCAGAGAAGTGTACGAACACGTCTTTAGAGCCATCGTCAGGAGTGATGAAGCCGAAACCTTTATCAGCGTTGAACCATTTAACCAGACCAGTCATTTTAGCAGACATAGAAATTACCTTATTAACAAATATATTGTGCCTTCCGGCTTGATGGATTGCGTTACAGATTTTTAAGCGATGAAGGAAGGGTCACTACGAAGGGTATCTATGGATAACAATCTGGACTGCTTTACTAAACTGCTTTAGGTCTGTGTAACAAACCGACGCGAACAGTTATACCGATGTGGTAGAGGAATGACAAGCGTTATTTTCTGAATGCCGAAAAAAAACCCCGCCTGAGGCGGGGTTTTTCGGTTTATTCTGTGGCAGCGACTGCTGCGCCCCACGCCTGGCTAAAGGCCTGGTGCTGGGCGGCCAGCGGCCCAATCAGCGTATTGTACTGACTTGCCTGCTGCGAGGTTGGGAACTGAATGCCGTTGGCAACAAAGCTCACCTGTGTCCCCTGCTGCGAGATGAAATCCCCGACCTGAACCAGCTGCTGAGTGAAGACCTGCGCGGCCGGAATCAGCGGTTGTATCGCTTCAGACGGTTTCGTCACTACTTTCTCATACACTTTATCGAAGACCGGTTTGAGATCCTCGCCCTGCTTCAGCGCAGAACGTGACGCGTCAGCCTGCATTTTCGCATTTTGCAGCTGCTGGCTCAGCACGCCGAGCGCACCGTTGGACTGGCGCAGCGGCTCGCGCTGAGTCATATAATCCTGGGGAACACGGATGGCGTTCACGCTATCCACTACCGGGCGGATACCGGAGTCCATCGCCTGGCTCACCTGCTGTGAATACCCATAAAGAATGGCGTAATCGGACACAAAGGGGCCAAACTGTTTTTTCTGATCCGCAGTCAGCGTCGGCAACCGCTCGCCGCTGCGCATCACTGTATTCTGCAGAAAATCGATAAACGCTTTGCGCTGATCGCCTTCTTTATCAAAACACCCACTCAGGCTAACAACCATCAACAACGCCGCAATAGGCGCAAACCAGCGAGAGCAGGACTTTCCTGTCGCCATTTTATTACTCCTTTCACCCAAAAAAGCGCACACCGGCACACGCGTGCCCGACGCTGACAAGGATAGTCCAGGTCAGCCTTGCAAGATACTCTTTTCATGTAAAACGACTATTGCCGATTTATTTCTTACTATTTACAAAAAAATACCTGGCGAAGCCGACATATGGTTAATCAGGGAATTAGCATAACTATCCAGATAGCTGAATCGCGTAAAGCGATCGTTACCGCACGATTAATCACAGCCGTGACGATCCTTGGTTTGTATTAGGGACTATTCTTAATTGGCTCTCTGATGTTCTTGATCACGATGTGAGATTTAAGAGGAGTTCTCAATGGAATATAAAGATCCTGAGTTTGAGCTGCTGAGCAGTCTGGAACAGATCGTTTTTAAAGATGTACCGCAGGCCATTACCCTGCAACAAAAATCCAATCCCTTTACAGAATATGAGCAATTGCGCAAAGGGACAGGACTGAAAACTGAAGAATTCGCCAGAGCGATGGGTGTCAGCGTGGCTATGGTGCTGGAGTGGGAGTCAAAACGAGAGAAACCCACCCCAACCGAGTTAAAGCTGATGCGCCTGATTCAGGCCAACCCTGCACTCAGCAAACAGATAGCGTAGTAAAGTTTGAACGCCCCCGCCTCTGCGGGGGCTTGTGTTTAAAGGCTCTCGAAACGCCAGCCCGTCTCTTCCCACACCATCTCGTGCGTCAACGTTAACCCTTTTAAAAACGCATCATCGTGTGACACCACCAGCAGCGCGCCGGGGAAACCAGCCAGCGCCGCTTCAATAGCCTGCACTGAGGCCAGATCCAGATGGTTGGTCGGTTCATCCAGCAACAGGAGCTGCGTGGCCTCCCCGCGCCAAAGCACGCAGGCCAGCGCAGCCTTCAAACGCTCACCACCGCTCAGTTCCGCCAGCGGGAGCGAGACTTTGTCGGCCCCCAGCTGAAGCTGGGCTAAACGGGTGCGTAACATACCCTCTTCCAGGGGCGTATTGCCCAGGTTGAGGTGCGTCATGACCGACTGCGACAGATCGAGCCGGGAAAGATGCTGATCGAGATAAGCACAGCTGACCGACACCTTACAGGTTCCTGAGCGTGGACTAATGTCGCCGAGGATGGCTTTCAACAGCGTCGATTTCCCGCAGCCGTTCGGACCTTTTAGCGCCACCCGCATTGGCCCATCCATCCGCCAGCTAAGCGGAGGAACAGGCACATGCGGCAGCACCAGATCTTCCAGCACCAGCACCTGTTTACCTTCCGGGATCTGACTCCCCGGCAGGGTAAACATCACCGGGTTATTTTCTTCAACCCGCTCACGCGCCTTGTTTACCGCGGCATTCAGGGCTTCATTTTGCTCGCTGTGCTGTTTTTTCCAGGCGCCGATACGTTCCTTTGCCGCGCCTTTGTATTTGACGCGTTCAAACGACGCGATATTCAGGGTATCGACGGTGCGTAATGTTTTTGCCGAGCGCCGCTGGCTGTCGTCATGCTCTTTTTGCATACGAGCGCGGGTGCGTTTGCGCTCCGTGGCCGCATGTTCCAGCGCCGCGCGGGCCGCCTGCTGTTCGGCATCGCGCTGGGTTTGATAATCTGCATAATTCCCGCCGTAGCTGCGCAGGCCGCCGCTGCTCAGCTCAAGAATACGCGGCACCTGCGCCAGCAGCTCACGGTCATGGGAGGCGACGAGCACGCCGCCCTGATAACGGGCAAGCTGGTCGTAGAACCACGCCCGTCCTTGTCGATCCAGATGGTTAGTCGGTTCGTCCAGCAGCAGGAAATCCGCTTCAGCCGTAAATGCCCCGCACAGCAGCGCGCGAATACGCTCGCCGCCGCTGAGCTCACCGGCTGGCTTATCTGGATCAAACGGCGGAAGTTTCGCCCGGGCAAACCCCTCGCCCAGACGTTCAGCTAAATCCCAGAATCCATCAAGCATTTCCAGATCGTCAGGCTGGTAATCGCCGCTGTCGATACGCGCTCGCGCCGAAAAGATGGCCTCGTACCCGAGCAGCTCAGCCAGCGTCGTGTGCGGCAAAATGTCCTGCTGCTGAGCCACATAGACGTGTGTTCCGGTACGTTCAATATGCCCGCTTGCAGGCTCATCAAGCCCCGCAAGCAGACGCAGCAGACGCGTTTTCCCGCTGCCGTTACGGCCAACCAGAGCGCACAGAGACGGCTCCAGAGAAAAACTCAGCGGACCAAAAAGGGTATCGCCCGTCGCAAACTGACAGGAGACCTGATGCAAAATAAAAGAAGGGGACTGCGCAAAATGAGCCATAAGCACTCCTGAATGAAATCAAAATATCCCCTGCCCACGCGGTGGCGTTTAGCAAGGATCGAAATTCATCAGTCGTGTTTGTTCATTTTTGGGGGGCGCTCCAGAGCGAGAAATTTAACGGAGATAAGGATAGCGGTAATGGGTTGACCATTTCAAGGTTAAATTTTGGACGATTTGTACTCCCTCTCGCTTTGGGCTGAGGGATCCCCACCAAATATTGCTTGCACAGACGGCCCCCTCTCCCTTGAGGGAGAGGGCTGGGGTGAGGGGAAGCATACGACTCTGGTGGTCATTCCGTTCACTTTATGTTCCTTGCTACTCTGTAACGACAATACCCGTGAACGTGCCAGGGTGGCTCAGTCGCCACCACCCTGGCTACCCGGGCTCCCGGCGGTAAATCGCCGCTACGCGGTACCTTCGGCTTATTCCTTCCGGCTTATCGGGGACGGGCGGAGGTAACATCCCTGTAAAGCCCGCCCTCTCGGCGCATCCATGCGCCTCGCCCCGGCCTGCAGGAAACGCCTCAGCGATTTACAGCCGGACCATAGCGTCGCTGTAAGACCTCTGCCCACAGTATGCTTTTCATTGCGGTAATTTTGCGAGTCTCTTTCCAGAAATGGTAATATCCTCAGTGGCATAGCTCAAATCTATTGCCGCCTGTTTTGATGAGCAGTAAGTTCTCTTTGCACCTGCAAAATCAGGTGCCGGGTTTAGCATCCTGGCTTATCTTATCGGCGGCACATTATGTGCAGCATGCTTTGCTACATCTCAATGGTGGGCTGAGCAGGGGCATCGAAAGATGCGCCGGTATCCGATAAGGCCGGTAATGCTAACTCTGTTCAGTCCACCACCAGCGAAGTTAGCATTTCCGGTGGTCGAAGCTTTATCACTTATCGGAGGCTGCCAATATGGCTACTACCCCAACCCAAGCTCATTCTTTATTCACCCTGCCCTTTAACCACGCCACCGACTTCACCGAACTGGCGGATAACTGCGAACGTTTTACCGACGCACTGGTAGATTGCGAAGAACCCGCCCCAAAAATGGCGCTTTACGGCAGACTTTATGCCTGTCTGAATCTTCTGCAACCCACGCTTCTGGAACCTGTTCCGGACGCTTTAAAAGCCAGCCTGACCGTGAAGGAACTCCCGTCACGCGTTCCGGCTTTCGAACCCGAATGCGATCAGCTGGGGCGCTACTGTCAGGAGCTTACGCAGATGCTGATGAACGGCTCACTGCCGCGACAATCTGAAATCGTGATGGAAGATTTGCTGTGCGAGCTGGTCAGCTACTTTGCTGATACGCTGAAGGCACCGCGCTGGCTGCAGACAGACGAAGGCACAATCGCGATCGGCTAAACCTGCCGGATGGCGCTGCGCTTATCCGGTCTACAAAAGACCCATAAAAAAACCCGCCGAAGCGGGTTTTTAGCATGTGTTACAACGGGCACATTACTGCAACAGCGAAATATC
This sequence comes from Enterobacter cloacae complex sp. P17RS, assembly GCF_014895885.1. Taxonomy (NCBI): domain Bacteria; kingdom Pseudomonadati; phylum Pseudomonadota; class Gammaproteobacteria; order Enterobacterales; family Enterobacteriaceae; genus Enterobacter; species Enterobacter cloacae complex sp. P17RS. Next base: position 27,194 of record NZ_JADBQK010000028.1, read on the forward strand.
CGCCACGCGCAGGAACAGCTCGCGCAGTTTTTCGAGCATGGAGAGACGGTTAATACGCAGTTCTTTATCTTCTACGTTCACCATCACTTTCTCGAAGAAGGCGTCGATCACGTCACGCAGCTCCGCCAGCTCCACCAGCGCTTCCTGGTAGCGACCTTCCGCGAAGTACGGCTCGAGCTTGTCGCGCAGCACCACAACCTGCATCGCCAGGGCGATCTCTTCCGGCTCTTTCAGCGTCGCGGCGTTTACGCGCTCGTTCAGCGTCTCGTCGGATTTCGCCAGGATGTTGGATACACGCTTGTTGGCCGCCGCCAGAGCAGATGCCGCTTCCAGCGTACGGAAGTGGGAAACCGCCTTCATACGCGCATCGAAATCAGCCGGACGGGTTGGACGACGCGCCAGCACCGCCTGAATGGTGTCGACGGTGTAACCTTCGTCCTGATACCACGCGCGGAAACGGCCGAGCATAAAGTCGATCACGTCATCCACAACGTTCGCGTTGGTCAGCTTGTCGCCGTACAGACGCACCGCTTCTTCGGTCAGGGTCTGCAGATCAAGGTTCAGGTTCTTCTCAACGATGATGCGCAGCACGCCCAGCGCGGCACGACGCAGCGCAAACGGGTCTTTATCGCCTTTAGGATGCTGGCCGATGCCGAAGATACCCGCCAGGGTGTCCATCTTATCGGCAATCGCTACAGCGCAGGCAACCGGGTTGGACGGCAGATCGTCGCCCGCAAAGCGCGGCTGATACTGCTCGTTCAGAGCTACGGCCACGTCTTCCGCTTCGCCATCGTGACGCGCGTAGTGCATGCCCATTACGCCCTGGGTGTCGGTGAATTCGAACACCATGTTGGTCATCAGGTCGCATTTGGAGAGCAGGCCCGCGCGGGTCGCGTGGTTAACGTCGGCACCGATTTCACGGGCGATCCAGCCGGACAGCTCCGCGATACGGTCGGTTTTGTCGCGCAGCGTACCCAGCTGCTGCTGGAACAGCACGGTCTGCAGGCGCGGCAGGTTATCTTCCAGACGCTTTTTACGGTCGGTATTGAAGAAGAACTCGGCATCTGCCAGACGCGGGCGCACCACTTTCTCGTTACCGGAGATAATCTGGCTCGGATCTTTCGATTCGATGTTCGCCACGAAGATGAAGTTTGGCAGCAGCTTGCCGTCGTTGGCGTAAACCGGGAAGTACTTCTGGTCACCCTTCATGGTGTACACCAGCGCTTCTGCCGGAACGGCCAGGAATTTCTCTTCGAATTTCGCGGTCAGCACAACCGGCCATTCCACCAGAGAAGTGACCTCTTCCAGCAGGCTGTCGCTCAGATCGGCATTACCGCCAATCTTACGCGCCGCTTCTTCCGCGTCCGCTTTAATTTTGGCTTTACGCTGTTCGTAGTCGGCAATCACTTTACCGCGTTCCAGCAGGATCTGCGGATACTGGTCGGCATTGTCGATGGTGAACTCTGGCTCGCCCATAAAGCGGTGGCCGCGGATCACGCGATCGGACGCCACGCCCAGAATGGTCGCCGGGATAACGGTGTCGCCCAGCAGCAGGGTCACGGTGTGTACCGGACGCACGAAGTGTACGTCAGACGCGCCCCAGCGCATCAGCTTAGGAATCGGCAGCTTCGCCAGAGAAGTGGCGATCATGTTTGGCAGCAGCGCTTCAGCGCTTTCGCCTTTCACGTGGGCACGGTACAGCAGCCATTCGCCTTTATCGGTGGTCAGACGCTCGGCCTGATCGACGGTGATGCCGCAGCCGCGCGCCCAGCCTTCGGCAGCCTTGCTTGGCTTGCCTTCCGCGTCAAACGCCTGGGCAATCGCCGGGCCACGTTTTTCAACTTCACGATCCGGCTGAGACGCCGCCAGATTTGCCACTTTCAGCGCCAGACGACGCGGTGCAGCAAACCACTCAATTTTACCGTGCGCCAGGCCAGCGTTATCCAGCTCGGCGGTCACGTTCGCAGCAAAAGATTCAGCCAGGCTGCGCAGGGCTTTTGGTGGCAGCTCTTCGGTGCCGATTTCCACCAGGAAAGTTTTCTCAGACATGGCCGCCTCTTATTTGTTTCGGTTGCACATCGGGAAGCCAAGGGCTTCACGGGACGCGTAGTAAGCTTCTGCAACGGCTTTGGTCAGAGTGCGAATACGCAGAATGTAGCGCTGACGTTCAGTCACGGAGATGGCTTTGCGGGCGTCCAGCAGGTTGAAGCTGTGGGCGGCCTTCAGAATACGCTCGTAAGCAGGCAGCGGCAGCGGAGTTTCCAGCGCCAGCAGCTGCTGTGCCTCTTTCTCGTACTGCTCGAAGCAGGTGAACAGGAAGTCCACGTCCGCGTATTCGAAGTTATAGGTGGATTGCTCCACTTCGTTCTGATGGAACACGTCGCCGTAGGTGGTTTTACCCAGCGGGCCGTCGCTCCAGACCAGGTCGTAAACGCTGTCTACGCCCTGAATGTACATGGCCAGACGTTCCAGACCGTAGGTGATTTCACCGGTGATTGGCTTACATTCCAGACCGCCAACCTGCTGGAAGTAGGTGAACTGGGTCACTTCCATGCCGTTCAGCCACACTTCCCAACCGAGACCCCAGGCACCCAGCGTTGGGTTTTCCCAGTTGTCTTCCACGAAACGGATGTCGTGGATGGTTGGATCCATACCCAGCTCTTTCAGCGACCCGAGATACAGTTCCTGAATGTTGTCGGGTGATGGCTTAATCACAACCTGGAACTGATAGTAATGCTGCAGACGGTTCGGGTTTTCACCGTAACGACCATCGGTCGGACGACGGGAAGGCTGCACATACGCGGTCGCCATTGGCTCTGGCCCCAACGCGCGCAGGCTGGTCATCGGGTGTGAAGTGCCGGCGCCGACTTCCATGTCCAAAGGTTGAACAATGGTACAGCCCTGACGAGCCCAGTAATCCTGTAAGGTCAGGATCAGGCCCTGGAAGGTCTTGGTATCAAACTTTTGCATAGTATTTCGTGCTGGATACGTGTGGTTTTAAATGGAAGGGACCAGTATACCCGCTGGCTGCAAGATATACAGTACGAAACGGGGTTGTTTAGGGAAAATTGGGAAATAAGCCTTCCGGCCAGAACGCTGGCGGCGTCTGGTTGTTGATTATGCGAGCAGGCTAGCGCATGGAGAGATGTAAAAACTGACCGTCCGCATCAAACGAGCAGACAAAGCCCTCTTTACGCGCAGTATACCCTCTAAGCTCATAGCTGCCCTGAAAGCGCTCGAATCCGATGACGTTAATTTTCTGAACGTCCGAGTTATAGCGCCGAGCGGCCCGCTCTTTACAGAGCGCTTCCATATTCAGCGAACGCTCCGGGCTTATTTTTCCCTGCTGCGCTTTTTGCACGGGGACTTCCTGTGGCGCACTGCATCCTGCCAGCATCAACAGCAGAAAGAGTGATGCCACACGCTTCATCATCATTTTTATTACCGTCCTGGTCAGCGGCTGTTATTTTTAGTATCAACACTTTTATAGATTAAGGTCTGCCATTCTGCGAATCTCGCGGTCTCCCGGCAAGCCTGCGCATAAAACTCAGAATTTTCCAAACGAAGACTTTTGGACAATGGGAGTCCCACTCACTTTACAGGGAATACGAGGAACTGATGCCGTCAAAAATTAACTGGATTGATAACCTGCGAGGAATAGCGTGTCTGATGGTGGTCATGATCCACACGACGACCTGGTATGTCACGAATGCCCACAGCATCAGCCCCGTTAACTGGGATATTGCCAATATCCTCAACTCCGCGTCGCGCGTCAGCGTGCCGCTGTTTTTTATGATTTCCGGCTTTCTCTTTTTTGGCGAGCGTAGCGCGCAGCCGAGGCACTTCATCCGCATCGCGGCCTGCCTGGGGTTCTACAGCGCCGTTGCCCTGCTCTATATCACCCTGTTTACCTCCATTAACGCCGGGTTATCCCTCAAATATTTGCTGCAAAAACCGGTTTTCTACCACCTGTGGTTCTTCTTCGCCATCATCGTTATCTATCTGGTCTCTCCGCTCATTCAGGTGAAAAACGTCAGCGGGAAAATGCTTCTGGCCCTGATGGTGGTGATTGGCATCGTCGCCAACCCGAACACGGTCTCGCAGAAAATCGATGGTTTCGAATGGTTGCCGGTAAACCTCTATATCAACGGCGACACCTTCTACTACGTGCTTTACGGCATGCTGGGGCGCGCCATCGGGATGATGGACACGCAAAAGCGCGGTCTGAACTGGCTCTGCGGAGCGCTGTTTATCGCCGGCGTGGCGGTGATTTCACGCGGGACGCTACATGAGCTTCAGTGGCGCGGCAATTTTGCCGATACCTGGTATCTGTATTGCGGGCCGATGGTCTTTATCTGTGCCGTATCGCTGCTCACGCTCGTTAAAAACACCTTGAACGCGCGTCCCCTTCCCGTGCTGGGCTTTATCTCGCGGCACTCGCTGGGAATTTACGGTTTTCACGCGCTGGTGATCCACGCCCTGCGAACAAGGGGCGTTGAGCTCAAAAGCTGGCCGGTGCTGGATATCGTCTGGATTTTTGCCGCTACGCTGGTTATCAGCCTGCTGCTGTCGATGCTGCTGCAAAAAATCGACGCGCGCCGCTTCGTCAGCTAACGCTGCGCTGCCGGGCGCGGTGGTACTGGCGCGGGGAGGAGAAGCCTGCCGCCAGCGAGGCCTGTTCCACGCCGCGCCCCTGCATCAGCCACTGCTCCGCCACCGCCAGACGCAGCTGCTCCAGATAATCGCGGACGCTAATCCCTAAATGCGTCTGGAAAAGCCGGGTGAGATGGCGCGGGCTGACGTGCGCCAGTGCGGCGATATCAGGCAAGCTCCACGTTTTTTGCGGCTCGGCGGTGAGCGCATCCTGCGCCCGATGGATCGCCGGATGAAGATGGTTGCGGTAGCGCAGCCACGGTGAAAGCTGGGGATCGTCACCGGAACGGCGGAACCAGACCACCATCTCGCGCGCCACGGCCAGCGCCTTTTCGGGACCGCACAGGCGGTTGATCATATGCAGCGCCAGATCGATGCCCGACGTGATCCCGGCGCTGGTCCAGATATTCTCGTCCTGTACAAAGATGCGGTTTTCTTTAATCGTCGCCGTGGGAGCCACAGTGCGTAAACGGCTGATAACGTCATGGTGGGTTGTGCACTGTTTGTTATTCAGCAGGCCCGATTTCGCCGCCAGCAGTGCACCAGAACAGACGCACATCACCGTGATATCCCGGCGCTGAATGACCGGCTGCAGGCGCATTAGCCAGTGCTGGATCTGCTGCGCCTGCGGCGTTGAGAACTGAACGCGGGAGTCGCTCACCCCCGGCAGGACCAGCAGACTCCCCGGAGGCAGACTTTCCGGCAACGGCTGGATGCCGCCCATCGTCAGGCCTATCGACGTCGGCACGTCCGGTTGCGGCCCAATGTAATGCAGACGAAACGCGTCGCCAGCCAGCACAAAGGTCTCCGCCGGGCCTGACATATCCAGTGCCAGTACCCCGGGTAACATCACGAACCAGACGTCGATGCGCATTACAGTGACTCCAGCGTCTCCGCTACCGTTTTAATTTCGGCAAAACGCCCGGCCAGTACCGTCTCGGTACGATGGCGAATTTCCGCTGCGCTCAGGGTAATGCCCTTGTACATCATGGGAAACGTCAGCGTTGCCTCGCTCACAAACGTCACAGCATAACCCAGATCGGATGCTACCCGAGCGGTGGTTTCACAGCATTGTTCCGTGCGAATGCCGCAGATAATCAGCTGGTTGATATCACGCTCGCGCAGCCAGCGGTCAAGCCCGGTATCCGTGAAGGCATTATGGACGTGTTTCTGGAAAACCACATCCGGGTGATGACGCAAAAAGGCCATCGGTTTGACATAGCCGCTTTGCAGCGTGAAGGGGCCGTCTTCATCCACATGAAAAATATCAACGACAGGAATACCGCGCGCCTGGCAGCCTTCAATCAGCCCCAGCATCGCCTGCTGAAAGGCAGGAATGTCGCCCTCCTGCCAGTAAGGGCGATGATGGAAGGACTGCTGAGTATCAATATTGATGAGTGCAATGCGTGACATGATAAATCTCCTCGCCAGTGGGTGTGTCACCATACTGGCAAGGAAAGAGAGGCACGCACAGACCAAAAAAGGACATCTTCGTGCCTCTGTCGGACAAGCGAGTTTATGACATCAGCGGCAGCAATTGCTGATAGATTTTGCGGAACACCTCGCGCCTTTCGGCATAACGGGCATGTCCTGCCGCGTCAGGCACATGCGCCTGTTCAAGCGTAAGCTGCGGCAGCAGCTGCGAAAGCGGCTTGTCCGGGTTCATAGCGATCTGCGCCAGACGCGCGGCGCCGAGCGCGGGGCCTACATCCCCTCCCGTGCGGAAATCCAGCTGCAACCCGCTGATATCCGCCAGCATCTGTCGCCAGTAAGGGCTTCGCGCGCCGCCGCCAATCAGGGTGACGCTCGCCGGTTTCAGGCCGCAGTCGTGCACCACATCCATTCCGTCGGCCAGCGCATACCCCACACCTTCCAGAACCGCACGCGCCAGCTCTGCCGGGCCGTGCTGATGGGTTAGGCCAAAGAATACCCCTTTCGCTTCCGGGTTGTTGTGCGGCGTACGCTCGCCAGAAAGATAGGGTAAAAACCAGACGGTACTCGCCGCGTCATCCGCCTGCTGCGCCGCCGAAATGAGTGCCGGAACGTCCGCCATGCCGGTAAGCTTCGCCGCCCAGTCCAGGCAGGATGCCGCGCTCAGCATCACCGACATCAAATGCCATTTTCCCGGAAGCGCATGACAGAAACTGTGCACAGCGCTTTCGGGATTGCTGCGATAGCCGTCGCTGACGGCAAAATAGACCCCAGAGGTTCCCAGCGACAGCATCGCCTGCCCCGCCTCAACCATCCCGACACCCACGGCACCCGCCGCGTTATCGCCGCCCCCGGCCACCACCGGTACGGCAGGCATATTCCAGCGTTCCGCAACGTCTGGCAGCAGCGTACCCGTCACCTCACAGCCTTCGAACAGCGCGGGCATATGTTCCCGGGTCAGATGGCAGGCATCCAGCATCGCCTCGCTCCAGTCGCGCTTCGCCACGTCGAGCCACATCGTGCCGGCGGCATCGGACATGTCGCTGGCGAAATCGCCTGTCATGCGAAAACGCAGATAGTCTTTTGGCAACAGGACTTTCGCCACCTGACGGAAAATCTCCGGCTCGTGGCGCTGTACCCACAAAAGTTTTGGTGCGGTGAAGCCCGGCATCATCAGGTTGCCCGTAATCTCGCGGGACGTGGGCACACGCGCTTCAAGGATTGCGCACTCTTCCGCACAGCGGCCATCGTTCCAGAGAATAGCCGGGCGCAGAACGCGATGCTGGCTATCCAGCAACGTTGCACCATGCATTTGTCCGGCAATGCCCAGCGCTTTCACGTCGCGCAGGCTGTGCTGCTCACCTAAGGCTTTCATCGCGCGATCCGTCGCCTGCCACCACTGCTCCGGGTCCTGCTCCGACCACAGCGGATGCGGGCGTGAAACCTGCAGCTTTTCAGTCTGCGTTGCTAACACGTCGCCCTGCTCGCTTAACAGGATGGCTTTCACACCCGATGTGCCAAGATCGATCCCGATATACATTGTGGTGACTCCTTTGACAGAAATGCCCGGTGGCGCTTCCGCTTACCGGGCCTGGATGCTGTTATTTATCGAACAGGTAGTGATTAACCAGGTTTTCCAGCAATTCCTGATGCCCGCTCTGGTGCTGCGGCGCCAGCTGCTGTTGTTCAGCGTACTTCGCGATGTCCGCAAGCGATAACTGACCCTTCAAAATTTGCTGGCCCAGCTCACTGTTCCAGCCGCTGTAGCGCTTCGCCACGCGCTTATCCAGCTCGCCGTCTTCAATCATACGCGCCGCCACTTTCAGCGCCAGCGCCATGGTGTCCATCGCGCCAATGTGGCCGTAGAACAGATCGTATTTGTCGGTGCTCTGGCGACGCACCTTGGCGTCAAAGTTAAGGCCGCCGGTGGTGAAACCGCCCGCTTTGACGATCTCGTACATCACCAGCGCATTCTCTTCCACGCTGTTCGGGAACTGATCGGTATCCCAGCCCAGCTGCGGATCGCCGCGGTTCGCATCTACCGATCCGAAGATGCCCAGCGCAATCGCAGAGGCAATTTCGTGATGGAATGAGTGGCCCGCCAGGGTAGCGTGGTTAGCCTCAATATTCACTTTGATCTCTTTTTCCAGACCAAACTGCTTCAGGAAGCCATACACGGTGGCGACATCATAGTCGTACTGATGCTTGGTTGGTTCCTGCGGTTTAGGCTCGATCAGCAGCGTGCCGCGGAAGCCGATTTTGTGCTTATGGTCGACAACCATCTGCATAAAACGGCCAATCTGCTCGCGCTCCTGGCGCAGGTCGGTATTGAGCAGGGTTTCATAGCCTTCACGGCCGCCCCACAGGACATAGTTTTCGCCGCCCAGCTGATGCGTAGCGTCCATTGCCGTCACCACCTGCGTAGCCGCCCAGCTAAACACTTCCGGATCCGGGTTGGTGGCCGCACCCGCACCGTAGCGTGGGTTGGTGAAGCAGTTTGCCGTACCCCAGAGCAGCTTCACGCCGCTTTGCTGCTGTTTTTCTGCCAGCACGTCCACCATCTGCGCAAAATTGTTCAGGTACTCTTTCAGCGACGCCCCTTCCGGCGATACGTCAACATCATGGAAGCAGTAGTACGGCACGTTCAGCTTGTGGAAGAACTCAAACGCCACATCGGCTTTGCGTTTCGCCAGCTCGATGGCCTCACCCGGCTGTTGCCACGGACGGTCAAAGGAACCCACGCCGAACATATCGGCGCCGTTCCAGCAGAAGGTATGCCAGTAACAGGCGGCAAAGCGCAGATGATCTTCCATGCGCTTACCCAGCACCAGCTCATCCGGATTGTAGTGACGAAATGCTAAAGGATTGGTCGTTTTTGGGCCTTCGTAACGAACGCGATCGAGTTGGTCGAAATAAGCTTGCATATTGAGCTCCATAATCAGGGTATGCGGCGAGTCGTTGATTCAGGAGTAATAGTGAATAGACATTTTGGGTTGCTCAATTACGTTATTTCACACTGCTATTGAGAGAATGCACAACTGTGCGCTGGCTCGCAAAATAATGCGCAGACAAACTATTTTTCGGCGCGCATTCCAGAATCAAATGTAATTAAGGCGTTACGAATTTTAAAATCCGATCGCGGTCATAAATTCAGAAATAAACCAAATATCGTAATGAGAAGATAAAAATCTGTAATTGCCAGCCCGCTTTTCCGCGTTAAAAATTTGCTGCGACCCAGCAGTGAATGTTTCTTTTATCTCAGCAACACATACCCCTACAAAAAGGCCTAATAATTATGAAGATAAAGAACCTGACCCTAACGCTCTGCACTACGCTCCTCCTTGTAAGCTTTGCAGGACATGCCAAGGAGGTCAAAATTGGTATGGCGATAGATGACCTGCGTCTGGAGCGCTGGCAAAAAGATCGCGATATTTTTGTGAAAAAAGCGGAATCACTCGGTGCGAATGTGTTTGTTCAGTCGGCTAACGGCAATGAAGAAACGCAAATGTCGCAGATCGAGAATATGATCAACCGGGGAGTCGATGTTCTTGTCATTATCCCTTATAACGGCCAGGTATTAAGTAACGTGGTGAAAGAAGCGAAGCAGGAAGGCATAAAAGTTCTCGCTTATGACCGCATGATTAATAACGCCGATATTGATTATTATATTTCCTTCGACAATGAAAAAGTGGGCGAATTACAGGCGCAAAGCCTGATCGACAAAGTGCCTCAAGGCAATTATTTCCTGATGGGCGGTTCGCCGGTGGATAACAACGCCAAACTGTTCCGCGAAGGGCAAATGAAGGTCCTTAAGCCGTACATCGACAGCGGCAAAATTAAGGTGGTCGGCGATCAGTGGGCCGACGGATGGTTACCAGAAAATGCCCTGAAGATTATGGAAAATGCGCTGACGGCCAATAACAACAAAATTGATGCTGTCGTGGCCTCCAACGATGCCACAGCAGGCGGGGCTATTCAGGCTCTGAGTGCCCAGGGACTGGCCGGTAAAGTCGCGATTTCTGGTCAGGATGCCGACCTGGCGGGCGTAAAACGCATTATCGCAGGTACTCAGACCATGACGGTCTACAAACCGATTACTGAGCTTGCCAATACGGCGGCGGAAATTGCCGTTGAGCTGGGCAACGGTAAGCAACCTAAAGCAGATGCAACGCTGAATAACGGCCTGAAAGACGTTCCGGCTCGCCTGCTCACGCCAATTGAAGTCAATAAAGAGAACATTGACGCCACCGTTATTAAAGACGGTTTCCACAAGAAGAGCGAACTGTAATCCGGCGCTGCCCCTGCTCTGCGGGGGCGCATCACGTTGTACTGTTCTTCCCTCGGGTTATGTGGAGCAGTTATGCCTTATTTACTTGAAATGAAAAGCATCACCAAGCGCTTCGGCGCGGTGAAAGCCGTCGACAACGTCAGTCTCCGGTTGAACCCTGGCGAAGTGGTTTCGCTGTGTGGCGAGAATGGTTCGGGCAAATCAACGCTGATGAAAGTCCTGTGTGGGATCTACCCGCACGGCAGTTACGAAGGCGAAATTGTCTTTGCTGGTGAAGTCATCCAGGCGACGCACATTCGCGACACCGAACGTAAAGGCATCGCCATCATCCACCAGGAGCTGGCGCTGGTGAAACATCTCACCGTGCTGGAGAACATCTTCCTCGGAGCCGAGATTTCCCGCCACGGCGTGCTGGATTACGACACCATGACGCTCCGCTGTGAAAAGCTGCTGGCGCAGGTGAGCCTCAACATTTCACCGGATACCCGCGTGGGCGATCTGGGCCTGGGGCAACAGCAGCTGGTCGAAATTGCGAAGGCGCTGAATAAACAGGTCAGGCTGCTGATCCTCGATGAGCCAACGGCGTCACTCACCGAACAGGAAACTGCGGTTCTGCTCAATATCATCCGCGATCTGCAAAACCACGGTATCGCCTGCATCTACATTTCGCACAAGCTGAACGAGGTAAAAGCCATTTCGGACACCATCTGCGTGATCCGCGACGGGCAACACATCGGCACGCGTGAAGCTGCGGGCATGAGTGAAGATGACATCATCACCATGATGGTGGGCCGCGAGCTGACCGCGCTCTACCCGAATGAGCCCCACAGTCAGGGCGATGAAGTGCTGCGCGTGGAAAACCTGACCGCGTGGCACCCCGTTAACCGCCACATTAAGCGGGTCAATAACGTTTCGTTTTCCCTTCACAGCGGCGAAATTCTTGGGATTGCTGGGCTCGTCGGTGCCGGGCGCACCGAAGCCGTGCAGTGCCTGTTTGGCGTGTGGCCAGGGCGCTGGGAGGGCACGATATATATAGACGGCCAGCCCGTGAGAATCGACAACTGCCAGCAGGCGATTGCCCGCGGCATTGCCATGGTGCCGGAAGACCGCAAAAAAGACGGCATCGTACCGGTCATGGCGGTGGGTAAAAACATCACCCTTGCGGCACTCGATCGGTTCTCCGGCGCGCTGAGCAGCCTGGATGATGCCGCCGAGCAGCAGTGCATCCTTCAGTCACTTGCCCGGCTGAAGGTCAAAACTTCCTCGCCGGGACTGGCGATTGGCCGACTGAGCGGTGGTAACCAGCAGAAGGCGATTCTGGCGCGCTGTCTGCTCCTCAATCCACGCATATTAATCCTTGATGAGCCGACGCGCGGGATCGATATCGGTGCCAAATACGAAATCTACAAACTGATTAATCAGCTTGTACAGCAAGGAATTGCCGTCATTGTCATCTCGTCTGAGTTACCCGAAGTGCTCGGTCTGAGCGACCGCGTGCTGGTCATGCACGAGGGGAAACTGAAAGCCAACCTGATTAACCAGAACCTGACGCAAGAGCAGGTGATGGAAGCCGCTTTAAGGAGCGAACGTCATGTCGAAAAGCAATCCGTCTGATATCAAAGTCGCTGTTCCGACGCCCGGCGCGTTCGTGGGGCTAAAAGCGCTGAACCTGCAGGTTTTCGTGATGATCGCGGCGATTATCGTCATCATGCTGTTCTTCACGTGGATGACGGATGGCTCGTACTTAAGCGCGCGTAACGTCTCAAACCTGCTCCGCCAGACCGCCATCACCGGCATCCTGGCCGTGGGCATGGTGTTCGTGATCATCTCTGCGGAAATCGACCTGTCGGTCGGGTCGATGATGGGTCTTCTCGGCGGCGTGGCGGCCATTTTTGACGTCTGGCTCGGCTGGCCGCTGCCGCTGACCGTGGCGGTGACGCTGGTACTGGGGCTGGTTTTAGGGGCCTGGAACGGCTGGTGGGTTGCCTATCGGAAGGTGCCATCGTTTATCGTCACCCTGGCGGGAATGCTGGCCTTCCGCGGGATCTTGATCGGTATCACTAACGGCACGACCGTCTCCCCGACCAGCGCGGCGATGTCCCAAATTGGCCAGAGTTACCTCTCGGACAGCATAGGCTTTACGATCGGCGTGGTGGGACTGCTGGCGTTTGTCGCGTGGCAGTGGCGTGGACGTATGCGCCGTCAGGCGCTGGGTCTTGCGTCGCCAGCGTCAACGTCCGTGGTAGGACGTCAGGCGCTGACGGCGGTCATTGTGCTGGGCGCCATCTGGCTTCTTAACGACTATCGCGGCGTTCCGACGCCGGTACTGCTGCTGGCGCTGTTACTGCTCGGCGGCATGTTTATGGCGACGCGCACCGCGTTTGGCCGTCGTATTTATGCCATCGGCGGCAACCTTGAAGCTGCTCGCCTGTCGGGTATTAACGTCGAACGTACCAAGCTGGCGGTTTTCGCCATTAACGGCCTGATGGTCGCTATCGCCGGGTTGATCCTCAGCTCGCGTCTGGGGGCAGGCTCTCCTTCCGCCGGTAACATCGCCGAGCTGGATGCTATCGCTGCCTGCGTCATCGGTGGCACCAGCCTCGCAGGCGGTATCGGTAGCGTGGCGGGCGCGGTCATGGGGGCATTTATCATGGCGTCGTTGGATAACGGGATGAGTATGATGGACGTCCCGACGTTTTGGCAGTATATCGTCAAGGGGGCCATTCTTTTACTGGCAGTCTGGATGGACTCTGCCACCAAGCGACGAGCCTGATAACCGCATTGTGACTTAATTGGGAAGCGAGCCATGTTTGAAAAGCGTCACCGCATTACGTTGTTATTCAATGCCAACAAAGCCTACGACCGTCAGGTGGTAGAAGGCGTGGGTGAATATTTGCAGGCGTCGCAATCCGAATGGGATATTTTTATTGAAGAAGATTTCCGCACCCGTCTGGAGAACATCAAAGACTGGCTGGGTGATGGCGTTATCGCCGACTATGACGATCCCATCATCGAGCAGCTGCTAACCGACGTCGACGTGCCGATTGTGGGCGTCGGCGGCTCGTATCATTCACCCGAACACTATCCGCCGGTCCACTACATCGCCACCGATAATCATGCCCTGGTCGAGGACGCCTTTCTCCATTTAAAGGAGAAAGGCGTCCATCGCTTCGCGTTTTATGGTTTACCCGCCACCAGCGGTAAGCGCTGGGCCGTGGAGCGTGAACATGCGTTTTGCCAGTTGGTCGCACAGGAGAAGTACCGCGGCGTGGTCTATCAGGGGCTGGAAACCGCACCGGAAAACTGGCAGCACGCGCAAAACCGCCTGGCGGACTGGCTGCAAACGCTGCCACCGCAAACCGGCATTATTGCCGTGACGGACGCCCGCGCCCGACACGTGCTGCAGGTCTGCGAACATTTGCATATCCCGGTGCCTGAAAAACTGTGCGTGATTGGCATTGATAACGAAGAACTGACCCGCTACCTGTCCCGCGTGGCGCTCTCCTCCGTAGCACAGGGCACACGTCAGATGGGCTATCAGGCAGCAAAGCTGTTGCACCGTCTGCTGGATAAAGAGGCTCTGCCGCTTCAGCGCCTGCTGGTTCCCCCCGTCCGCGTCGTTGAGCGTCGCTCAACCGATTATCGCTCCCTAAGCGACCCGGCCGTCATTCAGGCCATGCACTATATCCGCAACCACGCCTGCAAAGGGATTAAGGTCGATCAGGTGCTGGATTCGGTGGGCATTTCGCGTTCGAATCTGGAGAAGCGCTTCAAAGAAGAGGTGGGCGAAACCATTCATGCCGTCATTCATGCGGAGAAGCTGGAGAAGGCCCGCAGCCTGCTTGTCTCTACGTCACTGTCGATCAACGAAATCTCGCAGATGTGCGGCTATCCTTCGCTGCAGTATTTCTATTCGGTGTTTCGCAAAGAGTATGACACCACGCCGAAAGAGTACCGGGATCGCCACAGCGAGGTGCTGATCTAGAAAAGAAAACGCCTTCCAGTGGAAGGCGTTTTTTTGAGATTACATATGGGCGGCGATTAAGCGCTGGTTATCCTGGTACATAGCAAACAGATAGTTGTTATAGCTCTGTCCCTTCGTCGAATAACCTTTCAGCTTGTGGATCATCGTACTGGCCGTCACTTCCTGGTCCGCTTTACGCAGCTGAGCGCGTGATTTACGGAACGATGAGTAGGCCGGGTGCGTGTTCAGATTCACCACATAGGCGTTCACGGAATCTTTCACAGATTCAAACTGCGAATAGCCTTTCACCTTGCCAGGCGCATTCGTACAACGCCCTTTCGCACATTTCATGCCGAACAGGTTGTTGTTATTACGCGCCAGCTTAGAGGTTCCCCAGCCGCTTTCGGCTGCTGCCATGGTCGCTACCATGCTGCCTGGGATAATGTCCACACGCTCAAGGAGAGCATTCCACGGTACGCGACGCGTGTTACCGTTCCAGCTCAGTTTGTAGCGCTTCGTGATGTCTTTCAGACGCGCGCGTTCAGACGGCGACCAGCGGCTATCGTACTGTTTTGAAATTAACCAGTTACGATCCGCCGTAATCGCGGCATTTTGACTTGTTATGTAAGGCATTACCGTCCGGAGAAACGCTTTTTTTCTTGGTGTTCCGGAAGGGTATTTTCGCAAATCAGGAAGTGAACTACTCTTTGCACTATTGCGAGAATACTCTTGTTTACTGCTAACCTTACTACTTGTCGTCTTTATTACGTGGGCTTTCTTACTCGTTGTATCCGTGTGCGTCTTCGCAAGCACCCCACCCGAAAATGTCGTGGTGAGTAACATGAGTATCGCGGCCCCATATCGTCGAATGGGAGTCGATATCATTAGGTCTCCTGGTCGGATGTAATCATCCCAACACCTTATTTTTTTCACAAATTTGAGAGCGGAATCTCAAATCATATCAAAAATAGACTTCAAGAGCACGTATAGAAATAGTCCAAATCCGAAACTATGTCACCTGAAACTTGCTCATAAAAACATCATTCCTGAAAAAATGTGTGCGATATCGCAGATAACTGTCTCATTTCGCGCGGGATCACTCATCCTCACAGATCCTCCCGACAGAAAGCGATGGGGGATGAGTTTTTAACCACAACCTGATGGCACACTGGTCAAAAATGCCGCGACAGGAAAATGGAATGAAACGCACCGCATTAGCTTTTCTGATGTTACCCGCTCTGGCACATGCCGACTGGTCATCGCCGGGGTTTGACGCATTTCGCGCCGAAGGCACCGGGGTTTTCACCAGCCAGGCAAAGCTTGCGAAGGGTACGCGCCCTCTTACACTGAGTTTTGACAAGACGTGCTGGCAGCCCACAGGCGCGATAAAACTCAATGAGATGCTGTCGCTCAAACCCTGCGACGGGTCTCCGCCGCAGTGGCGCCTTTTCCGCGACGGTCAATACCAGATGCGGATTGATACCCGATCCGGGACGCCCACGCTGCTGCTGACAATTCAGAGCACCGCAGAACAGCCGGTTGCAAGCGTTATCCGCCAGTGCCCGAAGTGGGACGGTAAGCCGCTGACGCTGGACGTCAGCCATACCTTCCCGGAAGGATCCGTCGTGCGCGACTACTACAGCAAACAGACGGCCACCGTACAAGATGGAAAAATCACCCTGCAGCCAGCCGCCAACAGTAACGGCCTGCTGCTGCTCGAGCGCGCCGAAACCGACAAACCAGCGCCGTTTAGCTGGCAAAACGCCACGGTCTATTTTGTACTGACAGACCGCTATGTGAATGGCGACCCGGGCAACGACAACAGCTACGGTCGCCACAAAGACGGCATGCAGGAAATTGGCACCTTCCACGGTGGCGATCTTAAAGGGCTCGCCAGCAGGCTCGACTATTTACAGCAGCTGGGGGTGAACGCGCTCTGGATAAGTTCCCCGCTTGAGCAGATCCACGGCTGGGTAGGCGGTGGCACCAAAGGGGACTTCCCACACTATGCCTATCACGGCTACTACACCCAGGACTGGACGAAGCTCGATGCCAACATGGGCACCGAGGATGATCTGCGCCATCTTGTTGATGAAGCGCACAGGCGCGGCATTCGCATCCTGTTCGATATCGTCATGAACCACGCGGGCTACGCGACGCTTGCGGACATGCAGGAGTACCAGTTTGGCGCGCTGTATCTGCAGGGTGATGAGCTGAAAAAGACCCTGGGCGACCGCTGGACGGACTGGAAGCCGGGCGCGGGCCAAAGCTGGCATAGCTTCAACGATTACATCAACTTTAGCGACAAAGCCACATGGGAAAAATGGTGGGGCAAGAAATGGATCCGCACCGACATTGGTGATTACGACAACCCCGGCTTCGACGATTTAACCATGTCGCTGGCGTTCCTACCGGATCTGAAAACGGAATCCACCGCCCCTTCCGGATTACCCAACTTTTATCAGCACAAGCCCGATACCCACGCGAAAGCCATCCCGGGATATACCCCGCGCGACTATCTCACCCACTGGCTCAGCCAGTGGGTGCGCGACTACGGCATTGACGGTTTCCGGGTAGATACCGCGAAGCACGTCGAGCTTGCGGCCTGGCAACAGTTAAAGGACCAGGCTAGTCAGGCGCTGGCCGCGTGGAAAGGGGCCAACCCGGACAAAAAGCTCGATAACGCACCGTTCTGGATGACCGGCGAGTCCTGGGGTCACGGAGTGATGCAAAGCGACTATTACCGCCACGGTTTCGACGCGATGATCAACTTTGATTATCAGGAGCAGGCGGCAAAAGCGGTGGATTGCCTGGCCGATATGGATCTCACCTGGCAGCAGATGGCGGAAAAGCTGCAAAGCTTCAACGTGCTGAGCTATCTCTCCTCCCATGACACTCGCCTGTTCCGCGAAGGAGGCCAGCGCGCTGCGGAGCTGCTCCTGCTGGCACCGGGCAGCGTACAAATCTATTACGGTGATGAATCCGAGCGTCCGTTTGGCCCGACGGGGTCTGACCCGCTGCAGGGTACCCGCTCGGATATGAACTGGCAGGACGTGACGGGCAAGCAGGCCTTAACCGTCGCCCACTGGCAAACGCTGGGCCAGTTCCGTGCCCGCCATCCGGCGATCGGTGAAGGCAAGCAAACCACGCTGTCGCTGAAAGAGGGGTACGGCTTCGTACGCGAGCACAAGGGCGATAAGGTGATGGTGGTATGGGCGGGTAATCAATAATTATCCCCCCCTCACCCTGGGCCTCTCCCCGCATGGGGAGAAGGCCAGGGTGAGGGGTGAAACCCACCAGAACTATTCACTACACAAATCCCTCTCGGCCATACAAAACAACAAATCCGACCACATCTCCCGATTTGCACCAGCACAGTGCTAGCGTTATGGTTACCCACTTTCAAAATAAGCTCGATAGAACACCTGCTATGACGTTTTCACTTTTTGGCGACAAATTCACCCGCCATTCAGGCATTACTCGCCTGATGGAGGACCTCAACGACGGGCTGCGCACACCGGGCGCCATCATGCTCGGCGGCGGAAACCCGGCGCAAATTCCGGAGATGACAACCTATTTCCAGACGCTGCTCGCGCAGATGCTGGAAAACGGCAAAGCGACCGATGCGCTCTGCAATTACGACGGTCCACAGGGTAAAACCGAGCTACTGACTCTCCTTGCCAAAATGCTGCGTGAAGAGCTGGGCTGGGATATCGAACCACAGAATATTGCACTAACAAACGGCAGCCAGAGCGCGTTTTTCTACTTGTTTAACCTCTTCGCAGGGCGTCGTGCCGACGGCACCACCAAAAAGGTGCTGTTCCCGCTGGCACCGGAGTATATCGGCTATGCTGATTCCGGCCTGGAAGAGGATCTGTTCGTCTCCGCGCGCCCGAACATCGAGCTGCTGCCGGAAGGCCAGTTCAAATATCACGTCGATTTTGAACACCTGCATATTGGTGAAGAGACGGGGATGATCTGCGTATCGCGCCCGACGAACCCAACGGGCAACGTGATTACCGACGACGAACTGATGAAGCTGGATGTCCTGGCGAACCAGCACGGCATCCCGCTGGTGATCGACAATGCCTACGGCGTGCCGTTCCCGGGCATTATCTTCAGCGAAGCACGTCCGCTGTGGAACCCGAACATTGTCCTGTGCATGAGCCTCTCCAAGCTGGGTCTGCCGGGCAGCCGCTGCGGCATCATCATCGCCAATGAGAAAATCATCACCGCCATCACCAATATGAACGGCATTATCAGCCTTTCACCGGGCGGTATCGGCCCGGCGATGATGTGCGAAATGATCAAGCGCAACGACCTGCTGCGTCTGTCTAATGAAGTCATCAAACCGTTCTATTACCAGCGCGTTCAGGAGACGATTGCGACGCTTCGCCGCTACTTACCGGAAGAACGCTGCCTGATCCACAAACCTGAAGGAGCGATTTTCCTGTGGCTGTGGTTTAAGGATTTGCCGATCACTACAGAACTGCTCTATCAGCGACTGAAAAAGCGTGGCGTGCTGATGGTGCCGGGCGATTACTTCTTCCCGGGTCTGGATAAGCCGTGGCCGCATACCCATCAGTGCATGCGCATGAACTATGTCCCCGATCCAGAAAAAATCGAAGCGGGCGTTAAAATTCTCGCCGAAGAGATCGAAAAAGCCTGGCACGAAGGCAATTGTTAAAAAATAAGGCTCTTCAAATGAAGAGCCTTATTTTTCCGTGATCTGAATCTTAAATTAAGGATATATCCTGTAGTATTTTAGTTATCCTCGCCGTTAAGTTTCCTTAAGAATATTCCTTTAATTTACATTCGCTAACTACCCCTTCAATAATTAAGCAACAATTAAAGATCCTAACTTATTGTTATTTTGAATTAATCACCTGCAATACAGAAATATACCGTCCCTGGTGGCTTTCATGCATATTTTAAAATATTGCATATACTCACTAATACGCCGCTCGGCGTTCTTTTGCGTGGAGTATTCATATGCTACCTAATAATGTTAGTCGCATCAGCGCTATTGCTGTTGCGGTACTGCTCGCGTTCTCTCTTTCTGCCTGCAGTGGAAGCGGTGGCGGCTCTCATCACTCAACGGCCAAGAATAACCCTGCGACAGGAAGCAGCAGCGGCTCAGGTGATGGAAGTGGCTCAACCGCCAGTAATGGCGGTTCGGGCAGCAACGGTTCGGGTACCGGAACGGGTTCAGGTACCGGTACAGGCGCTGGTGGCGGAACGGGTTCAGGCTCAGGTTCAGGTTCAGGATCGGGGTCAGGCTCAGGCTCAGGAGGCAATGGCAGCGGAGGCACCGGAAATGGCAACACGGGCGGTGGCGGCACCACTACCGCTGGCGTCAATACGATACTGGGTGATGCCGGTAAAACAGTGACCAGCGTCGGATCGACGGTAGATGGTCTCGGAAGCCAGCTTCCAACGAATAATCCCGTCACGTCAACCGTCTCAACCACCGTTAGCGGCGTTGGCAGCGCCGTGTCCACCGTGGGGACAGGCGTCACGACTGGCGTTGGCGATCCAAACAACGCAAACGGTGTGGGTACAACGGTTAAAGGCGTGACCACGTCGGTCACCTCCCTGGGCAATACCGTTTCAACGGTAGGCACGGGCCTGGCGAGTTCCACTTCCGGAACACCGGTCAGCGGCGTAACCGGCCTGACGGGCAGCGTGGTCAACAGTACCGGGCAACTGGTCAGTAACACCGGCACGGGGCTCACTAACACGGTAAGCAGCCCTGCGGTCACTCAGATAACAACCGATACCACGACAGTGGCTAACAAGACGCTGGGCGGGGTACAGGGTGTGACGCAAAGCGTGGGCACCACGACGGGGCTCGGTACACCGGTCAACGGTCTGCTGACCCAGGTGGGTAACACCGTCAGCGGCGTGGGGACCAACGTCAGCAACAGTAATAGCGGGCTTAACGGTGTCGGTCAGGTCGTTCAAAATGTCGGCCAGACGGTGACGGATAGCGGTACGCTGGTCAAACCCGCCTCTTCAACAAGCGGAGGAGGATCGGGCTCTCTCACAGCCAATGCAAATGTGGCGGCCACGAACAACAGTCTGGGTGCAACGGTCAATACGACTCTCAATACCCTGACTGCGGGCGTTACGGCCAACGCAGCAACAACATCAAGCCAAAATACGTCAACATCGAATCCGGTTAACGGACTCAACACGTTAACCACCGGTCTGCTGACGCCAAAACAGTAATTTTATTATTGCCTATCTGCGCCCCTGGTTCAGGGGCGCTTTATACAGCGACACTCACCCCAACCGGGGATGACGAACAGGGATAGCGCGATGAAAAACCACTTCCTTTTTTCGCTGACGGGGCTGGTTGTGCTGAGCATGGCCCGCGCCGATACACTGCCCTCTATTATTAATCCCGATAACCCGGCGCAAGTTTCTCGTAATATTGCCCCCGAACAGACTGAGGCCGTCCCACAGCCGAAAGTCAAAATAGAAAAACCGCAGTCAACGCTGACGCCTGAAACGCCCATTACCATTAATCATATTCAGTTTATTGGCGGCACGCGTTATCCCTTAAAGGAATTACTTCAGCCCTTCAGACCTTACGCCGGAAAAACCGTGCCGCTAAAAACGCTCACGGGGCTGGTAAATAATATTACGGCGCGCTATAAGGCCGACGGTTTTCCGCTCTCCTATGCCTGGCTGCCGGATGATAATTTCCAGCAGGGAAATATTAAAATTGTTCTGGTTGAAGGGTATGTCGCTCACAGTGACATCACCAGTAATAACCCTCACATCGCCGAGCGTCTTAAACGATTGTCAGAAAAAATCATGGCGGAAAAACCCCTGTCTCAGGATACGTTCGATCGCTATAGCCAGCTGATGACCCGTACCCCAAACGTTCCGGTCACGGCCAACGCGCAGCTGCCAACCAATATCTATGGCGCGGCAGCGATGCAGATAACCGGTAATCAGGAGCGGAGCTGGAATATCGCCTCCACGATCGACACCCGTAAAGGGCAAGATTTAATGATGCTGAACGGCACGCTCAGCAACATGACAAGCTATGGCGATCAGTTGGGCGTGGCCACGCTTATGCCGTTAGATAGCAACACGCGAAAAAACTATGTCGGCCTGAACTGGCAGCAGTTTTTAAATGATGAAGGGCTGACGATGCAGCTCAAAGGCAGCTATTACCGTGAAGATCCGCGAGATTTTTCGCCCCTGCTCACTTTGCCGAATAATATCCAGGTCGATTCAAAGCAAAAAACAACGCAGTACAACGGCGGCGTGACGTTTGGCTATCCCCTGCTGCTGACGCAAAAATCCCAAATTAATCTGACCGGCGGTTTTGATTATACCGACCGCCAGGATGATTATGCTCTACAGGCCAGACTACAGGGCAAGACCTATAGTCTGGACTCCGTCAACCAACACGCGCGTTATCCTGCGCTGGAAGTGGGTATCAACGGTGCGCATCAATTCACCGCAGCCAGCATCAGCGGCCGACTCAACGTCCGTCAGGGTATTGATGCGATGGGGGCCGATATCGTCTCAGCCCCTAAACCCAATATGAATTTTACGCTCACAAAAAGCTACCTGGACGCTGCCTGGCTGTTTGCCGACAAGTGGCGGCTATCAACGTCCTGGGAGGGAGACTGGTCAAACAACACGTTGCCAGAGCCCGAACGCGTTAGCTTCGGTGCCCAGCGGTTTGGCCGTGGATACCAGGACAGTGAAGCAAGCGGTGATTACGGCTATGGCGGGCAGGTAGAACTGCGCTATATCCAGATGCGAAAAGAGAGTACCTGGCTTGCCACCATCCAACCCTACATCCTGGCCGATACCGCGCAGACCTGGTTTAACACCTCCGGTTTACCTCATCAGCGGCTCGGGTCAGTGGCGACCGGCGTGATGGTAGGCGATACCCGCCACTATACCATCACGGTTGAGGCGGCAAAGCCCGTTGGGGATGTTCCGACAGATAGCCGCAACAGAGACTGGCGCTACAGTCTGACGTTTACGTGGAATTTCAATAAAATGCAGTAAGCTTTTCAGCCCGAATACTGACAGGATCAACGCAGCATAGTGGGTGGGGCAACGTCAGCGCGGTAGACCGCGAAAGCGGCATGATGGTCATTAAACCGTCCGGTGTGGAATACGACGTGATGACGGCGGAGGATATGGTGGTGTGAACATCGCCACGGGCCAGGTTGTCGAGGGTAATAAAACATAAACAAGAAAAATAAAACATAACGATATATATATAATACTTAATAAACTAGACGGCATCAGCCTTATTTATCTGTTTTTAGTTTAACGAGTCTGTGATCTAAACCTCGGAAATATTTTTTTGCTGCTAATTAATTCTGGCTAGCATTGAATGACATGCATTTTAATGCTATTCCATCAAGACACACAGTAGAAAAATAAGGGTGTCCAATGGAATTTACAGAAAGATTAAATGCATTATCTACTAAAATCAGACAACAAATTGAAGTAATCAATACCGAAGAAGCAACAAAAACTGCGTTTGTGATGCCTTTTATTCATAATGTTTTAGGTTACGATGTTTTTGATCCTTCTGAAGTCACCCCTGAATTTGTATGTGATATAGGCACTAAAAAGGGCGAGAAAATTGATTATGCAATAATGAAAAATAATGATGTACAGATACTTATTGAATGTAAAAAAATTGGCGAGCCGTTAAATATTAATCATGCATCGCAGCTTTTTAGATACTTTCACGTTACAAATGCACGGATATCAATCTTAACAAACGGGCAAATATATAGATTTTATACCGATCTTGATGCACCTAATAAGATGGATGAGAAACCTTTTTTGGAAGTCGACCTACTTGATATTGATGAAAATGTTGTCCCTGAATTAAAAAAATTGACAAAATCATCATTTGATCTTGAATCAATTATTAATGCTGCTGGAGAATTGAAATACGTCAGTCAGATTAAAAGAATACTACATTCACAACTAAACAATCCTGAGGATGACTTCGTTAAATTCTTCGCATCCAGAGTATATGACGGGATGCTAACCCAAAAAGTAAGAGAGTCATTTCTAAATCTTACGAAAAAGGCCGCAAGCCAGTATATAAATGATCAAGTTAATGAGAGGCTTAAATCAGCTATTACTGGTATTACTCCTACCCCCATCGAACCTCCAATCGAAACACAGCCTCTCGAAGAAGACGATCATAAAGATGAAAATGATATCGTTACAACTTTAGAAGAATTAGAAGGTTTTCATATTGTAAAAGCAATTACTCGGACTGTACTGGAGGCACCGCGCATTACCCATAGAGACACAAAGAGTTATTGTGGAGTCCTTGTAGACGATAACAACCGCAAACCCCTTTGCCGATTGCATTTTAATCGCTCACAAAAATACATCGGTCTTTTCGATATAGAAAAAAACGAAACGCGCCATCCCATAGCGATGGTGGATGATATTTATATTTTTGAGGATATTCTAAAAGCAACCGCAGCTCTCTATAGTTAATTTTTACCCAGGCAGCACGCGACGTGCTGCCTCAGCCAGAAATGCGCTTCGATTACCGAACTGAGGATGCTCGCTGACAAAGGAATCAATCTTTACCAGCAAACGTCGAGGCATCGTGATGTTGATACGCTCGGCTCTGCCGTCAAACTGCCTCATATTAATATCCACCAGCAACCATTGCCCGCCCGTGAAGTCGTCAGGGTGATTTTCAAGGTGCACTTCGACATTCCCCGGAAGAGGCAATGCTTCATCCATTTCAAACAGCGCTTCGAAGTGCGCGGTGAGCGCCTCACGTGCATCCTGAAAAGCGTCGTCCAGGGAATCACCTGCAAAAAAACAGCCTGGAACGTCAGGAAAAAAGCCGCTGGCGCTACCGTCGGTGTCAGAATGAATGTAAGCCGGATAAAACATAACTACTCCTGATATCAGTGTTTAATTCCCGCCTGCCGCCATATCTGCGCGAGCGCGCCCGGTTTAATATCCTTCTTAGGATGTGGGACAGTAACCAGCCCTTTCTGTTCGGGATGGCGAAACTGATGATGGCTTCCTTTCGTTCTGACACATTTCCAGCCGTGGCCGATCAGAACGGTAATGACATCCGCACTTTTCACATCCCAGTCCTTCCATGATTATACACATGATACACACCATTGCTATCGGGTCGAAACACATTAGCGCATAAGGAACATCAGTGCAGCCGTGTTTTGGCGGAACAGGAAGAAGCATCGAGAAATGAAAAAGGAATACGTTGTATTGCAGATAAAAATGCAGGCAAGATCGTAGGCCGGACAAGGCAACGCCGTCGCCCGGCTTTACCGCATCAGAAGCGCCAGGTCAGGCCGGTCATTAGCGCGAAGCTATCATCGCGGTCGATCATCGGGCTGTTCTTCACGTCATCAGGCAACACGGTGTAGACCGCGCTGGCGTTGAGGTACAGCTTCTGGGTTAACTGATATTTAGCTACCAGACCAACGTAGGGCGTCCAGCTGTCGCCGGCGGTGTATTGATCCAGCCCTGAGCGGCGTGACTCGCTGCCGGATACGCCGTAGTAGTAGTCGTTATAGCTCTCGTCGCTGTAAAAAACACCGACAGAAGGCGTCAGGGTCAAACGCTCCATCCTGATTGGACGGAAGTAGGATACCTCGCCCACCACGCCGCCGCTTTCATCCGTGGCATCGCCTGAGACCGCCACTTTCAGAGAACCCCAGCTTTCGTGGCGGTAGTACGCACCGCCGAGGAACGCAGAGGCTTTACGCTCATCAAGCTGCTTCATCTGGTGGTCGTCGTTATCATCCGGATCAAAATGCAGCGGCATCCAGGATGCGGTCAGGCTGAGTTCATTTTTTGCGTCTTTCCACAGGATCCATCCGCCCGTGGTCTGGCGAACATAGAAACGATCGCCCTCATAGCTAATTAACGGCACCGCGGTGGTATTTTCGTTATAGCCTTTATAAGGAGACTCATTAAATACGGCCCCCGCGCCAAGTGAAAAGTCACCGGCCATTGCAGAAGAGGTTGCAAATAACGTGGCAGCAATCAGTAAATTGTATTTAATAGTCATGTGAAGTAATCCATTTATACGCCAAATAAGCGGGGCGAATAATAATGGTTCCAAATTTGCCGGTGCAACGCTGCAGTTTATATAATATTATATATAAAACCATATAGATGGGTGCGCATGATGAATAAATTACAGCTAAAGCCACGCGAGTTAAAAATAATCTCCGTCATCGCAGCCACCCACAGCATTGGTGATGCCGCCGCCCTGCTGGGCATGGCGCAGGCCAACGTCAGTAAATATCTCTCGGATTTTGAAACGCGGGTTGGGCTTAAGGTTTTTGAGCGCACGACCCGCCAGCTCGCTCTGACGCAGTTCGGTGAAGCATTACTCCCCTATATCGACGCCACGCTGGACAAAAACACGCAACTTATTAATTTCATTGCCGATTATAAGCATGAAAAGCGTGGAAAAGTCACGATTTACGCCCCAACGGGCATTGTGACCTATCTCGCGCGCCACGTGATCCACCAGATAAAGGACATCGGGGACATTCGTATTTCCCTGAAAACCTACAACCTGGACCGCAACGAATATTCAGAAGGTGTGTCCTTCCCGGATGACTGTGATATTTTAATTACCTATGCTCAGCCAAAAGATGAAAGTCTGGTCGCCAGCGTGTTAGCAAAATATTCCGTCACTGCATTCGCAACCCAGGAATATTTAAATAAACATCCTTTAACCGGACCTGAAGATTTAATTAATCACTCCTGTATTCTGATCGACTCCATGCTGGTCGATGACGCCAACATCTGGCGTTTTCGCATGCATGGCAGTGATGATGTGCATGATTATCGGGTAACCGGAAACTATATTTGCGACAATACCCAGACGGCCCTGGAGCTGGCAAGAAATAATCTTGGCATTGTGTTCGCGCCGAAAGAAAGCCTGAAGAAGGAATTAACGCAAGGCACGCTGGTCCCCTGTTTCCCGCATCAGGAAGAGTGGTGGCTCGATCTGACCGCCATCTTCCGCAAGCGCGAATATCAGCCCTGGCGCGTACAATATGTTCTGGATGGTGTCCTCAACTGTCTGCGCCAGCAAATTGCTCAGGCCGTCCATGGACGGCCTGAACTGGGCGATTAGAATAGCCCCAGCGGTTTATCGGAGTAGCTGACAAGTAGACATTTCGTCTGCTGGTAATGCTCCAGCATCATCTTGTGCGTTTCACGCCCGATGCCCGATTGCTTATACCCGCCAAATGCCGCGTGAGCCGGATAGGCGTGGTAGCAGTTGGTCCATACGCGCCCCGCCTGAATGCCTCTGCCCATTTTATAGGCCAGATTACCGTTACGGCTCCAGACTCCCGCCCCCAGGCCATACGGCGTGTCGTTGGCAATCTCCAGCGCCTCCTCCATCGTTTTGAAGGTAGTCACCGCCAGCACCGGTCCGAAAATCTCCTCCTGGAAGACGCGCATGTTGTTCTGCCCGAACAGGATCGTCGGCTCAAGGTAATACCCTTCCTGCAGATCCCCGCCGAGCACCTTACGGCGACCGCCGGTCAGGATATCCGCCCCTTCCTTCTTGCCGATATCGATGTAGTTGAGGATAGTCTCCAGCTGGCCATGCGAGACCTGCGCCCCCATCTGCGTAACGTTATCGAGCGGGTTACCGCTGCGGATAGACTCGACGCGGCGAATGGCCCTCTCCATAAAGCGCTCGTAGATGGACTCCTGCACCAGCGCGCGGCTTGGGCAGGTGCAGACTTCGCCCTGGTTAAAGGCAAACAGCGCAAACCCTTCCAGCGCCTTGTCGAAGAAAGCGTCCTCTTCCTCCATCACGTCCGCGAAGAAGATGTTCGGGGACTTCCCGCCCAGCTCGAGAGTCACCGGAATGATGTTTTGCGTGGCGTACTGCATAATCTGCTGGCCCACTTCCGTCGATCCAGTAAACGCCACTTTAGCGATCCGTTTTGAGGTGGCCAGATATTCCCCTATCTCACCGCCCGCGCCGTTCACCACGTTAATCACCCCCGGCGGCAGAAGATCGGCAACAATTTCCATCAGCAGCAGGACAGAGAGCGGGGTTAAACGCGCCGGTTTAAGCACAATGCAGTTCCCGGCGGCCAGCGCGGGCGCCATTTTCCAGCTCGCCATCAGCAGCGGGAAGTTCCACGGAATAATTTGCCCGACGACCCCCAGCGGCTCGTGGAAGTGGTACGCCACGGTGTCGCTATCTACCTCGCTTATTCCGCCCTCCTGCGCGCGAATACAGGAGGCAAAATAGCGGAAGTGGTCGATAGCCAGCGGCACGTCTGCCGCCATCGTTTCCCGGATCGGCTTGCCGTTATCCCAGGTTTCCGCCGTCGCCAGCAGCTCCAGGTTCTGCTCCATCCGGTCGGCGATTTTGAACAAAATGGCCGCGCGCTCCTGAACGGAGGTATGGCCCCATTTATCTTTCGCTTTGTGCGCCGCATCCAGCGCCAGATCGATATCCCGCTTGCCGGAGCTGGCAATCTCGCACAGCGGCTGGCCGGTAACGGGCGTCAGGTTGGAATAGTATTCGCCGTCGACGGGGGCCACCCAGTCGCCGCCGATAAAATTGTCATAACGGGGCTTCAGCTTGAGGGGAAAACCATACTCGCCGGGCTGGATACGCGAAGAGGGAGGATTGTTTGTCATGACCGTCTCCTTGCTGTTGGTGTACAACAAGGGTAGTCCCGGCTGGCGGTTTTCTCGCCAGTGGGTGACGGGTTTACGAGCCGTATCACGGATTACCGTACTTTACGTTTCGTTTCTGCCACTGAGCCATACTTAACAGCTCAAGGGCTCATGAGGAACGATGCGATGCAGCTGTTTATCGGTTTTGACGTAGGCGGAACCCACATCAAACACGGCGTGATTGATGAAAATGGCAAGGAGCTGACGACGGACGAGTACGATACTCCTGAGGATAAAAACACCTTCAAAAAGAAGTGGAAAGCGGTAGTTGAAGCGTATCAGGACGAACACGACATCGTCGGTATCGGCGTGAGCTTTCCCGGCCATATTAACCACCACAGCGGCGAAGCGGCAAAAGCGGGCGCGCTCGCCTATCTCGACGGCGAAAACCTGTGCGAACTCTTCGCCGGGCTGACCGACCTTCCCGTCACCGTGGAAAACGACGCCAACTGTGCGGCGCTGGGCGAGCGCTGGCAGGGCGCGGGTAAGGACTACGAGCATTTCGTCTGCATCACCATCGGCACGGGCATCGGTGGCGGGATTGTGATGGAAGGCGATCTTTATCGCGGGTCGCATTACCGCGCCGGCGAATTTGGCGTGCTGCCCGTGGGTAGTAACGGCGAACCCATGCATGACGTGGCGTCGGCCAGCGGCCTGATGAAAGCCTGCCGCCGCGCGCTGGCCGTATCAGAAGAAGAGATGCCTCACGGCGAGGAGCTGTTTAAACGCATGGAGAGCGACGTGCATCTGCGTGAGGCCATTGAGGAGTGGGCCCATTACCTCTCGCGCGGCGTTTACAGCGTAATCTCGATGTTCGATCCACAGGCAGTGCTGATTGGCGGCGGGGTAAGCGAGCAGGAGAAAATCTATCTCCTGCTCGATAAGTACCTGCAGCGATTCGAGGAGTGGGAGGCGCTCAAGGTGCCCATTCTGCCCTGCGAGCTGGGTAACCAGGCGGGAAGGCTGGGCGCGGTATGGCTGGCTAAGCAAAAACTCTCCCGCCGCACGTAGCGCTCAGGGGAACAGCTGCGCGTCGCGAAGCAGATGGTCATTACCCCGGCGACGCGTAAACCCGATGCGGTTGAAATATTCCAGGATCTGGATCGCCAGCTTGCGGCCAACGTTCAGCCGGTCGCGGAAATCGGCTGCGCAGGTGGAGCCGCGCGCCTGATCCAGTTCGCGGATCAGGTTAGCAAACGCCACAATGCGATCGTTACGGTAATAACGATCTTTCACGATCGCGACTATCAGCCCCTGCTGCGCCGCATGGCGCAATACCTGGCGCATCACCTGCTCGTCGGTGTTCGTTTCACGCGCCAGATCGCGAACCCACCACGGTTCATCGCCAAACAGCGAGGCCACTTTTTGCCAGATTGCCTCCTGCTCTGCGGTGAACCCGGCTTTGTGATCCGGCAGATGCAGCCAGCCGTGATGGCTTTTAATCACCCCGCTTTCGCGCATGTTTTCAATCAGCAGCAGCACCAGCGCATCGTCTTCCATCGGCAGCGCCATGCGTCGCAGGCGCTCGCGACCAGGACCGGGTTCATCCTGATGCTGTTCATGGTAAGTGGCGAGCGTGTTCAGGATCTTACGCTGCCAGTTTGCCGCAACCGGCGCATCGAGCAGGCTGTTGCCGGCCTGAATAAAGCCCGGCTGTTGGGTCAGCTGATGCAACCCTTCGCCGCTCAGCTGGCGTGCCCATGCAAAATCACTCAGGCTCACGGCCCCGCGCTCAAGATGCACCCGCAGCGCGGCGTTATCATCCTGAGCCTGCGCAAGCGCAGCCAGCCATTGCAGGTATTCAGGCTTACGCTTGCCGCGTCGCGGCGGGTTCAGCGTCACCACCCGCGCCCCGGCCAGCGTTTCCCGTGCGGAAATGTCCCGCAGTACCAGACGGTCGTTATCCGCCAGCCAGAGCGGCGAATCAAAAACCAGTTCGGCGAGAGCGTTTTCCAGCAGGGACACGCGCCCGGTGATATGGCTGGCCGCGTGGTGAATATGCAGCGGCTGCCATTGGGTCAGCGGGACGTTTGTCTGCAGGGAGACGATGACGCGTTCAGACGGCTCGGGCGGGGCGTCGGCCAGCAGCCAGTCGCCGCGGTTAAGCTGCTCTTTTTCCGCATCCCCGGCAATGTTGAGCGCGATCCGCTGCCCGGCGTGGGCGTGCTCCGCAGGCTGATTTTGCGCATGTAAGCCGCGCACGCGCATCGGTTTATTAACGCCCGTCAGCCAGAGGCTATCGCCCACCTTCACTTCACCGCTTAACTCCGTACCGGTGACCACCAGCCCCGCGCCTTTGACGGTAAACGCCCGGTCAATCGCCAGACGGAAGCGGTGATAGCTGGCGTGGTCTCGCGACGAAAGCTGCTGCAAATGGTGGCGAAGTTCGCCGATACCGCGCCCTTCTGTCGCTACGGTGACAAAAATCGGTGCATCGGCAAAACCATATTCCCGTAAGGTCGCCTGCACCGCTTCGCGCACCTCGCTGACGCGCGCGTCGTCAACGCGATCGGCTTTCGTCAGCGCCACGGTCAGCTGCGGGTTGCCTGTCAGCTGGAGGATCGCCAGATGCTCACGGGTTTGCGCCATCACGCCGTCATCGCAGGCCACCACAAGCAGGGCATGATCGATGCCCCCCACGCCCGCCAGCATGTTGGAAAGAAATTTTTCATGCCCCGGAACATCAATAAAGCCCAGCACGCGGCCATCGGGCTGGGGCCAGTAGGCATAGCCAAGATCGATGGTCATGCCGCGCTTTTTCTCTTCCGGCAGACGATCGGCGTTTATGCCGGTAATTGCCTGCAGTAACGTGGTTTTTCCGTGGTCGACGTGACCGGCGGTGGCAATAATCATTTCAACAACATCTCCAGAAATCGCTCTTCATCTTCAAGGCAGCGCAGATCCAGCCACATGCGGCCGTCGTAAATCCGTCCGATAACCGGCGTCGGCAGGCCACGCCAGCGCAACGACAGGGCCTCCAGGCGGCTACCGCGTCCGTCACGCGGGGTGAAGGTGAGCGCTTGACTCGGCAGCCTGTCCACCGGCAGCGAACCGCTGCCAATTTGCGACTGGCAGGGCTCAATGCGAACGTCAAAATCGGGGTAGTGCGGGGCAACGCGCGGCAGCAGCCGTTCGGCCTGGGCGCGAATCGAGGCGGCATCCCGGCTTAACAGGCGCAGCGTGGGCAGGCGGTCAGCCAGTTTCTCCGGGTGGAGATAGAGGCGCAGCGTCGCGTCCAGCGCGGCAAGGGTCATTTTATCGGCGCGCAGGGCGCGCTTGAGCGGGTGCTGCTGCAGCTGCGCAATCAGCTCGCGCTTGCCGACGATAATTCCGGCCTGCGGCCCGCCCAGTAGTTTATCGCCGGAAAAGCTGACCAGGCTCACGCCCGCGGCAATCATCTCTTGCGGCATCGGCTCTTTAGGCAGCCCGTACTGGCTGAGATCCACCAGCGAACCGCTGCCGAGATCGGCAATCACCGGAATATTCAGCTCGCGCCCAATCGCCGTCAGCTCGGCCTCTTCAACCGTTTTGGTGAAGCCTTCAATATGATAATTGCTGGTGTGGACCTTCATCAGCAGGGCGGTGTTTTCATTCACCGCCGCGCGATAATCTTTCGCATGGGTACGGTTAGTCGTAC
Organism: Enterobacter cloacae complex sp. P17RS; assembly: GCF_014895885.1. Classification (NCBI taxonomy): domain Bacteria; kingdom Pseudomonadati; phylum Pseudomonadota; class Gammaproteobacteria; order Enterobacterales; family Enterobacteriaceae; genus Enterobacter; species Enterobacter cloacae complex sp. P17RS. Next base: position 58,895 of record NZ_JADBQK010000028.1, read on the forward strand.
CCACTTCATGCAGCGTGCAGCCCGCCTGGCGCATCACGTCCGGGATGCGAAACGCCCCGCCAATCTCCACCAGCTCGCCGCGGGACACTACCACCTCTCTGCCGCTCGCGGTCGCCGCCAGCATCAACAGCACCGCCGCCGCGTTGTTATTCACAATGCAGGCATCTTCCGCACCGGTTAGCTGGCAGAGCAGATCCGCCAGCGCGCGATCGCGATGCCCGCGCCCGGCGCCGTCCAGATCGTACTCCAGCGTCACCGGCGAGCGCATGGCCTGCACGACCGCAGCCACCGCCTCTTCCGCCTGCTGGGCGCGTCCCAGGTTGGTGTGCAGCACGGTCCCCGTCAGGTTGACCACCGGGCGTAACGCGCTTTGCGCCTTCTCACCCAGCCGATGCTCAACTTCCTGCTCCCACGCTGCACACCAGTCGGGCAAGGCGTTTTCGGCCTGGATATGGCCTCGGGCTTCATCCTGAAGCAGACGTAACATCTCCACCGTCGCGGTATGGCCGAAGCGCTCAACGGCAGCGTGAATGCGGGGCTCGCGAAGAAGTCGGTCGGTCGCGGGGATCTGGCTGTACAGCGAATGATGAGTAGTCATGAAAGCGCCTGGCGAGTAAATATCTTCCCCCCTCCCGACGGGAGAGGGAGTTAACATGTGGAGGGATTGTACCGCCTCCGACGCCGAAGTGTTATAACCCGCGTCAAGCCTTTGGCGGTTCGGTGCGGGCAAAGCTCTCGCGGCTAAAGAGCGTTTCTGCGAGTTTCACCAGCAGCGGACGGTCAACGCACCAGCCAGGGGACACCCGGCGGAAGTTGAGATAGCCGATGGCGCAGGCGATGGCGATGGTTGCCAGGTCCAGGCTGTCGGTGTGGATCTTGCCCTCCCGGATAAGCTTTTCACACATATCCAGACTGCGGCTGATTTTTTCCCGCTGGCGCAGCAGCTCGCTTTCTGACTGCTGGGCGGCGGGCCTTGCCTGCTCGCGAACGGAGGTGAGTGCTGCATCCATAATGCCGTCGGCCAGGGCTTCAATTTGCTTCACCGCCAGCGCCGCTTTAGGGTCAGACGGCAGCATTGCCGGGGCGATGCCCAGCAGCTCGATATACTCCGCAATAATGGGGGAATCGAACCAGTATTCGCCCTCGTCCGTCACCAGCGCCGGAACTTTCCCCAGCGGGTTATACTGCGCGACGCCGTTTTCGGCGTTGTAGGGCTGTTCATTAACGAATTCAAATTCAATCCCTTTCTCCAGCAGGAGAATCGAGATTTTTCGCACGAAGGGACTGGTGTAGCTACCGATGAGTTTCATTGCCTGATCCTTGATGCCGGGAAAAAGTCAGTATGGATCAAGCGATGAAAAAAGGGCAGATATGCGTGTCGCATTCCCGCCCCGGAAGAATTAGTGATCGAGATAGAGGTAGTGCATCCAGCTGGTCATACGCAGCAGCACTTTACGCATCACCGAGACGTGGGCGAAATGATCCGAATAGACCGCCACCTGGGCATAAATACCGTCCGGCAAAGCATCGACGTCGGCGTTAGGCTCCAGTTCAATCAGCGCCTGTACCCCATCCGTACCCGGCGCAACGGTCAGTGCCTGCAAGGCACCCTGCGCCTGATACGACCCGCCCGGCACTACCGGCAGAACGCTGGTGAGCTTACCGGTGAACACCTGGCCCGGCAGCGCGTTAAATACCACTTCCGCTTCATCACCCGGCTTCAGACGCAGCAGCGAGTTCTGACGGAACTGGGCCACAATCTGGCGCTTCTGTTCAGGAATGAAGACCATCACCGGGCGCAGCGGCAGCGCGGCGGCATAGGTTCCCGGACGGATCAGCACCTGAGTGATGTAGCCATTGCTCGGCGCGCGCACCACGGTCTGATCGAGGTTGTATTTCGCTTCAGCAAGCTGGGCGCGTAACGAGGCAATCTGCGACTGCTCGCCGTTCACCATGCTGTCCAGCTGGCTTTGAATCTGCGTCTGTTCAGCAACAGAGCCTTTCACCATGGCATCCTGCGCCAGATAGTTCTGCCGCGCGTTATCAATATCGCTTTCAGAGAACGGATTCACCTTCGCCTGGCTGCCTTTGAGGTAGCGCTGATAATCTTTATATAGTCTATCGCGCTCAGCGGAGACGCGTGTCGTATTAGCAACCGCTTCTGAAAGCTGCGCTTTCAGAGTGTCGATATTGTGCGTCGCGGTCACCAGGTCCGCCTTCAGTCTGTCGACGCGCGCCTGATAACGGCCCGGATCCAGTTTAAATAACACTTCGCCTTTTTTAATGAGCTGGTTATTTTTATCGGTCACTTCAGTAACCACCCCCGTGACCTGCGGCGTAATCGGAATGGAAATTACCGCTTTTTGCGCCGTAAAGGTATACGGATGGTTATAGTTCATTAGCAGAATGAGTCCGGCAACAATAAACACCCCGCCTAACGTCGCGGTAGCAAGCGTCCACTGATTTACCGGAATACGGAATATTTTAAAGATTGCCCAGGCAAATGCCACATAGGTCAGAATAATTAACAGATCCATGATTAGCGCTCCAGCGTGTTTTTATCATCAGAGGGCTGAACCGCTGCCAGCTTGTGTTCTAACTCGGCCACGCGTTTGGCCAGCGCATCCATCCCCGGAACTTCATCAGGCTTAGTAATGTGGTTCTGCATGCCCCAGCCGCGATCTTCGCGGTACAGCGTGGCCCAAATCCACAGGAACGGCCAGATGGCATGGAGCGTAAACAGGCTGATCCAGCCAGCCGTATGAATAGCATCGGCATGGGGATGATTACGCTTTTTAGCCATATTATACGGGATGTCATGGATGGCGATGATTCCGTAAAAAAGAACCAGAAATACAAAAATCAACACGCCCAGCGCGAAATAGTTGAGAAACATAGTCTCCTCACTTAAACAACGTCAACTCATTACATTAATAAAACAGCACGCAGCCTAATTAATTTATTTTTAAATTTAAAAGGCACACTGATTATTTCAGAGCCGGGGAGTATCGGTTTTTATAATATCTCCACGCAAGTTTATAAGCGTGTCAAAATATATCCTGAATAATAATATACTCAACCTTACATTATGAGCGTAATTCAGATTTCAACTTTCCGCCATACTACATATGAAAACTGTTTTATTAGCTTTCCGTGTTACTCGAGGCCGTCCTGACGCCGATCTCAGTCGGAGAAATCCGCATAAAAATATTTTGTGAAACCAGTCACAATACGGAAACAAACACGCAAAAACAAAATGTGACATCAATCACATAAAGAGGTGATTTTTGCTCTATTTTTCGCCATCGTATTTTTTTTACTCGCCTATTTTGTGACTCAGATCACTTCATTCAACGCCACACCCCCTACATTTACGTGACATACATCACACAAAATTCCGCTATCTGGACAGTTGAACGATTCAGTGCCAGATTTCACAGCATCAGAACAGGGTCCGGCTACCTCTGCCGCCTCATTAACAATAAACCTCGGGCCGCAAGCCTAAGCGTAAACAGAAGAAGGGGTGTTTTATGTCATCCGATTTCAAGATCAAAGTTCAAAGCTTTGGTCGTTTCCTCAGCAACATGGTGATGCCAAATATCGGCGCGTTTATCGCGTGGGGTATTATCACCGCATTGTTCATTCCGACAGGGTGGTTGCCTAACGAAACGCTGGCGAAACTTGTTGGCCCAATGATTACCTATCTCCTGCCGCTGCTCATCGGTTATACCGGTGGTCGTCTGGTGGGCGGTGACCGTGGTGGCGTCGTGGGTGCCATCACAACCATGGGCGTGATCGTCGGTGCGGATATGCCGATGTTCCTCGGTGCGATGATTGCCGGTCCTCTGGGCGGCTGGGCGATTAAGAAATTCGACGTCTGGGTTGATGGCAAGATCAAGTCCGGCTTCGAAATGCTGGTGAACAACTTCTCTGCGGGCATCATCGGGATGATCCTCGCGATTCTGGCGTTCCTCGGCATTGGTCCGGCTGTTGAAGTGCTGTCCAAACTGCTGGCGGCGGGCGTTAACTTCATGGTGGCGCACGACATGCTGCCGCTGGCGTCTATCTTTGTTGAACCGGCGAAAATCCTGTTCCTGAACAACGCCATTAACCACGGTATCTTCTCGCCGCTGGGTATTCAGCAGTCTCACGATCTCGGCAAGTCCATCTTCTTCCTGATTGAAGCGAACCCGGGTCCGGGTATGGGCGTTCTGCTGGCGTACATGTTCTTTGGTCGCGGCAGCGCGAAGCAGTCTGCTGGCGGCGCGGCTATCATCCACTTCCTGGGCGGTATCCACGAAATTTACTTCCCGTACGTGCTGATGAACCCACGTCTGATCCTGGCCGTTATCCTCGGCGGTATGACTGGTGTGTTCACCCTGAGCGTGCTGGGCGGCGGTCTGGTCTCCCCTGCTTCTCCAGGCTCTATCCTGGCGGTGCTGGCGATGACGCCGAAAGGCGCGTACTTCGCGAACATCGCGGCGATCTGTGCGGCGATGGCGGTCTCCTTCGTGGTCTCTTCTATCCTGCTGAAAACCAGCAAGGTGAAAGAAGACGACGATATCGAAGCGGCAACCCGTCGTATGCACGACATGAAAGCCGAATCCAAAGGTGCGACCCCACTGGCGGCTGGCGATGTTTCTAACGACCTGAGCCACGTGCGTAAAATCATCGTTGCCTGCGACGCCGGTATGGGTTCCAGCGCAATGGGTGCCGGCGTGCTGCGTAAGAAAGTGCAGGATGCGGGCCTGACCAACATCTCCGTAACCAACAGCGCGATTAACAACCTGCCGCCGGACGTTGACCTGGTCATCACGCACCGCGATCTGACCGAGCGCGCTATGCGTCAGGTACCGCAGGCACAGCACATCTCGCTGACCAACTTCCTGGACAGCGGCCTGTACACCAGCCTGACCGAACGTCTGGTTGCCGCGCAGCGTCACGAAGACAACGAAGTGAAGGTGCGCACCAGCCTGCAGGACAGCTTTGACGAGAGCAACGCTCACCTGTTTAAGCTGGGCGCGGAGAACATCTTCCTCGGCCGTACCGCGAGCACCAAAGAAGAGGCGATTCGCTTTGCCGGTGAACAACTGGTGAAGGGCGGCTACGTTCAGCCAGAATACGTTGACGCGATGCTGGAACGTGAAAAACTGACGCCAACCTACCTGGGTGAATCCATCGCGGTTCCGCACGGTACGGTTGAAGCGAAAGACCGCGTGCTGAAAACCGGCGTGGTGTTCTGTCAGTATCCTGACGGCGTGCGCTTCGGTGAAGAAGAGGACGACATCGCCCGTCTGGTGATTGGTATCGCCGCTCGCAACAACGAGCATATTCAGGTGATTACCAGCCTGACCAACGCGCTGGATGATGAGTCCGTCATCGAGCGTCTGGCACAAACTGAAAGCGTTGAAGAAGTTCTGGCCCTGCTCAACAAATAGCAGCGCCTCTTCCCTCTCCCCTTCGGGGAGAGGGCTAGGGTGAGGGGGAAACGTTCCTCACCCCAGCCCTCTCGGGTAAAAACATTGATGAAGGTTAACACTATGAAAGCATTACATTTTGGCGCAGGTAATATTGGTCGTGGCTTTATCGGTAAACTGCTGGCAGACGCGGGCATTACCCTGACATTCGCCGATGTGAATCAGGTGGTTCTGGATGCCCTGAATGCCCGTCATAGCTATCAGGTTCATGTGGTGGGTGAAAACGAACAGGTTGAAACCGTCTCTGGCGTTAACGCGGTCAGCAGCATCGGCGACGACGTGATTGACCTGATCGCCAGCGTTGATCTGGTGACCACCGCCGTGGGTCCGGTGGTGCTTGAACGTATTGCTCCTGCGGTCGCGAAAGGCCTGACGAAGCGTAAAGCACAGGGCATTGAAACACCGCTGAACATCATCGCCTGTGAAAACATGGTGCGCGGCACCACGCAGCTGAAAGGCCACGTTATGGCGGCCGTGGCTGAGGAAGATAAAGCCTGGGTTGAAGCGCACGTCGGGTTTGTGGATTCCGCTGTAGACCGTATCGTTCCGCCTTCCGAATCCGCCACCAACGATCCGCTGGAAGTCACTGTTGAAACCTTCAGCGAGTGGATCGTCGATAAAACTCAGTTCAAGGGCGCGCTGCCGACCATTCCGGGAATGGAACTTACTGATAACCTGATGGCATTTGTCGAACGCAAACTCTTCACGCTGAACACCGGGCATGCTATAACCGCGTACCTCGGAAAGTTGGCCGGTCATCAGACCATTCGCGACGCGATCCTCGATGAGCAGATCCGCGCGGTGGTGAAAGGGGCAATGGAAGAGAGCGGCGCGGTGCTGATCAAACGCTACGGTTTTGATGCTGATAAACACGCAGCATACATCCAGAAAATCCTCGGTCGTTTTGAAAACCCGTATCTGAAAGATGACGTTGAGCGCGTGGGCCGTCAGCCGCTGCGTAAGCTGAGCGCGGGCGACCGCCTGATTAAGCCGCTGCTGGGTACGCTGGAATACGGTCTGCCGCACGCCAACCTGGTGAAAGGAATTGCTGCCGCGATGCACTACCGCAGCGAGCAGGACCCGCAGGCGATTGAGCTGGCTCAGCTGATTGATGACAAAGGGGCGCAGGCTGCGCTGGCGCAGATTTCCGGTCTGGACGCCAGCAGCGACGTGGTTGCGGAGGCGGTTAACGCATACAACGCAACCAAATGATGCAGAATCCGGCGCAGGTAAGCCTGCGCCCGAATAACAGATTGTCAGATATGCAGGCAATAATGGAACAAACCCAGGCCTTTGAAAATCGTGTGCTTGAGCGTCTGAATGCTGGCAAAACCGTACGAAGTTTCCTGATTGCCGCCGTCGAGCTGTTAACCGAGGCGGTGAATATCCTGGTGCTTCAGGTGTTTCGCAAAGACGACTACGCGGTAAAGTACGCTGTAGAACCGTTACTGGACGGAGACGGACCGCTGGGCGATCTGTCGGTGCGTCTGAAGCTGATTTATGGTCTTGGCGTGCTCAACCGCCAGGAGTATGAAGACGCTGAACTGTTAATGGCGCTGCGCGAAGAACTCAATCATGACGGTAATGAGTACACTTTTACCGATGATGAAATCCTGGGGCCGTTCGGCGAGCTGCACTGCGTCACCGCCCTGCCTCCTGCTCCCCATTTTGATAACAGCGACCCTGAACTGTACGCGATGCAAAAGCTGCGCTATCAACAGGTTGTCCGTTCCACTATGGTCCTCTCCCTGACTGAGCTGATTTCTAAAATCAGCTTAAAAAAAGCGTTTCAGAAGTAAGCCCGTTCACATTGGTGTATCCTTCCCTGTAATTCCCCCGATTTAGAGTCAATTGTCATGAAAGAAGTCGAAAAGAACGAAATTAAACGCCTGAGCGACCGTCTGGATCTGATCCGTCACCAGATGGCTGGCCTGTCTCTGGTTGATTCCGCCGAGAAATATGCCGAGCTGGAAAAAGAGTCCGCGAAGCTGGAAGCGGAAATCGAGCGCCTGCGCGAAGTGAAAGGCCAGAAGCTGAGCAAAGAAGCGCAGAAGCTGATGAACATGCCGCACCGCCGCGCGATCACCAAAAAAGAGCAGGCCGACATGGGCAAGCTGAAGAAAAGCGTCCGTGGTCTGGTGGTGGTACACCCGATGACTGAGCTTGGCCGCGAAATGGGCCTCAAAGAGATGACGGGTTTTTGTAAGACCGCATTCTGATTTCATGCCGGGTGGCGCTGCGCTTACCCGGCCTGTTCTTTTCCCCTTCGCGTGAATTGGTCCAACCAATAGCGCAATCAATCCTCCCCCGGTTCACAATTCCATCATTTCCGCTCACAAAACCATTGCCACTCCATAACATCTGGTTAACTATTCATTGTCATTAACCCTACAACACAATATTGGCAGGACCACCTTTACACAGTTTGTGACGCAGAGTTGAGCGGAGACTCACCCGCAGCACAGGCTGTCTGGTCCCCAGGAGACCTGCATGAGCCTCTGGCAACAAAACTACGACCCGGCCGGCAATATCTGGCTGTCGAGCCTGATCGCATCGCTACCGATCCTGTTCTTCTTCTTTGCGCTGATTAAGCTCAAGCTGAAGGGCTACCTCGCCGCGACGTACACCGTTGCCATCGCCCTGTTGGTGGCGCTGTTCTTCTACAAAATGCCGGTTGACCGCGCGCTGGCCTCCGTTGTATACGGTTTCTTCTACGGCCTGTGGCCGATTGCGTGGATCATCATCGCCGCGGTCTTTGTCTATAAAATCTCTGTAAAGACCGGGCAGTTCGACATCATTCGTTCGTCGATTCTCTCCATCACCCCGGACCAGCGTCTGCAGATGCTGATTGTCGGCTTCTCCTTCGGGGCGTTCCTTGAAGGCGCGGCAGGATTCGGCGCACCGGTGGCGATCACCGCCGCGCTGCTGGTCGGGTTGGGCTTTAACCCGCTGTACGCCGCTGGCCTGTGCCTGATTGTGAACACCGCACCGGTGGCGTTTGGCGCGATGGGGATTCCGATTCTGGTCGCGGGCCAGGTGACCGGGCTGGACAGCTTTGAGATCGGCCAGATGGTTGGCCGCCAGCTGCCGTTCCTGACCATTATCGTGCTGTTCTGGATCATGGCGATTATGGACGGCTGGCGCGGCGTGAAGGAGACCTGGCCTGCTGTGATGGTAGCGGGCGGTTCGTTCGCGATTGCCCAGTATCTCAGCTCAAACTTCCTCGGCCCGGAACTGCCGGACATTATCTCTTCCCTGGTGTCGCTGGTCTGTCTGACGCTGTTCCTGAAACGCTGGCAGCCGGTGCGTATCTTCCGCTTTGCGGACATGGGCGCGTCGCATGTGGATCAGACCCTCGCCCGCACGGGCTATACCGCAGGACAGATCGTCCGCGCATGGTCGCCGTTCCTGTTCCTGACCGCCACCGTGACGCTGTGGAGCATACCGCCGTTTAAAGCGCTGTTCGCTCCCGGCGGCGCGCTATACGACATGGTGATTAACATCTCCGTGCCGTTCCTCGACAAGATGGTTGCCCGTATGCCGCCGGTGGTGCACGACGCCACGCCGTATGCGGCAGTATTTAAGTTTGACTGGTTCTCCGCCACCGGGACCGCCATCCTGTTTGCGGCACTCCTTTCCGTGGTGTGGCTGCGCATGAAGCCTGCCGCCGCGGTACAGACTTTTGCGGCAACGATTAAAGAGCTGATGCTGCCGATCTACTCCATCGGCATGGTGCTGGCGTTCGCGTTTATCTCGAACTACTCCGGCCTGTCGTCGACGCTGGCGTTAGCGCTGGCGCACACCGGGCATGCATTCACCTTCTTCTCGCCGTTCCTCGGCTGGCTGGGGGTGTTCCTGACGGGTTCAGATACCTCGTCTAACGCTCTGTTTGCCGCCCTGCAGGCGACGGCTGCGCAGCAGATTGGCGTGTCGGACGTGCTGCTGGTCGCCGCGAACACCACCGGCGGCGTGACCGGCAAAATGATCTCCCCGCAGTCCATCGCCATTGCCTGCGCGGCGGTGGGACTGGTGGGCAAAGAGTCGGACCTGTTCCGCTTTACCGTGAAACACAGCCTGATATTCACCTGCATGGTGGGCGTGATCACCACCCTGCAGGCCTATGTCTTAACCTGGATGATCCCATGATAGTGATGCCCAGACGCCTGTCCGACGAGATTGCCTCTCGCGTGCGGGCGCTGATTGAAGAACAACAGCTGGAAGCGGGCATGAAATTGCCCGCCGAGCGCCAGCTTGCCGCCCAGCTTGGCGTATCGCGTAACTCATTGCGCGAGGCGCTGGCGACGCTGGTCAGCGAAGGCGTACTGGTGAGCCGTCGCGGCGGCGGCACCTTTGTGCGCTGGCAGCATGACGACTGGTCCGAGCAAAACATCGTTCAGCCGCTGAAGACGCTGCTGGAAAACGACCCGGACTACAGCTTCGACATTCTAGAAGCGCGTCACGCCATCGAAACCAGTACCGCATGGCACGCAGCGATGCGGGCAACCGAAGCCGACAAAGAGAAGCTCAAAGCCTGCTTCGAAGCCACGCAAAGCAGCGACCCGGACATCGCCTCCCAGGCGGACGTGCGTTTCCATCTGGCAATCGCCGAGGCGTCGCACAACGTGGTGCTGCTCCAGACCATGCGCGGGTTCTTCGACCTGCTGCAATCCTCCGTGAAGCAGAGCCGCCAGCGTATGTATCTGGTCCCGCCGGTCTTTGCCCAGCTGACCGAACAGCACGAGGCGGTGCTCAACGCCATTCTGGCCGGCGATGCCGAAGCCGCGCGCAAGGCGATGATGGCGCATCTCGGCTTCGTGCACACCACCATTAAACGATTTGATGAAGACCAGGCCCGACAGGCGCGTATTACCCGTCTGCCTGGCGACAGTGATATTTCCAGGGAGAACAAAGCATGATTATTTCAGCAGCCAGTGACTACCGCGCCGCGGCGCAGCGCATTTTGCCGCCGTTCCTGTTCCACTACATCGACGGTGGGGCGTATGCCGAATACACCCTGCGCCGCAACGTGGAGGATCTGTCAGAAGTGGCCCTGCGCCAGCGCGTGCTGAAGAATATGTCTGACCTGAGCCTTGAGACGAAGCTGTTTAACGAAACGCTCTCCATGCCCGTCGCGCTCGCGCCCGTCGGCTTATGCGGCATGTACGCCCGCCGGGGCGAAGTGCAGGCCGCCGCCGCGGCAGATGCCAAAGGCATTCCGTTTACCCTTTCTACCGTCTCGGTCTGTCCGATTGAAGAGGTCGCGCCGACCCTCAAGCGCCCGATGTGGTTCCAGCTGTACGTCCTGCGCGATCGCGGCTTTATGCGTAACGCCCTGGAGCGCGCCAAAGCGGCGGGCTGCTCCACGCTGGTCTTTACCGTCGATATGCCCACGCCCGGCGCGCGCTACCGTGATGCCCACTCCGGCATGAGCGGCCCGAATGCCGCCCTGCGCCGCTACTGGCAGGCGGTAACGCATCCACAGTGGGCGTGGGACGTCGGCCTGAACGGCCGTCCGCACGATCTGGGGAATATCTCGGCCTACCTTGGCAAACCGACCGGGCTGGAGGATTACATCGGCTGGCTGGCGAACAATTTCGATCCGTCGATCTCGTGGAAAGACCTGGAGTGGATCCGCGAATTCTGGGATGGCCCGATGGTGATCAAAGGGATCCTCGATCCGGAAGATGCCCGCGACGCGGTGCGTTTTGGCGCGGATGGAATTGTGGTCTCTAACCACGGCGGACGCCAGCTCGACGGCGTGCTCTCTTCCGCCCGCGCCCTGCCGGCCATTGCCGATGCGGTGAAAGGCGATATTGCCATTCTGGCCGACAGCGGCATCCGCAACGGGCTGGACGTGGTGCGCATGATTGCCCTGGGCGCCGACAGCGTGCTGCTGGGCCGCGCATATCTTTACGCCCTGGCGACGGCCGGTCAGGCGGGCGTGGCAAATCTGCTAAACCTGATCGAGAAAGAGATGAAGGTGGCGATGACCCTGACCGGCGCGAAGTCGATCAGTGAAATCAGCAAGGATTCGCTGGTGCAGGAGCTGAGTAAACTGCCGGCGGCGCTGGCTCCGCTGTCACATGGCGACGCGGCCTAATCCTCTCCCGTTACCCCACCTTTCCCATGCGTCCGATTTCCTCCTCGGGCGCTTTTTTTGTCGAAAATAACACCTGCGTAACATTCTGGATAAGAAAATTTGACACATCCCTCCCGTTCGCAATTGTATAGACAAGCAAATACAAGAACACAAAAACAACATCACATCGGAGGGGAGCGTATGACCTATTCAGGTAAGGTGGATATTCAGCAGGTGATCGACGAGAGTCCTTTTTCAGGGTTTCACTGGCTTCTTATCGTGCTGGGCTTTCTGGTTCTGGCGATCGATGGTTTTGATACGGCAGCGATGGGCTACATCGCGCCTACGCTGTCGGCGGAGTGGGGAATACATAAACAGGATTTGGGGCCAGTGCTGAGTGCGGCGCTGCTGGGGCTGTCGCTGGGAGCCCTTATTGCAGGTCCGGTATCGGACCGGATGGGACGCAAGCGCGTGCTGGTCTTTTCGTGCCTGTTCTTCGGCCTGGCGAGCCTGGGGACGGCCTGGGCGCAAAGCCTGAATACCCTGACACTCTGGCGCTTTCTGACGGGTCTCGGGCTCGGTGCCGCCATGCCAAACGCCATCACGCTGATCTCAGAGTTCGCCCCCCAGCGCTGCCGCGCCATGGCGATTAATACCATGTACTGCGGCTTCCCTCTGGGTGCAGCGGGCGGCGGTGCGATCTCTTCCTGGCTAATTCCCCACCACGGCTGGCGAAGCGTGCTGCTGACCGGCGCGATTGCGCCGCTGATTTTGACCGTGCTGCTGGCGCTGCTGCTGCCGGAATCGGTGAAGTTTCTGGTGCAGCGTGGGAAAGACGTCGCGCAGGTTCGCCGCATTGCCAGCCGGTTCAGCCGCAGTACGCTGGAGAGCGTTACGGGCTTTTTCCTGGCGGAAGAGAAAGCCGCGTCTAAAAAAGGAAGCGTGGGGCAGCTGTTTTCCATGCCCTGGCTACCCGGCACCCTGATGCTGTGGGTGACTTATTTTATGGGGCTGGTGATTTACTACGTCCTGCTTAGCTGGATGCCGACGCTGATGCAGGGGATGGGTTATGCCCTGGCGGCATCCGCCTGGCTCACCTCGCTGTTTACCTTCGGCGGCACCGCAGGCATTCTGCTCGCGGGCTGGATGATGGACCGCTGGGAAGCGCACAAGGTGGTCGCAGGTGGTTTTGTGCTGACGATGGGCCTGATTCTTTTGCTTGGCCTTGAGCATAACCATATCGCCCTGTTTGGCGGGCTGATTTTCCTGATGGGGATCGCGATGAACGGCGCGCAGTCGGGCATGCAAACCCTGGCCGCCACCTTTTACCCTACCGAGTGCCGCGCGACGGGCATCGCCTGGATGCAGGGGATCGGCCGCTTTGGCGGCGTGGCGGGCACCATGACCAGCGCCCAGCTTCTTTCCATGCAGTGGCAGGCAGACAGTATTTTAATGATCCTCAGCGTGCCCGCCCTGCTGGCCGCGGCGGCAACCGTCTACAAAATGCTGTACAGCCGCTCGCAGGAACCCGGCGTCGCGTAGTTCCTCTCTTTTCTGCTATTCTGCCCCCCGCAATTAAGGGGGCAGCATGCTTAACATCGTTTTATTCGAACCAGAAATTCCGCCGAACACCGGCAATATCATCCGCCTGTGCGCCAACACCGGTTTTCGTCTGCACATCATTGAGCCGATGGGCTTTACGTGGGACGACAAACGCCTGCGCCGCGCGGGGCTGGATTACCATGAATTTACCGCCGTGGTTCGCCATCACGATTACGCCGCGTTTCTGGAAGCAGAGAAGCCGCAGCGCATGTTCGCCCTGACCACCAAAGGCACGCCAGCGCACAGCGCCGTGAGCTATCAGGAGGGTGACTATCTGATGTTTGGCCCGGAAACCCGCGGCCTGCCGGCCACGATCCTCGATGCCCTGCCCGCTGAGCAGAAAATCCGTATTCCGATGATGCCGGACAGCCGCAGCATGAACCTGTCGAACGCGGTGTCGGTGGTGGTGTATGAAGCCTGGCGCCAGCTGGGTTACCCGGGCGCCATTCTCAGAGGTTAAATGCCGTCACCATACTCGAAGGTATGGTGAATGCCGTTGAAGTGCTGATCCATATCCATGGACGGCTTATCGCTGTCTGGCTTACCAACGATGCGCGCCGGTACGCCAGCGGCGGTGGTGTGCGGCGGCACGGGCTGGAGCACAACCGACCCTGCGCCAATCTTCGCGCCGCGCCCGACTTCGATATTGCCGAGGATTTTAGCCCCCGCGCCAATCATCACCCCTTCACGAATTTTCGGGTGGCGATCGCCGCTGGTTTTCCCGGTACCGCCCAGGGTAACCGACTGCAGGATCGAGACGTCGTCTTCAATCACCGCCGTTTCCCCGACAACGATCCCGGTGGCGTGGTCGAGCATGATCCCGCGGCCAATCTTCGCCGCCGGGTGAATATCAACCTGAAACGTCACGGAAACCTGGTTTTGCAGGAAGATCGCCAGCGCGCGGCGGCCTTCATTCCACAGCCAGTGGCCAATGCGGTACGCCTGCAGCGCGTGGAAGCCTTTCAGGTAGAGAAGCGGCGTAGAATATTTATCCACCGCCGGATCGCGCGTGCGTACGGCCTGAATGTCGCAGGCGGCAGACGCAATCATTTCCGGGTCAGCGGCGTAAGCCTCTTCCACCACCTCACGAATCGCAATCGCGGGCATGATCGAGGAAGCCAGCTTGTTGGCGAGCATATAGCTCAGCGCGCTGCCGAGATTTTCGTGCTTGAGTAGCGTCGCGTGATAGAAACTGGCCAGCATAGGCTCACAGTCGGCCAGCGCCCGGGCTTCGGCTTTAATGTTATTCCAGACGATATCCAGTTCTTCACACGGCATTGCTTACTCCAGACGATAGTTAATGACCAGCCAGTTCTGCGCTGGCTGGGTCATTCAGGTGACAACGGTTCCGACTAGTTACTGCTGCGCTCGTCCTTGCGCGCACGACCTAATAGGGTCAATGCTGCCTCGCGCGCATTTTTTCCGCAATACAATACCTGATAAATTTCCTCGGTTATTGGCATTTCGACACCAAACCGGTGCGCCAATTCACGGACTTCTTTGGTATTGCGGTAGCCTTCCACCACCTGTCCAATCTTCTCCTGCGCGCTTTTTACATCGCTGCCCTGTCCGAGCATCATGCCAAAGCGGCGGTTACGCGACTGGTTATCGGTACAGGTCAGCACCAGATCCCCCAGACCCGCCATCCCCATAAAAGTGGCCGGATCGGCACCCAGCGCTTCGCCCAGACGGGACATCTCGGTTAAGCCGCGGGTAATCAACGCCGTACGCGCGTTGGCGCCAAAGCCAATACCGTCAGACATCCCGGCCCCGATGGCAATCACGTTCTTCACCGCGCCACCCAGCTGCACGCCGATAAAATCGGGGTTGCTGTAGACGCGGAAGCTCTTGCCGCAGTGCAGCAGTTGCTGGAGATCGTCGGAGAAGGCCTGATCGGTGGATGCCAGCGAGATCGCCGTCGGCAGGCCCGCAGCCAGCTCTTTGGCAAAGGTCGGCCCGGAGATGACCGCCAGCGGGATCTCATCCCCCAGCGCTTCGCGGGCAACGTCCTGCAGCAGACGTCCGGTTTCCGCTTCCAGCCCTTTGGTCGCCCAGACGATACGCGCATCCGGGCGCATCAGCGGCTTGATCTGATTCAGCACGTCGCCAAAGACATGGCTTGGCACCACAATCAAAATGTTGCGGCTGGCCGCCAGCGCGGTTGCAAGATCGCTTTCCAGGTGCAGGGTGTCAGGGAACGGAACGTCCGGGAGAAACGCCACATTGCAACGGTCGCGCTGCAGCGTGGCGATATGTTTTGGATCGTGGCCCCACAGGACCACGTCGTGACCATTTCTTGCCAGCGTGATGGCAAGAGCGGTGCCGTATGAGCCGGCACCGATCACAGTCATTGACGCATTAACAGTGCTCATCAGGCATCCTGATGTTGTTCGGCACCTTCGCCAGCCTGCTGCTGCAGATAGTTCATGAACAGCGCATCAAAGTTCACTGGCGCAAGGTTCAGTTGCGGGAATGTACCGCGAGAAACCAGGCTGGTGATGCATTCACGGGCATACGGGAACAGGATGTTCGGGCAGTATGCACCCAGGCAATGCGCCATCTGGTTGCCTTCGATGCCGCCGATGGAGAAGATACCGCCCTGCTGTACTTCGCACAGGAATGCAGTTTCTTCGCCCAGAGAGGCGGTCACGGTCACACGCAGTACGACTTCATACACGTCATCCGCCAGCTGGGTGGATGCGGTATCCAGATCAAGTTTAACCTCTGGCTGCCAGTCTTTCTGGAAAACGTGCGGCGCATTTGGCGCTTCGAAAGAGACATCCTTGGTGTAGATACGCTGGATCTGGAAAGTCATTTCGGTGTTGTTTTGTTCTGACATGGAAATACCCTTTTTAATTGTCCTAAAGTCTCTTAGCTCAGCAGCGGATCGAGTCCACCACGGGCGTCGAGCGCA
Source organism: Enterobacter cloacae complex sp. P17RS (assembly GCF_014895885.1). Taxonomy (NCBI): domain Bacteria; kingdom Pseudomonadati; phylum Pseudomonadota; class Gammaproteobacteria; order Enterobacterales; family Enterobacteriaceae; genus Enterobacter; species Enterobacter cloacae complex sp. P17RS. The sequence continues at coordinate 74,967 of NZ_JADBQK010000028.1, forward strand.
TACAAGTCATCACAGCCGCCAATGTGCTGCGCATCAATAAAAATCTGCGGAACCGTCGTACGACCACTACGTTGGATCATCTCTTCGCGTTTGATCGCGTCACCGTCGATTGGCAGTTCCTGGAACGTGACGCCTTTGCTGCTCAGCAGCGCTTTCGCACGGTGGCAGAACGGGCACGTCGCTTTGGTGTAGATCTCAATATTGGCCATGACTGAACTCCTTATTTACCGCGAACCAAAGGAAGATTTTCCCCGCTCCAGCCGGAAATCCCTTCTTTCAGTACCGTTACGTTTTCGAAGCCCGCTTTGTAAAGCGCGCTGGCAGATTCCTGCGCCTGCATACCGGTCGCATCCACAACGATAATGGGCTGGGCTTTGTGTTTCTCAAGCTCACCAACGTTGTTGGCTTTGATTTCAGCTGGCAACAGGTTGATTGCGCCGGCAATGTGACCTTTACGGAAATCGTCACGCTGACGCAGATCGACAACGACGGCATCTTCTTTGTTAATCAGACGCGTCGCTTCACCACGGGTGATAACCTTAATCTTAGACGTCAGGCTCTTAAATGTGGTGAACAGCACAGCAGCCAGCAGGCCAATCCACGCGATGCTCAGTACCGGATGGCGGCTAACGAATTGCATAATTTCTTGCATGGAGGGTAACTACTCCCGACTAAGTGATAAAAAAACCAGGACAGGAGTATACCTGTGCGTTCTGGCAAATACAGCCAGCGACCATAACCTAATCCATTTTCTGCGGCATGCCACCTAAAAAAATGCCTCAAAATGGTCCGGTCAGCATCTTGCCCCCGCGTTTTCTTTGATCTTCTGCGGCTATTTGATCGATTCAGCTGTAGTAAAATTACGCAAATTTTGACTCTTGAGCATGAGGTTGTTGCAATGTCGGTTTCTAAAAAACCTATGGTACTGGTGATTCTGGATGGCTATGGCTACCGTGAAGACAGCCAGGATAACGCTATTTTCAACGCAAAAACCCCGGTCATGGATGCACTGTGGGCAAAACGTCCGCATACCCTGATTGACGCATCCGGTCTGGAAGTGGGCCTGCCTGATCGCCAGATGGGCAACTCCGAAGTTGGCCACGTTAACCTCGGCGCGGGTCGTATCGTGTATCAGGATCTGACCCGTCTGGACGTCGAAATCAAAGAACGCACCTTCTTCGCTAACCCGGTTCTCTGCGGTGCGGTTGATAAAGCCGTTGCGGCAGGTAAAGCGGTACACATCATGGGTCTGCTCTCCGCAGGCGGCGTGCATAGCCACGAAGATCACATCATGGCGATGGTTGAACTGGCCGCTGAACGCGGTGCGGAAAAAATCTACCTGCACGCCTTCCTGGACGGTCGCGACACGCCACCGCGCAGCGCAGAAGGGTCCCTGAAAGCTTTCGAAGACAAATTCGCTGCGCTGGGCAAAGGCCGCGTGGCCTCCATCATTGGCCGTTACTACGCTATGGACCGCGACAACCGCTGGGATCGCGTTGAACAGGCCTATGACCTGATGACTCTGGCAAAAGGGGAATTCCAGTTCCCGACTGCGGTTGAAGCGCTGGAAGCCGCTTACGCGCGTGATGAAAACGACGAATTCGTGAAAGCGAGCGTGATCCGCGCTGAAGGCCAGGCCGATGCCGCAATGGAAGATGGCGACGCGCTGATCTTTATGAACTTCCGCGCTGACCGCGCGCGCGAAATCACCCGTGCGTTCGTCAACAGCGACTTCGACGGTTTTGCCCGTAAGAAAGTGGTGAACATCGACTTCATCCAGCTGACCGAATACGCGGCAGATATCAACGCCCCTTGCGCTTACCCACCAGCCTCGCTGGCTAACACCTTCGGTGAGTGGATGGCGAAGAACGACAAAACGCAGCTGCGTATTTCCGAAACGGAAAAATACGCGCACGTGACCTTCTTCTTTAACGGCGGCGTTGAAGAGCCGTTCAAAGGCGAAGAGCGCATTCTGATCAATTCGCCGAAAGTCGCGACTTACGATCTGCAGCCAGAGATGAGCTCTGCGGAATTGACTGAAAAACTGATCGCGGCCATCGAAAGCGGCAAGTACGACACCATCATCTGTAACTACCCGAACGGCGACATGGTCGGCCATACCGGCGTAATGGAAGCGGCAGTGAAGGCGGTTGAAGCGCTGGACCACTGCGTTGAGCAGGTTGCGAAAGCGGTTGAGTCCGTTGGCGGCCAGCTGCTGATCACCGCCGATCACGGTAACGCCGAGCAGATGCGTGACCCGGCAACCGGTCAGGCGCACACCGCCCATACCAACCTGCCTGTTCCGCTGATTTATGTGGGTGATAAATCAGTGAAAGCAGTAGAAGGCGGTAAGCTTTCCGACATCGCGCCAACCATGTTGTCGCTGATGGGTATGCCGATCCCTGAAGAGATGACTGGTAAGCCGCTGTTCATCGTGGAATAATCGCTCCCCATGAGGGGAAAGGCGATTTTTTCAATCACATGGGTCGTGAAGCCGCTTAGGCTATCAGTCAGACCTCTGCTTTGCGCCAGCGCACTCAGCGCTGGCGTATTGCTGTGCGCCGCATCCGCCCACGCGGATGACCGCGACCAGCTGAAATCCATTCAGGCCGATATCGCCGCCAAAGAGCGTGCGGTACGCCAGCAGCAACAGCAGCGCGCCACCCTGCTCGCCCAGCTTAAGCAGCAGGAAGAGGCCATCTCCGCTGCCGCACGTAAACTCCGTGAAACGCAAAACACCCTCACCCAGTTGAACAAACAGATCGACGAGATGAATGCGTCGATTGCCAAACTGGAGCGCCAGCGTGATGCGCAGGAGCGCAACCTCGCAGCACAGTTGGATGCCGCATTCCGCCAGGGTGAGCATACCGGACTCCAGCTGATCCTCAGCGGTGAAGAGAGCCAGCGCGGCCAGCGTCTGCAGGCCTATTTCGGCTATCTGAACCAGGCGCGTCAGGAGACCATTGCACAGCTGAAGCAGACGCGTGAAGAGGTTTCCACCCAAAAAGCGGAGCTGGAAGAGAAGCAGAGCCAGCAGCAGACGTTGCTCTACGAACAAAAAGCGCAGCAGGCGAAACTTGAGCAGGCCCGTAACGAACGCAAGAAAACGCTGTCGGGTCTTGAGTCCTCCATTCAGGCAGGACAGAGCCAGCTGAGCGAAATGCGCGCCAACGAATCAAAACTGCGTAACAGCATTGCCCGTGCGGAAGCCGCAGCGAAGGCGCGCGCCGAAAAAGAGGCCCGCGAGGCGCAGGCGGTTCGCGACAAGCAGCAGGAAGCCTCCCGCAAAGGGACCACCTACAAGCCAAGCGAAAGCGAACGCTCCCTGATGTCGCGTACCGGCGGTCTGGGTTCCCCGCGCGGCCAGGCCTACTGGCCCGTTCGCGGCACTATTCTGCATCGCTATGGCGAACAGCTGCAGGGTGAGCTACGTTGGAAAGGGATCGTTATCGGTGCGTCTGAAGGTAGCGAAGTAAAAGCCATCGCCGATGGCCGCGTGATTCTGGCCGACTGGCTGCAGGGTTACGGGCTGGTGGTGGTGGTCGAGCATGGTAAAGGCGACATGAGCCTTTACGGCTACAACCAGAGCGCGCTGGTCAGCGTCGGCACCCAGGTGCGCGCCGGCCAACCCATCGCCCTTGTGGGCAGCAGTGGCGGTCAGGGCCGCCCGTCACTCTATTTCGAAATTCGTCGTCAGGGTCAGGCGGTCAATCCACAGCCGTGGTTGGGAAGATAAGTTTTGCTTCAATTTCGTCGAATGGTTCTCTCCGTCGTCAGCGCACTGGCGCTGGCTGCACCGGTATATGCAGGTAAACTCGCCATCGTGATTGATGACTTCGGTTATCGACCACACTATGAAAATCAGGTGCTGGCGATGCCGTCAGCCATCTCCGTCGCCGTCCTGCCGAATGCGCCTCACGCGCATGAAATGGCGACCAAAGCGCACAATAGCGGCCACCAGGTCCTCATCCATCTTCCGATGGCACCGCTCAGCAAGCAGCCGCTGGAAAAAGACACCCTGCGCCCGGATATGAGCAGCGATGAGATCGAACGCATCATCCGCGACGCCTACAACAAGGTGCCGTATGCCGTGGGTCTGAACAACCATATGGGTAGCGCGATGACCTCCAGCCTGTACGGTATGCTGAAGGTGATGCAGGCGCTGGAGCGTTACAATCTCTATTTCCTCGACAGCATGACCATTGGCAACAGCCAGGCGATGCGTGCCGCTCAGGGTACGGGTGTGAAGGTCATTAAGCGCAAAGTCTTCCTGGACGACTCCCAGAACGAAGCGGATATCCGCGTGCAGTTCAACCGCGCGGTACAGCTGGCGCGCCGTAACGGTTCGGCGATTGCCATCGGGCACCCGCATCCGTCTACCGTTCGCGTTTTACAGCAAATGCTGCCGACCTTACCTGCCGATATCACGCTGGTACGCCCGAGCGATCTGCTGAACGAGCCGCAGGTGGATACCTCTACGCCGAATTCTGCGCAGCCCGTCCCGACGGCACCGCGTAACCCGTTCCGCGGCGTGAAGCGCTGTGTACCGAAGCAGCCGCTAGAACCGGTCTACGCGACCCGCGTCTTCTCTGTCATCGGAGACAGCATCAGTAACAGTACGCTGGTGAAATACGTCCAGCAGCAGTGGCAGGGATGGGGCAAGAAAGCCTGACGCTTATTTCGCAATCTGAGAGCCCGTCTGCTCATTCGCAACGGGCTCTTTTTTCTCCTGATGCAAATACCAGGATTTGAAATACTTCAAAAAGCTGTAGGCTGTGGCATACAGTCCTGTCGCCACTCCCACTTTACCCTGACGCCAGGCGCCGCTAAACAAATACCATTTAAAAAAAGCCCCGATGGCACTGATGATGCCGCGCCCGATAGAGGGGCGTATTTTATGATATTGTACCAGACGGGTTGTATAACAATTTAATTTGTTAAAAAGCTCATGCAGAGTGGGAAACGTATCATGTTTTACATAGCCCGGAATACATTCACAACGGAGAAAACCTTCCACCTGATCGTCTACCGGTCTGTTATTAAATCGGGACTGTTTACGGTTAAAAAGACGTACAGGGTAATCAGGGGATGAAACAGGATAGATCGTCCGGACTTCTTTACCCAGAACAAACCAGTGGCGGCATATTCGCCATGCCGTTCCGGGGTCAGGCTCATCACCTGCTTTTAACGCTGAAATAGCATCAACTGTTTCCTGGTCAAGAATTTCATCACTGTCGATGCACAGGACCCAGTCATTGCTGGCTAAGGATATGGCATAATTCATCTGCTCGCCATGCCAGCCAAATTTTTTATAGACAGGGAGCAGTCCATAGCTCTCACAAATAAAACGTGTTTTGTCCGTACTGCCTGAATCTACAACGACGATCTCATCCGCTATTTTTAAAAGAGGCGGAATAACATCGTGCAATAATCTTTCAGAATTAAACGTTAATAAGCAGATCGTTATTTTAAACATGTTTCCACTCTCAACAACAGCATAAATGAATATGATTAATACTATATAAATGAGTGGAGATGATTAAAGTCCTGAATCACACTTTTCAAATAAGCACGCATGACGTTTTGTCTAATTCTGAAGTGCAATAAAATAGAAAAATCTATTTTATTTCAACAGATTCTTTATAATGCAGTCAGATGAAGGGTAGCACACGGATTCAGACATGCCGCACAAAAGTAAAATTCTCCTCCTGGATACGGGTAAAGAATGGGGGGGAGGCACCAACAGTATGCTTGAGCTCCTGAAGCGGATCAATCGCGATAAATTCGATATTACGTGTTGTTTTTACAGTGATTATAGCCGCGCTGAAGGTGAGACGATTGGTCAGGTGCTCAACAGCATCGGGATCCCGCTCATCGTGATCCCTCAGCGTCAGCAGCCGCTCTGGGCCAAATTACTGAAGGAAGCGGGACGTAGCCTGCTGTTTTTCTCACGCAGCGCCCGTAAGGCATTGACTCGTTACGTGGATATCCTGTGGCGAATCAGGCCTAACGTCAGCAAAATCGAGACGCTTTTCATGGAGGGCGGTTTCGATACGCTCTATATGAATAACCAACCCGGCTCAAATGAGGAAGGCTATCTCGCGGCAGCGAAACTGCAGGCGCGGTTGATTCAGCACTGTCGCATTGAACCTGTATTGACTCCACCGCTGGTGAAGCTGGTCAACGCACATGCCACAAAAATCATCGCCGTCTCGCACGGTGTTGAACGCGTGCTTCTTCAGCATGGCGTCCGGCCCGAGCTGTGTACGACGGTCAATAATGCCATCGACATCCACCAGCCTTTACCTGACCGACGCGCGATGCGCCAGCGTCTGAACATCGATGACGACACCTTTGTGTTCGGCAGCATTGGGTCGCTTATCCCTCGCAAGTCCAACCACCATACGCTGGAGGCGCTGGCCCAGTTCAACCAGAAGCACCCGCAGGCAAAATGGAAGATGGTGCTGGTCGGTGAAGGGGCTGAACGCGGCGCGCTGACGGCGCAGGCTGACGCGCTGGGGATTGCTGAGCACGTCATTTTTACCGGTTTCCAGAACACGCCTTTTGACTATCTCGCCACCTTTGACGCGTTTATTCTGGCTTCGAAGAGCGAAGGTTTGCCCCGCGTCGTGCTGGAGGCAATGCTGCTGAATATCCCGGTGATTGGCTCAAAGGTAACCGGCACGGCAGAATTGATCGACCATGAGTCGACCGGGCTGCTGTTCCCGTGGAGCGATGTGTCGCAACTTGCTCAACATCTGGATAATATCTGGCAGGATCCTGCTCTGCGCGCCCGGCTCGCCGCAGCCGCGCACCAGAATGTCTGCAACGTGTATGCCATTGAAAGCTATGTTAACGGTGTCGAGGCCGTTCTTGGCGCGCAATAACCAAACGAGAAGAACATGTTTAAATTCCTGAATGCTCGCTACCGCCACATTACCGGGCGTCATAACATTCCGTACGCTTCCCTTCCGGTCACGCGCGATCTCGTTGCGGTTGATTCCATCGTGATCCCTTGTACGGGCGCGGATTTCGTCGAAGAGGCGTTATTATCAGCGACCTTTGCAGAGCGTTACGCCACCGACGTCAGCGAGATTGTTATCGTCAGCGATCAGCCTGAATCCGCTTTTGGCGAACTGCCGCCAAAAACCCGCGTTGTGACCCTCACGCTGCCAAAACGTGAAGAGGGGTACCGCTATAAGCAGATCTACCTCAGCCGTCTGGTGAAGCTTAACGCTCCGCTTCAGGCGCGCGGTGAAGGGGTGCTGATGATCGACTCCGATCTCAACCTGCTCAAAATGCCCCAGATCAACATGGCCGATATGCACATCTACTCCAGCTTCCGTCAGGGCAAAATGATTGCCAAGCTGGACGGCGCCCCCGCAGAAAAAGTGCCGGCATATTACAAAGAAACGGTGCGCCCGTATCTGGTCGATCACGTTAACGGCGCGTTTCTTGCCGCAACCAAAAAGACCTGGCGTCGCATCTGCCCGCTGTGGCTGACGCTGTTCCAGGATACCTGGGAGCTGATGGACGACACGCAGCCGCCGACCGATCAGCTGCCGCTCGCTGCGCTGCTGGACATGCTGGATGTTAAAACGGTTAACCTGGGCGACTGGATGAACTGGCCGGTCTCCAAGAAGATCGGCGGTCAGGAAGCCGTTGTGCCGAAAGAGGTGATTGGCGCGCACGGGGGTTTCCCACTTTCCGAATGGCAGAAGTATCTGGAATCGCCGGATAACAAATTGCTGTTCAAAGGGCAGGACTATACCCGCAAGGTGCGCTACCTGACGGACGAAGAGAAAAAGAATCAGTAAAAAAGGGGCCTGAGGCCCCTTTTTGTTTACTTATCCCAGCTCAGGATCACTTTCCCTGACTGGCCGGAACGCATCGCGTCGAAGCCCTGCTGGAACTCATCGATGGAGAAACGGTGAGTGATAATCGGGGACAGATCCAGGCCGGACTGGATCAGCGCTGCCATCTTGTACCAGGTTTCGAACATCTCGCGGCCATAGATGCCTTTGATGAACAACCCTTTGAAGATGACTTTGTTCCAGTCGATGGACATATCTGACGGCGGAATGCCCAGCATCGCGATACGGCCACCGTGGTTCATGGTGTCCAGCATGGTGCGGAACGCCGGCGGCGCGCCGGACATCTCCAGACCCACGTCAAAGCCTTCGGTCATGCCCAACTCTTCCATCACGTCGGTCAGGCTCTCTTTCGAGACATCCACCGCGCGGGTGACGCCCATTTTGCGCGCCAGCGACAGGCGGTATTCATTCACGTCGGTGATCACCACGTTGCGCGCACCCACGTGCTTCGCCACGGCTGCCGCCATAATGCCGATTGGGCCGGCGCCGGAAACCAGCACGTCTTCACCTACCAGGTCGAAGGAGAGCGCGGTGTGTACCGCGTTGCCGAACGGGTCGAAGATGGAGGCCAAATCGTCAGAGATATTGTCCGGGATTTTGAAGGCGTTAAACGCCGGGATCACCAGGTATTCCGCGAAGCAGCCCGGACGGTTTACGCCCACGCCGACGGTATTGCGGCACAGGTGCGTACGGCCACCGCGACAGTTACGGCAGTGACCGCAGGTAATATGGCCTTCACCAGAGACGCGATCGCCAATGCTAAAGCCTTTGACTTCCTGGCCGATGCCGACCACTTCACCAACATATTCGTGACCGACAACCATTGGGACAGGAATGGTTTTTTGCGACCACTGATCCCAGTTGTAGATGTGAACGTCAGTACCGCAGATGGCGGTTTTACGAATTTTGATCAGCAGATCGTTATGACCGACTTCCGGCTCCGGCACGTCGGTCATCCAAATCCCTTCTTCCGCTTTCAGTTTGGATAACGCTTTCATCACACGTCCTCAGGCAATTACGCCCAGCTGTTTGCCGATGCGGGTAAAGGCTTCCACCGCACGCTCAATTTGTTCAGGCGAATGCGCCGCAGACATCTGGGTGCGGATACGCGCCTGACCTTTTGGTACCACCGGGAAGAAGAACCCGGTGACGTAAATCCCTTCTTTCTGCAGCTCGCGGGCAAACTGCTGCGCCACAACTGCGTCGCCCAGCATCACCGGAATGATCGCGTGGTCAGCGCCAGCCAGGGTGAACCCTGCGGCGCTCATTTTTTCGCGGAACAGACGGGCGTTTGCCCACAGGCGGTCGCGCAGCTCGGCGCCGGACTCAACCATCTCCAGCACTTTGATGGAGGCGGCCACAATGGCTGGCGCCAGGGAGTTGGAGAACAGGTACGGACGGGAGCGCTGACGCAGCCACTCAACCACCTCTTTACGCGCAGCGGTATAACCGCCGGACGCGCCGCCGAGCGCTTTGCCCAGCGTACCGGTGATGATGTCCACCCGGCCCATCACGTCACAGTATTCATGGGAGCCGCGGCCGTTTTCACCGACAAAACCGACCGCGTGGGAATCATCGACCATCACCAGCGCGTCGTATTTATCCGCCAGGTCGCACACGCCCTTCAGGTTGGCGATCACGCCGTCCATGGAGAACACGCCGTCGGTCGCGATCAGTACGTGCCGGGCACCCGCTTCGCGTGCCTCTTTGAGCCGCGCTTCCAGCTCAACCATGTCGTTGTTGGCGTAGCGGAAACGCTTCGCTTTACACAGGCGAACACCGTCGATGATGGAGGCGTGGTTCAGGGCGTCGGAGATAATCGCATCTTCTGCGCCGAGCAGGGTTTCAAACAGACCGCCGTTGGCGTCGAAGCAGGAGGAGTACAGAATCGCGTCTTCCATTCCGAGGAAGTTTGCCAGCTTTTGCTCAAGCTGCTTGTGGCTATCCTGGGTACCGCAGATGAAGCGCACGGAGGCCATGCCGAAGCCGTGGGTGTCCATGCCGTTTTTCGCGGCGGCAATCAGCTCAGGGTGATTCGCAAGACCTAAGTAGTTGTTCGCGCAAAAGTTGATCACATGGCTGCCGTCGGCAACGGTGATATCCGCCTGCTGGGCAGACGTGATAATACGCTCTTCTTTGAACAACCCTTCCGCACGTGCGGTGTCGAGGTCGCTGTTTAACTGTTTGTAAAAATCACCACGCATTGCAATTCTCCAGACTCGGCAAATTTTGGCACATATTACCCAAACCTATAGTTCATGACGAGATGACGCCGTATCTCTTCTCGTTTTTGCAGCATAAATCACGTGTACCCCTGCTGCATATCGGTGAATGGCTGAAGACCGGGCATTGTGATGATATGATATGAATATTAGCGTCCGGGATTGTCCCCGGGCTCAACACTTCAAAGGTTACAGTTATGATCATCGTTACCGGCGGCGCGGGCTTTATCGGCAGCAACATTATTAAGGCCCTCAATGATAAGGGCATCACCGACATTCTGGTGGTGGACAACCTGAAAGACGGCACCAAGTTCGTTAACCTGGTGGATCTGAACATCGCTGACTACATGGATAAAGAAGACTTCCTTATCCAGATTATGGCGGGTGAAGAGTTCGGCGAGATCGAAGCCATCTTCCACGAAGGCGCGTGCTCTTCCACCACCGAGTGGGACGGCAAGTACATGATGGATAACAACTATCAGTACTCTAAAGAGATCCTGCACTACTGCCTGGAGCGTGAAATTCCGTTCCTGTATGCCTCTTCCGCGGCAACCTACGGCGGGCGCACCTCGGACTTCATCGAATCCCGCGAATACGAACAGCCGCTGAACGTCTACGGCTACTCCAAGTTCCTGTTTGACGAGTACGTGCGTCAGATCCTGCCGGAAGCGAACTCACAGATTGTCGGCTTCCGCTACTTCAACGTTTACGGGCCGCGCGAAGGGCACAAGGGCAGCATGGCGAGCGTGGCGTTCCACCTGAACACCCAGCTGAATAACGGTGAAAGCCCGAAACTGTTCGAAGGCAGCGACGGCTTCAAGCGCGACTTCGTCTATGTGGGCGACGTTGCAGCCGTAAACCTGTGGTTCCTGGAAAACGGCGTCTCCGGCATTTTCAACCTGGGCACGGGCCGCGCGGAATCCTTCCAGGCGGTGGCAGACGCGACGCTGGCATACCATAAGAAAGGCAGCATCGAGTACATTCCGTTCCCTGACAAGCTGAAGGGCCGTTACCAGGCGTTCACGCAGGCCGACCTGACCAACCTGCGCGCAGCAGGTTATGACAAGCCGTTCAAGACCGTTGCCGAAGGCGTAACGGAATATATGGCCTGGCTGAACCGCGACGCGTAAGTATGAAGATTCTGGTGATCGGCCCGTCATGGGTGGGCGACATGATGATGTCGCAAAGTCTCTATCGCACGCTCAAGGCGCGTTATCCCCAGGCGATAATCGACGTGATGGCACCCGCATGGTGCCGTCCGCTGTTATCGCGTATGCCGGAAGTAAACGAGGCGATCCCGATGCCGCTCGGCCACGGGGCGCTGGAAATCGGTGAACGCCGCAAACTCGGTCATAGCCTGCGCGAGAAGCGCTATGACCGTGCGTACGTGCTGCCTAACTCCTTCAAATCCGCCCTTGTGCCCTTCTTTGCAGGCATCCCGCACCGTACCGGCTGGCGCGGCGAAATGCGCTACGGCCTGCTGAACGATGCCAGGGTGCTGGATAAAGAAGCCTGGCCGCTGATGGTGGAGCGCTACGTGGCGCTGGCCTACGACAAAGGCGTCATGCGCAGCGCGAAAGATCTGCCGCAGCCGCTACTGTGGCCGCAGCTTCAGGTGAACGAGGGGGAGAAATCCCACACCTGCAACGCGTTTGGCCTTTCGTCCGAACGCCCAATGATTGGCTTCTGCCCCGGCGCAGAATTTGGCCCGGCAAAACGCTGGCCGCACTACCACTATGCAGAGCTGGCGAAACAGCTGATCGACGAAGGCTACCAGATTGTGCTGTTTGGCTCGGCGAAGGATCACGAGGCGGGCAACGAAATTCTCGCCACGCTGAGCACCGAGCAACAGGCCTGGTGCCGCAACCTGGCTGGAGAAACGCAGCTTGAGCAGGCCGTTATCCTGATTGCCGCCTGTAAGGCCGTGGTCAGCAATGACTCTGGCCTGATGCACGTCGCCGCCGCGCTGGATCGTCCGCTGGTTGCGCTGTATGGCCCAAGCAGCCCGGACTTCACGCCGCCGCTGTCGCACAAAGCGCGCGTAATCCGTTTGATCACCGGGTACCACAAGGTACGCAAAGGCGATGCCGCTGAAGGTTACCATCAGAGCCTGATCGACATAACGCCGCAGCGCGTTCTCGAAGAACTCAACGCACTGCTGTTGAGCGAAGAAGGATAACGGATGCGGGTATTGATCGTTAAAACCTCCTCAATGGGTGATGTTCTGCATACGCTACCGTCGCTGACGGACGCCATGCGGGCCATTCCCGGCATCCGTTTTGACTGGGTGGTAGAAGAAGGCTTCGCGCAGATCCCCACCTGGCATGAAGCGGTTGACCGCGTGATCCCGGTCGCGATTCGCCGCTGGCGCAAAGCGTGGTTCTCCGCGCCGATTAAAGCTGAGCGTAAAGCCTTCCGTGAAACGGTGCAGGCGCAGCGTTACGACGCGATTATCGACGCGCAGGGGCTGGTGAAAAGCGCGGCGCTGGTCACGCGTCTGGCGCACGGCGTAAAGCACGGCATGGACTGGCACACCGCCCGCGAACCGCTGGCGAGTCTGTTCTATAACCGCCGCCACCACATCGCAAAGCAGCAGCACGCCGTAGAACGCACCCGCGAGCTGTTTGCGAAAAGCCTCGGCTATGCGAAACCGGAGGCGCAGGGCGACTACGCCATTGCGCAGCACTTTTTGCGCAATACAGATCCCTGTGCTCAGCCTTATCTTGTCTTTCTGCATGCCACAACGCGCGACGATAAGCACTGGCCGGAAACACACTGGCGAAGGCTGATTGAACTAATGCAACCCTCCGGTATCCATATTAAACTCCCGTGGGGCGCTGAGCATGAGCGGCAGCGTGCGGCGCGTCTGGCAGCAGGCTTTTCCCACGTCGAGGTGTTACCCAAACTCACGCTGGCGCAGGTTGCCGCAGAGCTGGCAGGCGCTAACGCCGTTGTTTCCGTGGATACGGGTTTAAGCCATTTAACCGCGGCGCTGGATCGCCCAAATATCACCCTTTTTGGCCCGACCGATCCCGGCCTGATCGGGGGCTATGGCAAAAACCAGCATCAGATGGTCAGCCCGACTCAGCAAACGAAGGATATCAGCGCAGATGCGATTTTTTCATTTTTACAGGGCAGCCGTTGGCTTTCCAACAGGGATATTTAACCCATGAGTTACGTATTTCTGCTGATTTTACTCTTTCCGGTGAAGCTTATCCGGAAGCTGTTGCGCAAAGAGACAGGGAAAAACCTGGTCATTCAGACAGCCAAAATCGGTGATTTTGTTAATGCAACGCCTCTTCTGGCCTGGCTGCAAAAAAGCGACGTACTCATCAGCCGCAGCGTGGGTGCGCTGGCGAAGCACGACGAGACGGTCGAAGAGATTTATTTTATTGAGCAGCATAAGCGTAACCTGTGGCGTAAGCTCTGTTTCGCCTGCAGGATCATGAACCGCTATGACAATGTCTATCTCCTGCAGCCTAACAGTGTGAATCTTTTTTTCGCCTCCGTTTGTAACGCCAAAAACAAGCAATTCTTAAGCACTTACACGCGCAGGTGGTATCACGGGATTTTCTATTCAACGGCCGATGGTACGGTTGACCACGGTAGAAAAACGTTAACAGTCACTAACTATCTTAAGCTGGCCGACCGCGCTCTGACCTGGCAAGACTCTCCAAAGCACGCCACAAAGCCACTGTTTAAACCCGCGACTTATCCGGCGATCCTTGACAAACCCGGCGCGGTCCGCATTGGCATCAGTATCGCCGCCGGGAATAAAGCCAAAACCGTTCCGCCTGTCATCTGGAAGCAAATTGCCGATCGTCTCGCCGACCTGCCCTGCGAGTTTTATGTCTTTGGCGCCCCGAATGAACAGTCCTGGATGGATGACATCACCCGCGCTTACGGTGAACTGCCCAACTTTATTAATCTGATTGGCAAGATCTCGCTTGAAGAGCTTCCGTGGGCAATTTCTAAAATGGATTGTTATATCGCCTCCGACTCGGGGAATGTCTACATCGCCGATGCGGTTGGCGTGCCGGTCGTCTTACTGTTCGGTCCGTGCTGTCACTACGAGCAGCGCCCGCTTGGCAACGTGTTGCTGATTGGCAACGATGACAATATTTGCTCGTATGTTTTTGAAACTCGTTATTATTTCTCGCAAGGCCGGGAAGAACTCTTCGCGGTAACAGATGAATCGCTGGACGAACTCAAACATTTCATTTGCGGGCTACCAACAGCAAAATCTGCCTTTGATGCTCAGGGAAACTAATTAATATGGCTTTTCTCAGCATCATTATTGCCGCACATAATGCCGAAAACACGCTTCACGCCACACTGGAAAGTCTGCAAAACGCGATTGAGAATGCAGGCGATGATGTAGAAGTTATTATCATTAATGACAGTTCTAACGATTCCACACAGGATATTATTGAGGCGTGGTTGCCAAAGCTTCCGCATGCGCAATGCCAATACGTTGAGTACCGTAACGTAGGGCATGTTCGAAACAGCGCAGTCTCGCTGGCGTCAGGCGATTACATCACGATGCTTGATAGCGACGATCTGTTAAAGCCGGGTAGCATCCGGGATGCCGTCGCCTTCCTGAAAGCAGAGCGTCCTGATATGTTGCTGACGCGCCTGCTGGAAATACGCGATATGCGGAAAATCACCTCCGCCTGGCAGGGATTCACGCCCGTCTCATTATCGCAAAATGATGCAATAAAGCGTTTCCTGCAGCACAAAGATTTTCAGGCGCATCTCATCGGGCAATTCGTACACCGCAGGCTATACGCAACCAACCCTATCCCTTCTATGGTCTGCTATGAAGATTTCGCGGTATTTCCCGGCATGCTGATGCAATCGCGTAAAATCTTCTTTCAGCGTCAGGGACACTATTTTTACGTCAAACGCAGCGACAGTTTGTCGAGCCGTCTTGACGCCAGCAAAATCGCCACGCTGATTGAATGTACGCTACAGATGGAAAATACATTCCCGCAATCATTTAAGCATCTTATTAATTGCCACTGGTTTGATATTTACAGTAATCACCGACAATATCTGACCGACCTGCAGCTCAAACTGGTTAAGGCGCGGGTAAATGCACTTTATTCTTTCTCTTTTTTCTTCTCCAGAGATGTACGTTTCAGCTACAAAAAAAGGGTCATTGAGGCATTATGGAAAAAGTAAAACTGCGGCTCTATCAGCTGACGCTGATTTTGAGCCTCATTTCGTTTGCACTGGCGCTGCTGAGCTCAGGTAAACAACGCGAATTTTTCTATATTGCGGTTTATGCCAGCATTATCGGCTTAGCTTGCGAATATAAAAAAATCACCCTGCGCCCCTTTTCAATCGCGCTCCCCATATTGCTGATTGGGCTACTCAATCTTGTCTGGTATATGGTGTACGAATACCATAGCGAAGGTTTAAACGCTTACAGCGATTATCTGGGTGCCAGTAAGAAACTGATATTAGCGAGCATTCTCGTTTTCTATCTTGACCGGTTTAAAACTTACGTCGATAAAAGCGCTTTCCAGAAGTACTTCCTGTACGCGGCAGGTACAGGGTTTGTCCTCGCCACGGGATATGGCTTGTGGCAGGCGACGCAGGGTATGGCACGTATAGAGATGGCCATCAATCGCGCCACCGTATCTGCCTATGTTTACTCCGTACTGTCACTGGCGCTGGTATACAGCCTTTATCTTCAAAAAAACAGAAAACTGTATGTAGTCGCGGGTCTTACCATCTTAATATCTTACTTCGTTATTCTTTTAACGGGGACGCGTGCTGCAATGGGATTATATTTGCTCCTTGCGATTGTACTCACGCTCTACCACTTCAGAAGAATTCATCTGAAATCAACGCTGATTTTTTTATGTATTGTGGCGGGCATTATTATCGTTAGCTACAAGCCGTTGATCTCGCCAAAGATAGTTCAAACGCAGATGGAACTGGAAAGCTACCAGCAGGGGCATGACGCGACGTCGCTCGGAGCGCGTTTTTCCATGTGGACAATTGGTATTCAGAACGGACTTGCGCACCCGCTGGGGCAGTCAGTCGAAGACCGTGAGGTATGGACACAGCAGTATGTGCAGCATGGGCATCCGCATCTCGCGGCCGCGCTCGAGTTTATCAGGGTACATTTACACAATGAATTTATCGAAAAATACTCTCTGCAGGGGCTTCCGGGTCTGGCGATATTACTCTTTTTCTTCGTTTCGATGATCGCTTACGCGCTTAAAAACCGAAATGGCCTGCTGCTGACAACGATGCTTCTTTTATTACTCTATGGCCTGACGGACGTCATTTTATTGAGCTCAGAAGCCCTAATATTCTTTGTTACTCTGTTTGCATTGAGTACTCCCTTCTCGCAAACCAGACAACATCAATAAGAGATAATGCCCGCCAGCCGGGCATTATTTTTTCTTGTATTGATAAAACTCCGCCAGCGTCATCCCCACCGTCTTATCGGATAGCCAGCTAAAAAGCGCTTCTAAATCCTGATATAACCCTTCAATCGCCGCCTCATCTTTAAAGGTCGGACTTCCGCCTGGCATAAATTCAGACGAGTGAAGCATAAACTCCACATAATCCTGTCCCTGCGACAGGCATTGCTGCGCGACCTGAATCATCTGCGACGCATTGCCACCGGTCGGTCGTAGCCAGTTCACGGAAGGCGAGCGGTATTTCCCGCGCAGACGATCATAGCCTTGCTTGATCGTGTTCAACCAGGCCGGATGTTTATACTGAATGCTCATCGGCACTTCGAGTAAGGGGCTCTTTCCCGCCCGGGAAATAGTATCTAAATCCATAAAATAGGCGTGGTCGGGGAAATGCTGATAATCCGTTCCGCCATTGCCCTGCGGAGCACCTTTCGCATTGCGCCAGTTCACGCGTGGCGTCACGGAGCAATCAACCTGGTAGCCCAGTTCAACGAGCAATTTTGCATAGCGGCTATCAAATGCCCAACGCCCGGCGCGGTGGCTCAGCATTTTGGTCTGGAATGTTTCTTCCAGCAGACGGGTCATGAACAGCACTTTCTCACGCATCACCTCGTCTGAAAATTCAATCAGATACGGTTGCCAGCGCCAGTCATCTCCCGTGAGATCGTGCTCAGGTGGGCTATTCCATGCATGAAGGTGCATACCCACCTCCCCCTGACCGCGAGCGATCGCGTCCCTGGCGAATTCAATGAAAACGGGCTCGATTGCCATCTCATAGTTTGTCAGCCATACGGGCTTAAAACCAAAACGCTCACAGAGGGCCTGGAACCGGGCCAGATAGCGCGCATTTTCCGTTTTAATGACGCGGTGATTCTGCCAGAGATTATCGCCCTCAGTATCAATCGTGATGATAAACGCTGGTTTTTTCATAATGAGTCCGCATGACAGGGAAGTTAGCGCTATGTTACGCACTCACCAAAGCCTGAGTAAAGCCTCCCTGGGAAATTCCTGAGATTATGGAGAAAGAGTGCAAGTCGCTACCAGGTCTATTAGAATTGCCAACAGTACAACGCCGATAAGATGATGATGAATAACTTACCTGACACGCCTGATTTGCGCATTCTACTGATCAAACTCCGCCATCATGGCGATATGTTATTGACCACCCCCGTCATTGATTCATTACGTCAAAAATGGCCACAAGCGCAAATTGACGTGCTGTTGTATGAAGAAACGCGCGATATGCTCGCCGCGCATCCGACGATTGGCACTATTTATGGAATCGATCGTAAATGGAAGCAACTGGGCACGCTAAAGCACCTTCAAAAGGAGTGGCAGTTACTCTGCGCGTTACGAAAGCAACATTATCATCTGGTGATAAATCTTGCCGATCAGTGGCGTAGCGCTATCGTCACCCGTTTCACTGGTGCGCCGGTTCGCCTCGGATTCGCCTTTAACAAACGCAACAATCCATTCTGGCGTTTCTGTCATAGCGATTTAGTCTCTGTTGCAAATCACAAATCCCTGCACACTGTCGAACAAAATCTCTCCATTCTGTCACCATTACAGGTCGCACCTGAGCCAGCTGTTACCATGGCCTACAGCGCAGAAGACTGGCACCACGCCCGCCAGCAGCTGGTGCAAAAAGGAGTGGGCGATAACTACATCGTCATTCAGCCGACATCACGCTGGTTCTTCAAATGCTGGGATGAAAGCAAAATGGCGCAAACCATCACCGCGCTGCAGCAGGATGGGCATATCGTTGTACTCACGGCCGGGCCGGATAAAAAAGAGCTGGCGATGATAGATCGCATACTCGCCGCCTCACCGAAAACGGGGGTCGTCTCGCTGGCGGGACAGCTAACGTTGCGCCAGCTGGCCTCACTCATCGACCACGCGTGTCTTTTTATTGGCGTTGACTCCGTTCCGATGCATATGGCCGCCGCGCTGCAGACGCCCTGCGTGGCGCTGTTTGGCCCTTCCAAACTGACGTTTTGGTCTCCATGGCAAGTCAACGGTGAAGTCATCTGGGCTGGCGACTACGGTCCCCTTCCCGATCCCGACGCTATTGATACCAAAACGAAAGAACGCTATCTCGACGCCATTCCTGTTGATGCTGTCGTCTCCGCTGCAAGGAGATATTTGTCATGAAACACCATCGTCTGGCGATTGTTCGCCAAAAGTATCGCCCTGATGGCGGAGCGGAGCGCTTCGTTTCACGTGCGCTCACCGCGCTGAGCAATCAGAATCTTGAACTCAACGTCATTACGCGTGAATGGCAGGGCGAGAGACAGGACGACTGGCATATCCATATTTGCGACCCGCGCAAATGGGGCCGAATTAGCCGCGAACGCGGGTTTGCCCATGCTGCCCGCGCGCTGTGGCAGCAACAGCAGTTTGATATTGTGCAAAGCCACGAGCGGATTCCGGGCTGTGATATCTACCGCGCTGGCGATGGCGTTCATCGCCGCTGGCTGCTACAGCGTGCGCGCATCCTGCCCGCCTGGCGCGCGAAAATGCTGATGGTCGACCGCTATCACCGCTACGTGATGCACGCCGAGCGTGAAATGTACCAAGCGCCAGAGCTGAAAGCGGTTATCTGTAATGCGGAGATGATCAAACGCGAAATCGTCGAAGACTTTGATATTGACGCAAAAAAGATACATGTGATTTATAATTCAATTGATTCCAGCCGCTTCGTTCCAGCCCAGGAAGCACAGCGTGCCGCGCTGCGTCAGCAATTTGGTTTGCCGGCCGATGCCGTGGTGTTCTGTTTTGTAGGATCGGGATTTGAACGAAAAGGATTGGCCAGCGCCATACGCGCTATCGCAGGAACTTCAGCCTGGCTGATTGTGGTTGGACAGGATAAAGCAGAACATCGTTATCGTGACCTCGCCCGTTCATTGGGCTGCGAAGGGCAAATCCGTTTCCTGGGGATGCAGAAAGAAACGCTGCCTTTTTATCAGCTATCCGATGGTTTACTGTTGCCAACGCTGTATGATCCCTTTCCAAACGTCATTCTTGAAGCGATGGCCTGCGGCTTGCCCGTCATTACTTCAGAGAGTTGCGGAGGCGCTGAATTTATTCAGCAAGGCCAGAACGGATTTTATTGTGACGCCCTGGATATCAACACATTGAAGGAGGCAATTGCAGCCACTCCTTCTCTGGGAAAAAATAACACGATGGGGCAAGCGGCACGTGAACGGGTAAAAGACGCCACCCCCGAAAAACTGTCAAGTCAGCTTATTTCGCTTTATCAAAAATTACTGGATTAAAAATGCGCATCCTAATGATTATTGATGGTTTACCCGGTGGGGGAGCTGAAAAAACAGTTCTTACACTTTCCAGCGGATTAACGGAAATGGGGCATCAGGTCTCCCTTTTCTCTCTGCGGAAAGTGTGTGATTACGCCATCCCGGAAGGCATTGATTATCAGGTGGTCCAGGATACCTGCAAAAAACCGTGGCGCAAGTTGACGGAGATCCCACGCCGAGCCCGCCTGCTGGATCAGGCAATTGAGCGGGCTGAGCGCAGCGGAAAATTTGACGTTGTGTTCTCTCATCTGCACAAAACTGACCGCATTGTGGCGCACTGCCGCGCGCTGGAGCGTGAAAAAGTCTGGTTCTGCGTGCATGGCATGTTCTCTTTCTCCTATCTTCGCCATCGCAGCGGGCTGTCGCGCTGGTTTAAGCATCTTAAAATTCGTCATACCTACGAAAACCGAAACGTTGTCGCCGTCTCAGGCGCCGTGCTGAAAGACCTTTCCGAGACCCTGGCTCTGAAACTCCGGCGTAAAGCGGTTATCCATAATCCTTTTGATATCCCTGAAATTCAGCGTCTGGCGGATGCCCCCTTCGAGATGCAAGGGAAGGATTACATCATCCATGTCGGCCGCTTCCATGAACACAAACGCCACGACCGTCTTTTACGCGCGTTCGCACAGAGCCAGCTCGACACTACGCTTGTCATGATGGGCAATGGTTCCGAAGCCAAAATTCAAAAGCTCAAACAGCTTGCCCGCGACCTGGGTATTGAAGACAAGACGGTTTTCCGTCCCTTCGACTCCAATCCCTACCCCTGGATTAAAGGGGCACGCCTCTTAGTGTTAAGTTCTGACTGCGAAGGTTTTGGTAATGTGCTGGTGGAATCCATTATCTGCCAGACGCCACCGGTCAGTACCAATTGTCCGGGTGGCCCCGCAGAAATCCTCACCGGCGCCTTAGCGCGCGGGCTGGCAGAGCTAAATGACGCGTCACTGGCAAAAACCCTGGTAGATATTTATACCGCCCCGCCGGTCGTTGGCGATGCAACGATTGCGTCGTTCGGTATCAATGCCATTTGCCAGCAGTACATTGCTTTGGTCGACAATCAAAAATAATCAGGTTTCTTATGCAAAATTCAGCGCCATTGTTAAGCGTGGTGGTTGCCGTTTATAACGGCGAAGCTTTTCTGGATCAGTTCTTTACCTGCCTTGTGAATCAACGCATCGACAGCATGGAAGTCATTATTGTCAATGATGGCTCAACTGACCGCTCGATGCAGATCGTCGAAAGCTGGCTTGAAAAACTGCCGCAGATGCAGGTGATTGAACAGCAAAACCAGGGCGTTTCCATTGCGCGAAATACCGGCCTGGCCGTTGCAACCGGTCAGTATCTCTCTTTCCCGGATATTGATGACGTCTTCAAACCTGGCATGTACCAGCGTCTGCTGGATATGGCCGTCACGCAGGATCTGGATGTCGCCACCTGCAACGGCAACTACGTCTGGGAAAATGATAAGAAACCGTCTCGACCTATCTTCCCCGAGGATAAACTCGCCTCAACGGGCGTTATGACGGGCCCAGCATGGTTAAAGATGGCGCTGGATTCACGTAAGTTCCTGCACGTGACCTGGCTTAATATCTATCGCCACGATTTTATTCGTAAACACAATTTCCATTTCGAACCCGGGCTGCGCCATCAGGATATCCCGTGGACCACCGAGGTGCTGCTTGCCGCAGAGCGCGTTCAGTACACCAGTGAACGCTTTTATGACTACTACATTCACTCTGCCTCGGTATCGCATACGCCGGATAATGACGACACGCTGATCCGCTCCGCGCGCCACTACATGAAAATCCTGCAGATGCTTGATGCCATTAACCAGCGTTACCCGGATAAAGTGAAAAATATCCCCGCCTGCCACTGGCAAATCGCCAAAGAGGGGCTGGGGATCATTCATACCTTCGACAACATGAAGGATGAGACAAAGAAAACAATGATTATCAAAGAGTTCTTCGACACCGGGATCTGGAAGCTTATCTGGAAAAGTGCCAAAAGCCCGCGTTTGCGCTGGCGCCTGGGCCGACGCTACTTCCGTTTAAAACGGTATCTGGCATAAGAGATAGCTTTACCTGGCTTAAATGCTTAGAATTTGCCCGCCGAAACTAAAAAGACGGATAATCGCTTGGAATTGTTGTATACCGCCCTGCTCTATATCATTCAGCCACTGGTGTGGCTGAGACTGTTGCTTCGTAGCCGTAAAGCGCCTGCGTATCGTAAACGCTGGGCTGAACGCTATGGCTTTTGCCGCAATAAAGTCGCCCCGGACGGTATTTTGCTGCATTCCGTTTCTGTCGGTGAAACGCTGGCGGCGATCCCGCTGGTTCGCGCTCTGCGCCACCGCTACCCATCTCTGCCGATTACCGTCACCACCATGACGCCAACCGGCTCAGAGCGCGCGCTATCCGCGTTTGGTAAAGACGTTCATCACGTCTACCTCCCTTACGATCTGCCCTGCGCTATGAATCGTTTCCTGAACACCGTTCGCCCGAAGCTAGTGATCGTGATGGAAACCGAGCTGTGGCCGAACATGATTTCCGCTCTGCACGCCCGTAAAATTCCGCTGGTGATTGCCAACGCGCGCCTGTCAGAGCGCTCGGCGAAAGGCTACGGCAAGCTGGGCAAATTTATGCGCCGCCTGTTGAGCAAAATCACGCTGATTGCCGCGCAGAACGAAGAAGACGCGGCGCGCTTTATCTCCCTGGGCCTGAAGCGCAACCAGCTTGCTGTGACCGGCAGCCTGAAATTCGATATTTCCGTTACCCCTGAACTGGCCGCCCGCGCCATCACGCTACGCCGCCAGTGGGCTCCGCGTCGCCAGGTCTGGATAGCGACCAGTACTCATGAGGGCGAAGAGGCGATCATCCTGCAGGCGCACCGTAAGCTGCTGGAAACCTTCCCGGACCTACTGCTGATTCTGGTGCCTCGTCACCCCGAACGTTTTAAAGATGCCCGCGAAATGGTGCAGAAAGGCGGCTTCAGCTTCACCCTGCGCAGCAGCGGAGAGATCCCTTCCGGCAGTACCCAGGTGGTGATTGGCGATACGATGGGCGAACTGATGCTGCTCTACGGCATTGCTGACCTCGCCTTTGTTGGCGGCAGCCTGGTGGAGCGCGGAGGCCATAACCCGCTGGAGCCGGCAGCCCACGCCATTCCTGTGCTGATGGGTCCACACACGTTTAACTTCAAAGATATCTGCGCTAAATTGCAGCAGGCCGATGGTTTAATTACCGTGACCGATGCGGACTCGGTCGTCAAAGAAGTATCGACCCTTCTGACGGATGAAGATTATCGCCTGTGGTATGGTCGCCACGCCGTCGAAGTGCTGCACCAGAACCAGGGCGCACTCACCCGTCTGCTGCAGCTTCTGCAACCTTATCTGCCTCAGCGGAGCCACTAATGTCTACGCGTCTGTCGGTCGTCATGATCGCCAAAAACGCCGCCGACCTGCTTCCGGATTGCCTGGCCTCCATCGCCTGGGCTGACGAAATTGTTATCCTCGACTCCGGAAGCACGGACAACACGGTGGACATCGCCCGGGCTGCGGGCGCAAAAGTCTTTACCGATACCGACTGGCAGGGCTACGGCATTCAGCGCCAGCGCGCGCAGGGTCACGCCACGGGCGATTATGTGCTGATGATCGACACCGACGAGCGCGTCACCCCGGAACTCCAGCAGGCCATTCAGGCGGTGCTTTCCTCACCCCAGCCTGGCGCCGTATACAGCATCGCGCGTCGTAACTACTTCCTTGGCCGCTTCATGCGCCACAGTGGCTGGTATCCGGATCGCGTAATCCGCCTCTACGAGCGCGGGCGCTTTCAGTACAACGACAATCTTGTCCATGAGTCACTGGCCTGCGACGGCGCCCAGGTCATCCCCCTGACGGGTGATTTGCTGCATCTGACCTGCCGTGATTTCGCCAGCTTCCAGCAAAAGCAGCTCAACTATGCCACCGCATGGGCGCAGGAACGCCACCAGCGCGGCAAGAAGGCCTCGCTGACAGGAATCTTCACCCACACGCTGGGCGCGTTTCTGAAAACGCTGCTGCTGCGCGGCGGCGTGCTGGATGGTAAGCAGGGCTGGTTACTGGCGGTAGTGAATGCCCAGTATACTTTCAACAAATACACCGAGCTGTGGGCGCTCTGCCGCGGCTACTCAGAGAAAACGTGAGCCATGAGCACAAAAGCGATTTATCCGGGTACCTTCGATCCGATCACTAACGGTCATCTTGACATCATTACCCGTGCAGCGTGCATGTTCGACAAGGTGATCCTGGCGATTGCCGCCAGCCCCAGCAAAAAGCCGATGTTTGATCTCAACGAGCGCGTGCAACTTGCCACCGACGCCATTTCGCACCTGCCGAATGTTGAAGTTGTCGGGTTCAGCGATCTGATGGCGAACTTCGCCCGCGCCCAGCAGGCCAATATTCTGATTCGTGGCCTGCGCGCGGTGGCAGACTTCGAGTATGAGATGCAGCTGGCGCACATGAACCGCCACCTGATGCCGGAGCTGGAAAGCGTATTCCTGATGCCGTCAAAAGAGTGGTCGTTTATCTCGTCCACGCTGGTAAAAGAGGTGGCGCGCCATCACGGGGACGTTACCCATTTCCTGCCGGATAACGTCCACCAGGCGCTGATGGAAAAGCTAAAGTAGTTCTATTTCTGACACTGGCGGCAGTAGAACGTGGCGCGCTGGGCGTGCTTCGTGGCAATAATCGGCGTCCCGCATGCCCTGCATGGCTCGCCCTTACGGCCATACACCTGCAGCTCCTGGGCAAAATAGCCTGGTTTACCGTCGCTTTGCAGAAAATCCTTCAGGGTGGTCCCGCCTTGCTCAATCGAGCGCAGCAGCACTGCTTTAATGACCCGAACCAGCAGCTCACACTCCTGCGCGGACAGCGACGAGGCCAGCCGATCGGGATGGATCCCGGCCGCAAACAGCGATTCACTGGCGTAAATATTCCCCACGCCGACCACCAGCTTGTTATCCATCAGCCAGGGCTTGATCGGGGTCTTTTTCTTCGCGCACTTCTCTTTCAGGTAGTCCGCATTAAACGCGTCTGAAAGCGGCTCAGGGCCCAGATGCGCCAGCACGTTGTGTCCTTCCAGCTCCTTCGTCCACAGCCACGCGCCAAAGCGCCGCGGATCGGTGTAGCGGAGCACTTTGCCGTTGCTCATTACCAGGTCGACGTGATCGTGTTTTTCCGCAGGCAATTCTTCGGTCAAGATGCGCAGGCTCCCGGACATTCCAAGATGGATAATGATCCAGCCGTCAGGCAGCTCCAGCAGCAGGTATTTCGCGCGGCGCTGCACGCTAAGGACGGGTTTGTCGCTTAACGCGTGGATCTCATCGGACACCGGCCAGCGCAGTCGTCCATTGCGAACGACGGCATGAAGAATAGTCGCGCCGACCAGATGGGGCTCAATGCCGCGACGGCTGGTCTCTACCTCAGGTAATTCAGGCATGGTTCCTCCGTTGAGATGCAGAATGCAAAAAACCCCGCAGTTGCGGGGTTTTTCAATACAAGGAGGCTAAAATTATTTGATTTTAGCTTCTTTGTACAGTACGTGCTGGCGTACAACTGGATCGAATTTTTTCAGTTCCAGTTTTTCCGGCTTAGTACGTTTGTTCTTCGTGGTGGTGTAGAAGTGACCTGTACCAGCAGAAGAAACCAGCTTGATTTTCTCGCGAATACCTTTAGCCATGATTTATTTCCTCTTTAAGTACTTAGTACTTTTCGCCACGGGCACGCAGTTCAGACAGAACTGTATCGATGCCTTTCTTATCGATTACACGCATACCTTTAGCAGATACACGCAGGGTGACAAAACGCTTCTCGCTCTCAACCCAGAAACGGTGAGAGTGCAGGTTCGGCAGGAAACGGCGTTTAGTCGCGTTCAGTGCGTGGGAACGGTTGTTACCGGTCACCGGACGCTTGCCAGTAACTTGGCAGACTCGGGACATGTCTATTCTCCAAAAATCAAATTAGCTCGAGCTTCGTATGGGGTATCGGCGCCTCGTCAGGCTTTACAGCCCGGTCATCGCGTAGTTCTAAGTGAACTCTCGATTGCCAGGCCCAAATGCCAAACCCGAGATTCTCAAAGGTGGCGTAGTATACGCTGACTCGGCGGTGTGCTCAAGTCCCGAACAGACAAAGATCCCGATGGATCGCGAGAAATAGCCTAAATCCAGCCATGTTCTGCAAAAGAAATGTACTCGCCGCGGCCAATTATCAGATGGTCCAGAACACGAATGTCCATGAATTGACAGCATTTGATAATGCGTTCGGTGATTTCTTTGTCAGCTCTGCTCGGTTCTGCACAGCCAGAGGGGTGATTATGCGCGAGGATCACCCCCGCTGCATTCACTTTTATCGCTTCACGCACAATTTCACGCGGATGTACCTCAACGTGGCTCAGTGTACCCGAAAACAGGCGGCTGTGCTTCAGTACCCGGTTCCTGTTGTCGAGAAAGATCACCATAAAGATCTCCCGCTCCAGACCAGATAGCTGGCTTTGCAAAAATTCGCGGGTCATGTCAGGGGTAAGGATCGGATCTTGCTCCTCCATCTGTACGTTATAAAATCGCCGGGCAAGTTCAGCAATACCCCGTAACTGGGCATACTTCGCGACGCCAATGCCTTCTACGTGCGTAAACGCCTCCAGTTCGGCTGTCAGCAAACCATGTAGTGAACCAAAATGGTCTATCAGATTTTTCGCCAGCGTAAATACCGTTTTTCCCTTCGTACCTGTACGTAAAAAGAGCGCCAGCAGCTCCTCGTCTTTTAATAACGCGACGCCATGACGCAGCATTTTTTCGCGCGGTAGCAGCAGTTCAGTCTCTTCCATGCCCGGCCTCCTTCTGTTTGCCATTATGCTGCCACAGGCAAATCCGGGGCTCGACGCTGAGGTTTCGTTCTTGCGTAGCGCCTCGCAAAGTGCATAAAGGACTTCATCACCCCCCTATTTGGGATTGTGGTAAAATGCCCGCTCTCTGGTGAAACCCAACAGGAAAGAATCATGATGAGCCTGGCCGGTAAAAAAATCGTTCTTGGCGTGAGCGGCGGCATTGCTGCCTATAAAGCGCCGGAGCTGGTGCGTCGTCTGCGCGAGCGCGGGGCGGACGTGCGGGTCGCGATAACCGAAGGCGGTAAAGCCTTTATCACCCCTCTGAGCCTGCAGGCGGTTTCAGGATACCCGGTATCTGACAGCCTGCTCGATCCGGCCGCCGAAGCCGCGATGGGGCATATTGAGCTTGGGAAATGGGCCGATCTGGTGATTCTTGCCCCTGCCACGGCAGATTTAATTGCCCGCGTGGCGGCTGGTATGGCGAACGATCTGGTTTCGACCATTTGCCTCGCGACGCCTGCGCCCGTCGCCGTTGTGCCCGCCATGAACCAGCAGATGTACCGCAATGCCGCCACCCAGCATAATCTGGAGACGCTGGCTTCGCGCGGCCTGCTTGTCTGGGGCCCGGACAGCGGCAGCCAGGCCTGCGGCGACGTTGGCCCGGGGCGTATGCTCGACCCGTTGACGATTGTGGATATGGCCGCCGCCCATTTTTCACCTGTCAACGACCTGCAACATCTCAACATCATGATTACCGCGGGCCCGACGCGCGAGCCGCTGGACCCGGTGCGTTACATCACCAACCACAGCTCCGGCAAAATGGGCTTTGCAATTGCTGCCGCAGCGGCAAAACGCGGTGCTAACGTCACGCTGGTCAGCGGCCCGGTCTCGTTACCTACGCCACCTTTTGTACAGCGTATTAATGTTACCACTGCGCTGGAGATGGAAGCCGCCGTGCAGGCTCATGCGCAACGCCAGCAGATTTTTATCGGCTGTGCGGCCGTGGCAGACTATCGCGCCGAGACCATCGCCGAGTCTAAAATCAAAAAGCAAGGCGATGAATTAACACTGAAAATGGTGAAAAACCCGGACATTGTTGCCGGTGTCGCCGCATTAAAAAGCCATCGTCCTTACGTTGTTGGATTTGCCGCAGAAACGAATAATGTGGAAGAATATGCCCGGCAAAAACGTACCCGCAAAAACCTCGATTTAATTTGCGCGAACGACGTATCGCTGGCCACGCAAGGATTTAATAGCGACAGCAACGCACTGCACCTTTTCTGGCAGGATGGAGATAAAATCTTACCGCTTGAGCGCAAGGAACTCCTGGGCCAACAATTACTGGACGAGATCGTTACCCGTTATGATGAAAAAAATCGACGTTAAGATTCTGGACCCGCGTGTTGGCGAGCAATTCCCGCTGCCAACCTATGCCACCTCCGGCTCTGCCGGACTTGACCTGCGCGCCTGTCTCGATGACGCCGTAGAACTGGCTCCCGGTGCCACTACCCTGATCCCGACTGGCCTGGCGATCCACATTGCAGACCCGTCTCTGGCGGCAGTGATCCTGCCGCGCTCGGGTCTGGGCCATAAGCACGGCGTAGTGCTGGGTAACCTGGTCGGCCTGATCGACTCCGACTACCAGGGTCAGCTGATGGTGTCCGTCTGGAACCGTGGTCAGGACAGCTTCACCATTGAACCGGGCGAGCGTATCGCGCAGATGGTTTTTGTACCGGTGGTACAGGCAGAATTTAACCTGGTGGCAGATTTTGATGCCACCGACCGTGGCGAAGGCGGCTTCGGCCATTCCGGGCGCAAATAACCGCCCGACACACGTATCTCGCAGCGCCATAACGCAATAACAAACCGCAAACGTCAGTTTGCGGTCGCTGTGTGGATGCCAGCCTGGCAAGTGCTTATTTTCAGGGGTATTTTGTAACATGGCAGAAAAACAAACCGCGAAAAGGAATCGTCGCGAAGAAATACTTCAATCTCTGGCTCTGATGCTTGAATCCAGCGATGGCAGTCAACGCATCACCACCGCCAAACTGGCCGCCTCTGTGGGCGTGTCTGAGGCGGCGCTGTATCGTCATTTCCCCAGCAAAACAAAAATGTTCGACAGCCTGATCGAGTTTATTGAAGACAGTCTGATCACGCGCATTAACCTGATTCTGAAAGATGAAAAAGATACCACCGCGCGTCTTCGTCTGATTGTGCTGTTAATTCTGGGCTTTGGGGAGCGCAATCCGGGTTTAACCCGTATCCTGACCGGCCACGCGCTGATGTTTGAGCAGGACAGGCTGCAGGGCCGCATCAATCAGCTTTTTGAGCGTATTGAAGCGCAGCTGCGCCAGGTGCTGCGCGAGAAGAAAATGCGTGAAGGCGAAGGATACAATACGGATGAGACATTGCTGGCAAGCCAGATTCTGGCGTTTTGTGAAGGCATGCTCTCCCGCTTTGTGCGCAGCGAATTCAAATACCGACCAACGGACGATTTTGACGCCCGCTGGCCGTTAGTGGCAGCGCAGCTGCAGTAGCACCGCAGGCCCGGTAAGCGTAGCGCCGCCGGGCAATTCAATTACACGCCAAACTCTTCGCGATACGCCCGCACCGCCGCCAGGTGATCCGCCATCTCTGGCTTCTCTTCCAGATACGCAATCAGGTCTTTCAGAGTGATGATAGAGGTCACTTTGCAGCTGTAATCACGCTCTACTTCCTGGATAGCAGAGATATCGCCGCGACCGCGCTCCTGACGATTAAGAGAAATCAGCACGCCAGCCAGCGTCGCACCGTTGGCCTGGATAATCTCCATAGATTCACGGATCGCGGTGCCTGCGGTAATCACGTCGTCGACCAGCATCACGCGGCCCTGCAGCGCACTGCCCACAAGATTACCGCCTTCACCGTGGGTTTTGGCCTCTTTGCGGTTAAAGCAGTACGGCACATCACGGTCATGGTGCTCCGCCAGCGCCACCGCCGTGGTGGTTGCAATCGGAATGCCCTTGTACGCCGGGCCAAACAGCAGGTCGAAATCAATCCCGGAATCCACCAGCGCTTCGGCATAGAAGCGGCCTAACAGTGCCAGATCGCGCCCGGTATTAAACAGCCCGGCGTTGAAGAAATACGGGCTCTTACGCCCGGATTTCAGCGTAAATTCGCCAAACTTAAGTACCTGTTTATTAATCGCAAACTCAATAAACTGGCGCTGATAAGATTTCATGGATTCGCTCCTTTGGTTTTTTCTGTCTTACAGGCAAAAAAAAGGCGACTCATTGGTCGCCTTTAAAATCAATTTTCTAACGCCGCTTTTTGCGTCGTTACAATGGATTCGATTCCCCCTCGGGCCAACGCCAGCAGGGAGAGAAGTTCTTCATGGGTGAACGGCTCACCTTCCGCCGTCCCCTGCACCTCAATGATGCGACCATCTTCGGTCATCACCACGTTCATGTCGGTCTCGGCGGCAGAATCTTCAACATATTCCAGATCGCAAAGCGCTTCACCATTAACGATCCCCACGGAAACCGCCGCGACCATCCCTTTCATAGGGTTGGTTTTCAGCTTACCGGCTGCAACCAGCTTGTTCAGGGCATCGGCCAGCGCCACACAGGCACCGGTAATGGACGCGGTACGCGTGCCGCCATCTGCCTGAATCACGTCGCAGTCCAGGGTAATAGTGAATTCACCGAGGATTTTCAGGTCAACGGCGGCGCGCAGCGCACGTGCGATCAGGCGCTGGATTTCCATGGTACGTCCACCCTGCTTACCCTTTGCCGCTTCACGGGCGTTACGGGTATGGGTCGCGCGTGGCAGCATGCCGTACTCGGCGGTGATCCAGCCCTGGCCCTGACCTTTCAGAAAGCGCGGAACGCCTTCTTCGATGGACGCGGTGCAAAGCACTTTGGTGTCACCAAACTCAACCAGCACGGAGCCTTCAGCGTGTTTTGTATAGTTACGGGTCAGGGTGACGGGACGCACCTGATTGGCGCTACGACCTGATGGACGCATGATGGATTCTCCGGCTTGAAACGAATGTGGCTGCGCATTATACGGATAAAGGACGCTTATTCCTATCCTGAGAAGCCCCCGAAAGCTATAATCCCCCCATCTCTCCTTTAAAAACGGGAATGTCTATGATCCGCAGTATGACCGCCTACGCCCGGCGTGAAATCAAGGGTAGCTGGGGTAGCGCTACCTGGGAAATGCGTTCGGTAAACCAGCGCTATCTGGAAACATATTTCCGTATGCCGGAACAGTTCCGCAGCCTTGAACCTGTGGTGCGCGAGCGTATCCGTACGCGTCTGACCCGCGGGAAAGTGGAATGCAACCTGCGCTTTGAGCCCGATGCCAGCGCACAGGGCGAGCTGATCCTCAACGAAAAACTGGCGAAACAGCTCGTGAATGCGGCGAACTGGGTCAAAATGCAGAGCGATGAAGGCGAAATCAACCCGGTTGATATTCTGCGCTGGCCTGGCGTCATGGCCGCCGGTGAGCAGGATCTGGACGCGATTGCCGCTGAAATTCTGGCAGCCCTCGACGGCACGCTGGACGATTTTATCGTTGCTCGCGAAACCGAAGGCCAGGCACTGAAAGCGATGATTGAGCAGCGCCTTGAAGGCGTCAGCGCTGAAGTGGCGAAGGTTCGCGCCCATATGCCGGAAGTGATGCAGTGGCAGCGCGAGCGTCTGGTCGCCAAGCTGGAAGAAGCGGAAGTTCAGCTGGAAAACACCCGTCTGGAACAAGAGCTGGTGCTGATGGCGCAGCGTATCGATGTTGCTGAAGAGCTGGACCGTCTGGAAGCGCACGTTAAAGAGACCTACAACATCCTGAAGAAGAAGGAAGCTGTAGGCCGCCGCCTGGACTTTATGATGCAGGAGTTCAACCGCGAGTCGAACACTTTGGCGTCTAAGTCTATCAACGCTGAAGTGACCAACTCAGCGATTGAACTCAAGGTTCTGATTGAGCAGATGCGCGAGCAGATCCAGAATATTGAGTAATCGCTTTTTGGATGGCGTCGGCTGACGCCATCCATTATTATTTCTAATCCGAATTCCCGCCTCTTTTCAAATTCAGCAGCCAAGTATCAAAGATATTCAACATGCATTGATTAAATTTTATAGGTGAAACCCAATCGCCTTAGAAAATCTCAATCGTGATCTTGCGCACAAATCGCTAACCTTTCCGCGTTCACACCGGAGGGTATATGCTGCTTCACATTCTTTATCTTATTGGTATCACCGCTGAAGCCATGACTGGCGCTCTCGCCGCCGGGCGTCGCCGGATGGACACCTTCGGCGTGATCATTATTGCCACTGCAACCGCCCTGGGCGGCGGTTCCGTGCGCGATATCCTGCTTGGCCATTACCCGCTCGGCTGGGTGAAACATCCTGAGTATGTGATTATCGTCGCAACGGCTGCCGTATTAACCACCATAGTGGCACCCGTTATGCCCCATCTGCGCCGCCTGTTCCTGGTGCTTGACGCGCTGGGGCTGATCGTCTTTTCTATCATCGGCGCGCAAATCGCGCTCGATATGGGGGAAGGCCCGGTTATCGCCACCATTGCTGCCGTGGTGACGGGCGTTTTCGGCGGCGTGCTGCGCGATATGTTCTGCAAGCGCATTCCTCTGGTCTTTCAAAAAGAGCTGTATGCCGGCATCTCCTTCGCCGCAGCGGTGCTCTACATTGCCCTGCAGCATTACGTTTCAAACCACGACGTGGTGGTCATCTCAACGCTGCTGTTTGGCTTTACGGCCCGCATGCTGGCGCTGCGTCTGAAGCTCGGATTGCCCGTGTTTCACTATAAGCACAGCGCCCACTGATCTCAGAACCCATTGATGTGCTGCTGAGCAAGCCACCTGACCAGCACATCGATCTCTGGCGCGTGCAGCCAGGCAACGATTTGCCGCGCCTTCTCCGCTCCCGTACCCGGCAAGGCCTGCCAGGCCTTTTCACTGCGTTCGCTCATCTTTTGCCACGACACATCTTCCAACGCCTTCAGCGAGGCCTGTGGCAGCGGAACACCCAGCGCCATAATCCAGCGGATAAAAGGCTGCTCATGCACCTGATTAAAGCGATGCCAGAGCGCCAGCCCGCGTGCGGCAGAGAATCCCGGCGTCGACTGCAGCTGCTCCTGCGTTAATAGCAGCCACGAAAAGAGATGTTCAAAATGATGCGCCTGCCAGAGTGTCCGCCAGCCTGACTCACCTAATCCTTCAATGTTGAATACCTGCTTTGAACTGAGCCACGTCAGCCGGGCAAAGAACTGTTCCATACACTCCGGCGAGGCATAAAAGCAACTCAGGGAGTGATAACACGAGGCCGGAGGCTCAGGTTTTTGTCTTTCCGCCCCTCGCCAGACCACCTTATCAAACCGGGGGATACCCTGCCCTGCCAGGCTGACCTGGATCTGATCGCCCGGGGCAATATCCAACCTCTGCCAGCGCCCAACCGAACCGAGACTCACTCGCTGCACCCGTTTATCGTCCAACTGCACAGGCTCAAGTGCCGCCACGACAGAAATTTTGCCCGTGCGCCCCACGGAAAAAAGAATATTCCTGACCTCTGCGACCTGTGCCGCAGGCGAATATTTCCACGCGATAATCCAGTTGCCTTCGCCGGGCAGCCAACTCTCCCCTGTAGGTGGCTCCGCAGACCGAACCACTATGCCATCCGTGGCAAAGGGCAATGCCGTGTTTTGCCAGGCCAAACGCTGTTTTTCAACAGCATCAACCGCTTGTACGGGCAACGTATAGCGCGCCGTCAGGGAAAAGCCTGCGCTGGACAGCTCAGAAAGCCTGTTTTCCATTCCCTTCGGTCCATCCGGCCAGGCCCAGATAAATATTCCTGTCTGGCTCAGAAGCGCGTTGTCCTTTTGTCGCATCATCGCACCCGCCACTTTTGCGCGAGCATTCATTCCGCCCATCTGCCGCTGGACGTGGTTTTCGCGTAACCAGAAAAGCTCCCCCTGTAAGACGCTGTTTGCAAGCGCGCCGGATACCTCCTTGGGCACGGACGGGATCAAACGCACGCGGGCCGTCCAGTCCTCGCCTTTTAACCCATTACCACGGCTGATGGCCCGCGCTAGCTTTCCGTTGCGATACACCAGCGTCACCGCCACGCCATCGACTTTTGGCTGCATCCAGAGATTTTTCCGGCCGTGCATCCAGTGACCCAGCGCTTCTTTGCTGGCTGCTTTACGTACCCCCGTATGGGCAACAGGATGTTTTACGTTTCCCTCCAGCGCAGGTAGGGCGCTCTCAGCAAAATCGTTGCCGAAACAGCGCTGCCACTGGGTTAAACGGCCGTTGAGCTGGTCATACACTTCGTCACTGACCTCGCTCACCCCCAGCTTCCAGTAAGCCTCATCCCAGCGTTTGATTTGTGCACTTAATGACGCAATCTCTTTTTCGGCTTTTGCCTGTGACCACACCGGGCACACCGCCGCCCCGTAACCACACCACAACAGCATTAACCCGCTTATCCACCGCCACATCGCTATCCCTCCTTTGCAATGCAGGAGGTATAACCTGACGTGAGAAACGACGCTAATAGCAACCTTTCACGTTGCGAGGCGCTATCCAGCGTTAATTTTTATTGCTGCAAACCGCAGGTAAAACCTGAAAACGGTACGCAAAATTCAATAATCCAGGGGAAAAAGTGTGACAAAGGCTACGTCACACAGCGGCGACGTGTATAATAAGCCCGTATGTAGGACTTCTTCGTTAACACATACAAAAGACTCTCATGGCTCAAGGCACGCTTTATATTGTTTCTGCCCCTAGCGGCGCGGGTAAATCCAGCCTTATTCAGGCACTGTTAAAAACCCAACCGTTGTACGACACACAGGTTTCTGTTTCTCACACCACGCGAGCGCCGCGTCCGGGTGAAGTGCACGGTGAACACTATTTCTTTGTGGATCACGACGAGTTCAGAGCGATGATCGGCAGAGATGCGTTTCTTGAACACGCAGAAGTGTTTGGTAACTACTACGGCACCTCGCGTGAAACCATTGAGCAGGTTCTGGCGACGGGCGTGAATGTGTTCCTCGACATCGACTGGCAGGGCGCACAGCAAATTCGCAAGAAAATGCCTGACTCGCGCAGTATCTTTATTTTACCGCCGTCGAAGGATGAGCTGGATCGCCGCCTGCGTGGCCGCGGTCAGGACAGTGAAGAAGTCATCGCAAAGCGTATGGAACAGGCAGTTGCAGAAATGAGCCATTACGCGGAATATGATTACCTTATTGTGAATGATGATTTTGATGCCGCGCTGAGCGATCTCAAAACCATTCTTCGCGCAGAACGACTGCGTATGAGCCGCCAGAAGCAGCGACATGACGCATTAATCACCAAACTGTTGGCAGACTGAACCCACTTTCAGTATCATGCCCAGTCATTTCTTCACCTGTGGAGCATTTTAAGTATGGCACGCGTAACTGTTCAGGACGCTGTAGAGAAAATTGGTAACCGTTTTGACCTGGTGCTGGTCGCCGCGCGTCGCGCTCGTCAGATGCAGGTGGGCGGTAAAGATCCGCTGGTACCGGAAGAAAACGATAAAACCACCGTTATTGCACTTCGCGAAATTGAAGAAGGTCTGATCAACAACCAGATCCTCGACGTGCGTGAGCGCCAGGAGCAGCAAGAGCAGGAAGCCGCAGAACTGCAGGCCGTAACCGCCATTGCTGAAGGTCGTCGTTAATTAAACCTGCGGGTCGCCCTTGTATCTGTTTGAAAGCCTGAATCAACTGATTCAAATCTACCTGCCTGAAGACCAGATTAAGCGTCTTCAGCAGGCGTATCTCGTTGCACGTGACGCTCACGAGGGCCAGACACGTTCAAGCGGTGAACCCTACATCACGCACCCGGTTGCGGTAGCCTGTATTCTGGCCGAGATGAAACTCGACTACGAAACGCTGATGGCCGCCCTGCTGCACGACGTGATCGAAGATACCCCTGCCACCTACCAGGATATGGAACAGCTGTTTGGCAAAAGCGTTGCCGAGCTGGTGGAAGGGGTCTCTAAGCTTGATAAGCTGAAATTCCGCGACAAGAAAGAGGCGCAAGCCGAAAACTTCCGCAAGATGATTATGGCGATGGTGCAGGATATCCGCGTCATTCTCATCAAACTCGCTGACCGTACCCACAACATGCGCACGCTGGGCTCACTTCGCCCGGATAAACGTCGCCGCATTGCCCGTGAAACCCTCGAAATTTACAGTCCGCTGGCGCACCGTTTAGGTATCCACCACATCAAAACCGAGCTGGAAGAGCTGGGCTTTGAAGCGTTGTACCCGAACCGCTATCGCGTGATTAAAGAGGTGGTGAAAGCCGCACGCGGTAACCGTAAAGAGATGATTCAAAAGATCCTCTCTGAAATTGAAGGGCGTTTGCAGGAAGCGGGAATCCCGTGCCGCGTCAGCGGTCGCGAAAAACATCTTTACTCCATCTACTGCAAAATGGTGCTCAAAGAGCAGCGTTTTCACTCGATCATGGATATCTACGCGTTCCGCGTAATCGTCCACGACTCTGACACCTGCTACCGCGTGCTGGGGCAGATGCACAGCCTCTATAAACCGCGCCCGGGGCGCATGAAAGATTACATCGCCATTCCGAAAGCGAACGGCTATCAATCTTTGCATACCTCGATGATCGGTCCGCACGGCGTGCCTGTTGAAGTGCAGATCCGCACCGAAGACATGGACCAGATGGCAGAGATGGGTGTAGCCGCACACTGGGCTTACAAAGAGCACGGTGGCGAAAGCAGCACCACCGCGCAAATCCGCGCCCAGCGCTGGATGCAGAGCCTGCTGGAGCTTCAGCAGAGTGCGGGTAGCTCGTTCGAATTTATCGAGAGCGTTAAATCCGATCTCTTCCCGGATGAGATTTACGTTTTCACCCCAGAAGGTCGCATTGTCGAACTGCCTGCGGGCGCAACGCCGGTCGACTTCGCCTACGCCGTGCATACCGATATCGGGCACGCCTGCGTGGGCGCGCGCGTCGACAGACAGCCTTACCCGCTGTCACAGCCGCTCTCCAGCGGCCAGACGGTCGAAATTATTACCGCGCCGGGTGCACGTCCGAACGCGGCCTGGCTGAACTTTGTCGTGAGTTCCAAAGCGCGCGCCAAAATTCGTCAGCTGTTGAAAAACCTCAAGCGCGATGACTCCGTGAGCCTGGGGCGTCGTCTGCTCAACCACGCGTTGGGCGGCAGCCGTAAGCTGGCAGAGATCCCACCGGAGCATATTCAGCGTGAACTCGACCGTATGAAGCTCACGTCTCTGGACGATCTGCTGGCGGAAATTGGTCTGGGTAACGCGATGAGTGTCGTGGTGGCGAAAAACCTGCAGCAGGGCGAAGCGACGCCATCTGCTCCAGGCGCATCCGGCCATGCTCATCTGCCGATCAAAGGCGCGGACGGGGTGCTGATCACCTTCGCAAAATGTTGCCGTCCAATCCCTGGCGACCCGATTATTGCGCACGTCAGTCCGGGCAAAGGGCTGGTTATCCACCATGAATCCTGTCGTAACATTCGCGGCTACCAGAAAGAAGCCGAGAAGTTTATGGCGGTCGAGTGGGATAAAGAGACGGCGCAGGAATTTATCACCGAAATTAAGGTGGATATGTTCAACCACCAGGGTGCCCTGGCGAACCTGACGGCAGCCATCAACACGGCCTCGTCCAACATTCAGAGCCTGAATACGGAAGAAAAAGACGGCCGCGTCTATAGCGCCTTTATCCGTCTGACCGCTCGCGACCGCGTGCATCTGGCGAACATTATGCGCAAGATCCGCGTCATGCCGGACGTGATTAAAGTCACCCGAAACCGAAACTAGGTTTATGAATTCACAACGTTATGCCCGTATCTGCGAAATGCTTGCCAGACGCCAGCCTGACCTGACGGTCTGCATGGAGCAGGTGCATAAACCTCATAACGTCTCTGCCATCGTCCGTACCGCAGATGCCGTCGGCGTGCATGAAGTGCACGCCGTCTGGCCGGGTCACCGGATGCGAACCATGGTCTCTGCTGCGGCAGGCAGTAACAGCTGGGTATCCGTCAAATCTCACCAGACGATTGGCGATGCCGTATCGCATCTGAAAGGACGCGGTATGCAGATCCTGGCGACAAACCTGTCCGATAAGGCCGTGGATTTCCGCGAAATCGACTATACCCGCCCGACCTGCATTTTGATGGGTCAGGAGAAAACCGGGATCTCCCAGGAGGCGCTGGATCTGGCGGATCGGGACATCATCATTCCGATGATCGGCATGGTCCAGTCCCTTAACGTCTCCGTGGCGTCCGCGCTCATTCTGTATGAAGCGCAGCGCCAGCGTCAGAACGCCGGGATGTACGAGCGCAGCAACAGCATGCTGCCGGAAGAAGAACAGCAGCGCCTGCTGTTTGAAGGTGGCTATCCGGTGCTGGCACGCGTTGCGAAGCAGAAAAAATTGCCTTACCCCCACGTCAACGCGCAGGGCGAAATTGAAGCCGATGCCGAGTGGTGGGCCACTATGCAGTACGCCGGGTAACCGATGAAAGGCCGCCTGCTGGATGCTATCCCGCTCAACAGCCTGACGGGCGTGGGCGCGGCGCAAAGCAATAAGCTGGCAAAAATTGGCCTGCACACCGTGCAGGATCTCCTGCTTCACCTCCCCCTGCGTTACGAAGACCGCACTCAGCTCTACAAGATTGGCGATCTGCTTCCCGCCATTTACGCCACCGTTGAAGGCGAAGTCCTGAACTGCAATATCACTTTCGGCGGACGCCGGATGATGACCTGTCAGATCAGCGACGGCACCGGCATCCTCACCATGCGTTTCTTCAACTTCAGCGCTGCAATGAAAAACAGCCTGGCGACAGGCCGCAGAGTGCTGGCCTATGGCGAAGCCAAACGCGGGAAATACGGCGCAGAGATGATCCACCCGGAGTACCGCGTGCAGGGCGATCTTAGCACGCCGGAGCTGCAGGAGACGCTCACGCCGGTTTACCCGACGACCGAAGGCATTAAGCAGGCGACGCTGCGTAAGCTCACCGATCAGGCCCTGGAGCTGCTGGACACCTGTGCCATTACCGAACTGCTGCCGCCAGAACTGGCTCAGGGGATGATGAGCCTGCCCGAGGCGCTGCGCACCCTGCACCGCCCGCCGCCAACGCTGCAGCTCAGCGATTTAGAAAGCGGTAAACACCCCGCTCAACGGCGTCTTATCCTTGAGGAATTACTGGCGCATAACCTGAGCATGCTGGCGCTGCGCGCCGGCGCGCAGCGTTTCCACGCTCAGCCGTTAAGCCCGAATGATGTGCTCAAAGATAAGCTGCTGGCCTCGCTACCCTTTAAGCCCACCGGCGCGCAGGCGCGCGTCACCGCCGAGATTGAGCGCGATATGGCGCTCGACGTGCCGATGATGCGCCTGGTGCAGGGCGACGTAGGTTCAGGTAAAACGCTGGTTGCCGCCCTGGCCGCCCTGCGCGCGATTGCCCACGGCAAACAGGTCGCGCTGATGGCACCCACCGAACTGCTGGCTGAACAACACGCCAACAATTTCCGCGCCTGGTTCGCACCGCTCGGGATTGAAGTGGGCTGGCTTGCCGGAAAGCAAAAAGGCAAAGCGCGTCTTGCGCAACAGGAGGCCATCGCCAGCGGCCAGGTGCAGATGATTGTCGGCACACACGCTATCTTTCAGGAGCAGGTGCAGTTTAACGGCCTCGCGCTGGTGATTATCGACGAGCAGCACCGCTTCGGCGTGCATCAGCGTCTGGCGCTGTGGGAAAAAGGGCTGCAGCAGGGCTTCCACCCGCATCAGCTGATCATGACCGCCACGCCGATCCCGCGTACCCTGGCGATGACCGCCTACGCCGATCTGGATACCTCTACCATCGACGAACTGCCGCCGGGCCGAACGCCGGTGACGACGGTCGCCATACCGGATACGCGCCGCAGCGACATCATTGACCGGGTGCGCAATGCTTGCACCCATGAAGGGCGTCAGGCCTACTGGGTCTGTACCCTGATTGAAGAGTCTGAACTGCTGGAAGCCCAGGCCGCCGAAGCGACGTGGGAAGAGCTCAAGCTGGCACTGCCCGAGCTGAACGTTGGCCTGGTTCACGGCCGCATGAAGCCTGCCGAGAAGCAGGCGGTGATGCAATCCTTCAAACAGGGGGAACTGCATTTGCTGGTCGCGACGACGGTCATCGAAGTGGGCGTTGACGTACCCAACTCCAGTTTGATGATCATCGAAAACCCGGAACGTCTGGGGCTTGCCCAGCTCCACCAGCTGCGCGGGCGCGTTGGCCGCGGCGCGGTAGCGTCTCACTGCGTGCTGCTTTACAAAGCACCGCTTTCAAAAACCGCCCAGATGCGACTGCAGGTGCTGCGCGACAGCAACGACGGCTTTGTGATTGCGCAAAAAGACCTGGAGATACGCGGCCCGGGCGAACTACTGGGCACGCGCCAGACGGGAAATGCTGAATTCAAA
Source organism: Enterobacter cloacae complex sp. P17RS (assembly GCF_014895885.1). Taxonomy (NCBI): domain Bacteria; kingdom Pseudomonadati; phylum Pseudomonadota; class Gammaproteobacteria; order Enterobacterales; family Enterobacteriaceae; genus Enterobacter; species Enterobacter cloacae complex sp. P17RS. Next base: position 115,136 of record NZ_JADBQK010000028.1, read on the forward strand.
GTGGCGGATTTACTGCGCGATCAGGCCATGATCCCCGAAGTTCAGCGCCTTGCGCGCCATATTCATGAACGCTACCCCGAACAGGCGGCAGCGTTAATTGAGCGCTGGATGCCGGAAACCGAACGGTATTCCAACGCCTGATCTCAGGCAAATATCGGCAGCATCAGGTACAGCTTGATCACCAGCGCGTTGACGATATCAATGAAGAATGCGCCGACCATCGGGACCACCAGAAACGCCATATGCGATGGCCCGAACCGTTCGGTGATCGCCTGCATGTTGGCGATAGCCGTTGGGGTAGCCCCCAGACCAAACCCGCAGTGACCGGCCGCCAGCACCGCCGCATCATAGTTTTTCCCCATCATGCGCCAGGTCACGAACATGGCATACAGCGCCATAAACAGCGCCTGCACCGCCAGAATCGCCACCATCGGCAGCGCCAGCGAGGCCAGCTCCCACAGCTTCAGGCTCATCAGCGCCATCGCCAGGAACAGCGACAGGCAGACGTTGCCGAGCACCGATACCGCCCGTTCAAACACGCGGTAGAAGCCCATCAGCGCCAGACCGTTGCTCAGGATCACCCCGATAAACAGCACGCAGACAAACGTCGGCAGTTCAAACGCGGTACCCGCCAGCCATTGCGCAACCACTTTGCCCACGGTCAGGCAGATGGCAATCATCGCGATGGTTTCAATCATCACCAGCGAGGTGATGCTGCGTCCAACGTCCGGTTTTTCAAACGCGGTCGGCACCATTTCATCGTCCGGTCTGCCATTCGGCGTGGTGGAGTGCTTCACCAGATAACGCGCTACCGGGCCGCCAATCAGGCCACCCAGTACCAGGCCAAAGGTCGCGCAGGCCATCGCCACTTCCGTCGCGTTTTCAAAACCGTAGCGTTCGATGAACAGCTTGCTCCACGCCGCGCCGGTGCCGTGACCGCCCGAAAGGGTAATCGACCCCGCCAGCAGCCCCATCAGCGGATCCAGCCCCAGCAGCGTTGCCATACCGATGCCAATCGCATTTTGCATCAGCAGCAGCCCCACCACCACAATCAGAAACACGCCGAGCACCTTACCGCCCGAGCGCAGGCTCGCCAGGTTGGCGTTCAGGCCGATGGTGGCAAAGAAAGCCAGCATCAGCGGGTCTTTCAGGGACATATCAAAATCAATTTCCCAGCCCATGCTTTTTTTCAGTATCAGCAAGGCCAGCGCCACCAGCAGACCGCCGGCGACAGGTTCAGGAATAGTGTATTTTTTCAGAAAGGAAACGCTGTGGACCAGCTTGCGACCAAGCAGAAGAACCAGCGTTGCGGCAACAAGGGTCGACAACGTATCGAGATGAATCATAAAAGGCTCCTGTTATGCGCGTATTCCATACACACGCGGCGTTATCCTGGGCCGGTTTGCGCTCGTCATGAGCCCCCGGCGCAAAAAGTGTAATTTTTTTTTCCGATAGGTTGTAAAAAACCTGCTCACAGCGGCAGATTTTCTTCCTTTTTTTTGCTGGCAATCGTTTGCTTTTACCAGGTGGTCAGATAAAATGCCCGCTTTTCCACCGTGGGATTGCCGCCGATGTCCGTTAACACCATAGAATCGCCAGATGCGCAACCGATTGCGCAGAAGCAAAATAGCGAACTGATTTACCGCCTTGAAGACCGACCGCCGCTGCCGCAGACGCTTTTTGCCGCCTGCCAGCATCTTCTGGCGATGTTTGTTGCGGTGATCACCCCGGCGCTGCTGATTTGCCAGGCGCTCGGTTTACCGGCGCAGGACACACAGCACATTATCAGTATGTCTCTGTTCGCCTCCGGCGTGGCCTCCATTATTCAAATTAAAGCCTGGGGCCCGGTGGGGTCAGGGCTACTGTCGATTCAGGGCACCAGCTTTAACTTCGTGGCGCCGCTGATCATGGGCGGTACGGCGCTGAAAACCGGCGGTGCGGATGTTCCGTCCATGATGGCGGCGCTGTTCGGCACGCTGATGCTGGCAAGCTGCACGGAGATGGTCATCTCCCGCGTTCTGCACCTGGCACGCCGTGTGATCACCCCGCTGGTTTCCGGCGTGGTGGTGATGATTATCGGCCTGTCGCTGATTCAGGTGGGCCTCACCTCCATCGGCGGCGGCTACGCGGCAATGAGCGACCACACCTTCGGCGCGCCGAAAAACCTGCTGCTGGCGGGCGTGGTGCTGGCGATCATTATTTTGCTTAACCGTCAGCGTAACCCTTACCTGCGCGTGGCCTCGCTGGTGATCGCCATGGCAGCGGGCTATCTGCTGGCGTGGGCGCTGGGGATGCTGCCGGAGAACACCGCGCCGACCAACAGCGCGCTGATCACCGTCCCAACGCCGCTTTATTACGGCCTGGGCATAGACTGGGGTCTGCTCCTGCCGCTGATGCTGGTCTTTATGATTACTTCTCTGGAGACCATCGGTGATATCACCGCTACCTCCGACGTCTCTGAGCAGCCGGTTTCCGGCCCGCTGTACATGAAGCGTCTGAAAGGCGGCGTACTGGCGAACGGCCTGAACTCGTTTGTCTCTGCGGTATTCAACACCTTCCCGAACTCCTGCTTCGGCCAGAACAACGGTGTGATCCAGCTGACCGGCGTGGCCAGCCGCTACGTTGGTTTCGTGGTGGCGCTGATGCTGATCGTCCTCGGCCTGTTCCCGGCGGTGAGCGGCTTTGTGCAGCACATTCCTGAGCCGGTGCTGGGCGGCGCAACGCTTGTGATGTTTGGGACTATCGCGGCCTCCGGCGTGCGTATCGTCTCCCGCGAGCCGCTGAACCGCCGCGCAATCATGATTATTGCGCTGTCGCTGGCCGTTGGTCTGGGTGTTTCCCAGCAGCCGCTGATCCTGCAGTTTGCGCCGGACTGGGTTAAAAACCTGCTCTCTTCCGGCATTGCCGCGGGCGGTATCACTGCTATCGTGCTGAACCTCGTTTTCCCGCCTGAGAAGAACTGATCTCCCTCACGGCAGGCAGTCAATGCCTGCCGTGACATCTAATTACACCATTCCCGCCTTGAGGATTGCGCATAAATCGTGCATAACTCCCTTATGTGCGTTTTGCGGGATGGAAGACCATGAAATTTATTGGAAAGCTGCTCGTCTATCTTCTGGTAGCCCTGCTTATTGTGATGCTGGCGCTCTACATTCTGCTCCAGACCCGCTGGGGCGCGGCGCAGGTCAGCAGCTGGATTACGGTGAATACCGACTACGAACTCAGTTTCGACAAGATGAATCACCGCTTTTCATCGCCTTCCCACCTCATTCTGGAAAATGTCACCTTTGGGCGGGACGGTAAACCCGCCACATTAGTTGCCAAAAAAGTCGATATTGGCCTGAGCAGCCGTCAGATCACCGCTCCGCTGCACATGGGCACTATCACCCTGTTCGACGGCACGCTGAATCTCTCGCCTCAAACAGCGCCGCTGCCCTTCCAGGCCGATCGTCTGCAGCTGAACAACATGGCCTTTAATAGCCCGAATACTGAATGGGATCTGAGCGCACAGAAGGTCACGGGCGGCGTCAGCCCATGGCAGCCAGAAGCCGGGAACGTGCTGGGTAAAAACGCGAAGATCCAGATGAGCGCCGGCTCGCTGACCCTGAACGGCGTACCGGCCACCAACGTGCTAATCGACGGCCAGTTGAACGGCAAGGAGGTGGTGCTGAACACCATTGGTGCCGATATGGCCCGTGGCTCGCTCACTGGCTCCGCCCTGCGTAACGCTGACGGAAGCTGGATAATCGACACCATGCGCCTGAACGAGATCCGCCTGCAGAGCGACAAAACGCTGAAGGCGTTCTTCGCGCCGCTGGCTACCATCCCCTCCCTGCAAATTGGCCGTCTGGAGGTCACCGATGCCCGCCTGCAGGGCCCGGACTGGGCGGTGACCGATCTCGACTTAAGCCTGCGCAACCTGACTCTCAGCAAAGGCGACTGGCAGAGCCAGGAAGGTCGCCTGTCCATGAACGCCAGCGAGTTTATCTTCGGCTCGCTGCATCTGTTTGACCCGATCCTGAATGCGGAGTTTTCCCCGCAGGGCATAGCGCTGCGTCAGTTCACCTCCCGCTGGGAAGGCGGTATGGTGCGCACGTCCGGCAACTGGCTGCGCGACGGTAAAGCGCTGGTTCTGGATGATGTTGCCATCGCCGGGCTGGAGTACACCCTTCCTGAAAACTGGAAAACGCTGTGGATGGAGCCGCTGCCGGAATGGATGAACAGCGTCACGCTGCAAAAATTTGGCCTGAGCCGCAACCTGGTGATCGACATCGATCCCGCCTTCCCGTGGCAGATCACCTCCCTGGACGGCTACGGCGCAAACCTGCAGCTGGCGAAAGATCGCCAGTGGGGCGTCTGGGGCGGCAGCGCAACATTAAACGGCGCGGCGGCGACCTTTAACCGCGTCGACGTGCGCCGTCCGTCGCTGGCGCTGAATGCCAACGCCGCCACGGTGAACATTAGCGACCTGAGCGCCTTTACCGAGAAAGGTATTCTGGAAGCCACGGCGACGGTTTCACAGCTCCCGCAGCGGCAGACCACGGTGAGCCTGAACGGGCGCGGCGTACCGCTCAACGTGCTGCAGCAGTGGGGCTGGCCTGCGTTACCGATTACGGGCGACGGCAATATTCAGATGACCGCCAGCGGCAGCGTGCAGGCGAATGCCCCACTGAAGCCAACGGTGAATGGGAAGCTGAGCGCGGTAAATATGGATAAGCAGCAGGTTGAGCAGACGATGACGGGCGGCGTGGTTGCAACGCCTGTGCAATAAAGTTTTTGATGTTTGTTCCCTCTCCCTGTGGGAGAGGGTCAGGGTGAGGGCATCAGAGCGCATAATTACCTTAGGCCCGGTAAGCGAAGCGCCACCGGGCATTTTCCACCTCAGAGCTGAACCACCACCTCATCCCCCTCCGCTTTCACCACCACACCCCACTCGCTGCCCGCGTGCGAGCCGCCTTTCACGCCACTCACCTTCTGCACGTTGCGCAAGCACACCGACCAGTTTTGCGCGTCACCCGCGCCGGTAAAGGTCACGATGTCGCCCTGACGCGATGCCTTCAGCGTAAATGCCACAGACCCGTCCGCCGCAGGCACTTCGCTCACCGCCGCTGCGCCATCCTCCAGGTTAAACAGCTGGAAGGCCGTCCCCGCGTTCCACGCGTAGTCCGGCTTCTGGTTATTGTTGCCCAGCGCCAGCAGAGTGTTGTCGCGCACGTAGACCGGCAGGCTCATAAAATCGTGCTGCTGCTTATGCCAGCGGCTGCCATGGATTTCGTCGTTGTGCCACAGGTGGGTCCAGCGGCCTTCCGGCAGGTAGAACTGCACGTCCCCCGCCTCGGAGAACACCGGCGCCACCATCATGGAATCCCCCAGCATGTACTGACGGTCGAGGTAATCGCACGCCGGATCGTCCGGGAACTCCAGCATCATCGCACGCAGCATCGGCGTGCCGAACTCGCGGGCCAGCGCCGCCTGACGGTACAGGTACGGCATCAGCTGACATTTCAGCTGCGTGAAGTGGCGCACCACGTCGCAGGACTCGTCATCGTACGCCCACGGCACGCGGTAGGATTTGCTGCCGTGCAGACGGCTGTGGCTGGAGAACAGCCCGAACGCGCACCAGCGTTTATAGACGTGCGCCGGAGCGGTGTTTTCGAACCCGCCGATATCGTGGCTCCAGAACCCGAAGCCGGACAGGCCAATCGACAACCCACCGCGCAGGCTTTCCGCCATCGATTCGTAGTTGGCGTAGCAGTCGCCGCCCCAGTGTACCGGGAACTGTTGCGCCCCGACGGACGCCGAGCGGGCAAACAGCACCGCCTCCTCTTCGCCGACGGTCTCTTTCAGCACGTTCCACACCAGCTCGTTGTAGATGTAGGCGTAGTGGTTGTGCATCTTCTGCGGATCGGAACCGTCGAACCACTGCACGTCGGTCGGGATACGCTCGCCGAAGTCGGTCTTGAAGCAGTCAACGCCGATATCCACCAGGCCTTTCAGCTTGTCGGCATACCACCGGCTTGCGTCCGGATTGGTGAAGTCGTAAATCGCCAGCCCCGGCTGCCATTTGTCCCACTGCCACAGGGAGCCGTCCGGACGCTTGAGCAGGTAGCCCTTCTCTTTCAGCTCGCGGAAAATCGGGGATTTCTGGCCGATGTACGGGTTAATCCACACGCAGACCTTCAGCCCTTTCCCTTTCAGGCGGCGGATCATCCCTTCCGGGTCCGGGAAGGTCACCGGGTCCCATTCAAAATCGCACCACTGGAAAGCCTTCATCCAGAAGCAGTCGAAGTGGAACACGTGCAGCGGCAGGTCGCGCTCGGCCATGCCGTCGATAAAGCTGTTCACCGTGGCTTCGTCGTAGTTGGTGGTGAACGACGTGGTCAGCCACAGGCCGAACGACCACGCAGGCGGCAGCGCCGGGCGCCCGGTGAAGCGGGTATAGCGGTTTAATACCTCTTTTGGCGTCGGGCCGTCGATCACGAAGTATTCCAGATATTCCCCTTCAACGCTGAACTGCACCTTAGAGACTTTCTCGGAGCCCACTTCGAACGAGACATTTTCCGGGTGATTCACCAGCACGCCGTAGCCGCGGTTGGTCAGGTAGAACGGGATATTTTTGTAGGACTGCTCGGTGCTGGTGCCGCCGTCGCGGTTCCAGGTTTCGACCGTCTGGCCGTTGCGCACCAGCGCGGTAAAGCGCTCGCCCAGGCCGTAGACTGTTTCCCCCACGCCCAGATCCAGACGCTCAAAAACGTAATTACGGTCGGTGTTACTGTCCTGCACGTAGCCGTTGTTTTTCAGCTGGCTGCCGGTAATGCGCTGGCCGTTGCGCAGGAAATCCAGCGCCCAGAACTCGCCTTTGGTGACGCGCACGCTGACGCTGCCGCTTTTCAGCTCGGCAAATTCGGCGTTGTTTTCAATCTCGACCTTCACGTCTTTCAGAACGTTCAGCGGATAGTGCGGGCCGTTGTTCAGCGCGCCCTGGAAGTGCTCGATGCGCACCCCGACAATCCCTTCCTGCGGGGAAAACAGACGCACCGTGAACATCAACGTGTCGAGCTGCCAGGTGCGCTCACGCACGTCGCGCGGCGCAACATACACCACCAGGTCATTGCCCTGCTGCTCCACGTCGAACACCTGAACCGGACAGGTCACGTTCAGGCCCGGTTGAATAAGCCAGTTTCCATCACTGATTTTCATGCTTTCGTCCTCTTAGTTCTGCAATTCTTTGCTGACCGGCAGGTTTTCAAAATCCTGCTGATTGCGGCGCGCGCCCTGCGCCAGCTCACCCAGGATTTTGGTCAGGAAGGGGGTTTTCAGCGTGTAGTAGCGTTTGGCGATAATGGTGCTCAGCACGTAGCAGATCGCCGGCGCCAGCGTAAACAGGCCGATAATAATACTGATGGTCGCGCTGTTCTGGGTTTTGGCCGCCGCGTCGTAGCCACCGCCTGCCAGCATCCAGCCGATCATCGCCCCGCCCAGCGCCAGGCCGAGCTTCAGCACGAACAGCGTGCCCGCAAAGCTGATGCCGGTCAGGCGTTTGCCGTTGGTCCATTCGCCGTAGTCGACGGTATCGGACATCATTACCCACTGGATTGGCGTCACCAGCTGGTGCAGCACGCCGATAACGAAGATAAAGGCGAACATCAGCACGGTGGCGTGCATCGGGACGAAGAACATCGCCACGCTGACCACCGCCAGCGCGGCGTTGGTCCACCAGAAGATGCTGACCTTGCACTTCCAGTCGGTGAGCGGTTTCGCCAGCGCGGAGCCAATCAGGTTGCCGACGCAGTAGGTGGTGAGGAACGCAACGAATACTTCCGGCGAGCCCATAATCCAGGTGCAGTAGTACATCATCGCGCCGCCGCGCACGCAGACGGCGAGGATATTGAGGATGGTGAGCACGCCGACGATGCGCCACTGGTCGTTTTGCCAGATATCGCGCAGATCTTCCCGCATGGAGGTGGTGCTCGGCGGCACCTGGATGCGCTCTTTGGTGGTGAAGAAGCAGAACGCCAGCATCAGGAACGCGACCACCGACAGCACAGCGATCCCGCCCTGGAAGCCGAACGCCTTATCGTCGCCGCCAATCAGCTTCACCAGCGGCATCATCAGCACCGTGGAGAGCATGCCACCCGCCGTCGCCAGCACGAAGCGCCAGGACTGAAGGGAGATACGCTGCGTCGGGTCGCTGGTGATTACCCCGCCCAGCGCGCAGTACGGGATGTTGACCACGGTATAGAGCAGGGTCAGCAGCGTATAGGTAATTGCCGCGTAAACCATTTTGCCGTTGAGGCTGAGGTCCGGCGTGGTGTAGGCCAGCACGCAGACGATGCCGAACGGGATGGCGCCGAACAAAATCCACGGGCGGAACTTGCCCCAGCGGCTGCGGGTGCGGTCGGCAATCAGCCCCATGCACGGGTCGGAGATTGCATCCAGCGCACGGGCCAGCAGGAACATGGTGCCGACAAACCCGGCGGGAATGCCGAAAATATCGGTGTAGAAAAACATCATGTACAACATGACGTTATCAAAAATGATGTGGCTGGCGGCGTCACCCATGCCATAGCCAATCTTCTCTTTTACTGACAATACTTCGCTCATATTTTTTATCCTTCACGCTGTAGGGGGCGCTGAGACCGGTTGCATTGGTTTTAAACCATTGTTTCAACGGCGGGTATTGCGTTTTCTGGTTAGCAGATTACGTTTCTTGTTTTTTGTGATCGCGATAAATGTTGGAGAGCACAAAAGGCTAACCTGAGGATTTTCTTAGGAATTAGCTGAAACAGGGGGGTACAGGTCAAAAGAGAGGTGAAAAAAGTGGTGTGGGGTATGTGGTAAATGACTGAAAGTAGCTATAATGCGCCCCGCCTCCATGTAGCAATCGAGGCGCGGAAGATCGTCATCTCCGGTGAGGTGGCTGGACTTCAAATCCAGTTGGGGGCGCCAGCGTTCCCGGGCAGGTTCGACTCCTGTGATCTTCCGCCAGATTTTCTCTCTATTAACTAATTAAAATTAGTTTTCAATCAGATATCCAAAGTAATCAACTCTCTATCGTCACTTTGGTTTTGCTGCACATCAGGGCTGATGGACTTTAGATATTGCATTACGGAATCATTTTCCAGAAGTGAACGATAAAGTACAAACTCCCAATTACTTCGTGCCTCATGCAAATCATGCTCCGAATATCGTGCATGAAGAACTTGCTCAATATTGAAGTTTGTATTTTTTAACTTCCTAATCCATTTTTTTATTTCTTTATCGCAATAAACGAGGATTCTCTCTTTAACTTTAAGAGATATTATATGCAATATAATCGCTCTTTGTTCCTGAACATTATCCGTTCTAGTTGAAAATTTTACCTGAAAATTAACTTTCCCCTCATCC